>JAITFO010000055.1 GCA_031281265.1 Candidatus Fibrimonadaceae bacterium
CCTGCAATTCCAACCCTATCCGGGCAATGCAAGCGATATTCAAAAATGCTCTTTTTGCCACCGGGATGGTGCTGCTTATAAGTCTCTTCCCTGTAAGTTTCTTGATAGACATAAACCGCACTCACTCCGCATTTAGCAAGCTCAGCGTATTCTTCCATACCAAGTGGCTGAACCTCTATTGAAACCGCAGAAAAATGTTCGTGGCAGAGTTTAACCGCATTCTTTATATATTCAAAACCCGCATTCTTTGGGCTTTCGCCCGTCACCAGAAGAATGTGCTCAAAGGAGCCGAGTTTTTTTATCTCCATAATCTCCGCAAAAATTTCTTTCTCGGTTAGAGTTTTTCTTTCAATGTGATTTTTTTGATTAAACCCGCAATATACGCAGGAATTGGTGCAATCGTTGGAAAGATAAAGCGGCAAATAGAGCTGAATGGTTTTCCCAAAACGGCGGAGTGTCATTTCTCTGCTCTTCTTTGCCATATTTTCCAAGTATGGAACAGCTGCAGGGGAAATCAAGGCTACAAAATCGTCTAAACTCAAATTCTCTTTTTTGGAAATAGCCCGCTCAACGGATTGCAGAGTAGCCGTAGCAATTCTTTTTTCCACATCATTCCAACTGAATTTAGAGAGAACCGAAGAAAACATCAATCCGCCTCAACCCACTTCACCGTAGCGAATAACGAGTCGCTTATATTTTTTGACTCAGCTCTGTCAGTTCTTGCAAAAATGCTCCGAATGGTTTTTATCTGCTCTTGCAAAGCCAAAAATTTTGCACCTTCCAGCTTGGGCGTTGCAATCATTTTTTTAAGAAGAGGGTCCATCCAAGAACCGCTTGGCTGCTTTATGGCAAGATGCAGATGAGGACCGCTGCTCCTGCCTGTGTTGCCAACCTTGCCTATAATCTGCCGGCTCCTAACCCTCTGCCCCATTCCAACGCCTCTTTGAGACAGATGCAAATACCAGCTCTGGCTGTTATCGGAATGTTTAATAGCCACGTGGTTGCCGTTCGCATCATCATAAGAAGACCGCACTATAACGCCGTCCGCCACCGCATAAACAGGGGTTCCAACCGCCCCCCTGTAATCAACTCCGTTGTGAAATGCCCTAGCACCCGTGACAGGGTGAATGCGGTAACCATAGCGGCTTGTGATATGCAACCTGTCTAAAGGGTACCTAAGCCCCGAATGTATAAGAGCTTCGCCTTCTTCGGTGTAATGAGCGTTATATGAACTCTTGGGGTCTGCTTCTTGGTACATAAAAGCCTCGCTGTGCTTTACCTTTGAACCGTTATAGCCAGCATATAAAACATTTCCGTTTATCCACACAGAATCTTGAAAGCGTGTTTCCTTTAACAAAACTTTAAACTCATCTCCGGCGCGCGCATCTGTTCTAAAACTCACTTTGCACTCCAAAACACCCGCCACAACGCCTACCATGGTTTGAGGAATGCCTATATCCCTTAAAGTGTTGTATAAAGTTTTGCCTTCCACCAAAACTCCCTCATATAAAGCGTAGCGAACACTCACCGGATTTTCCGTTATTTTATATTTCCACTCCCCCGCATAATCGGCTATTAAAAAATGGATGGCCGCGGGATTTTCCGCGTACCTGAACAGAACCGCTTTTGATGTGTCTATTGGGTCAAAGCCCACCCAAAAAATCTGCCCAGCCTTTAGAACACCGAGTTCCACGGTATCCGCAAGGGTATTTATGATTTTCAGGGACTGCTTTAAATCTAAGCCTACGCTCTGCAAGGTTTGGAAAAGCCCGTAATTAGGCTCAACCTTAGCCGCTTTGAGAATCGGCTGCTTTGATATAAAATTCTTGAGTGAATCTATTCTATTCTGAATTTCCGCAAGCTGGGCTTCAGGGCTTGGCTGATTTGGTTTTTCTACCACTTTCACTTCTTGCTCATCGCAAGAAATTATCTGAACCCAGATACTGCTTACAAGCAGAATCAAAAAAAACTTTTTAATTCTCGCCATTCCGCATTTCGGTCTGCTCTCTATCAACGGTGTTTACGAGAAAGTCTTTGAAATTGCGCTCTATATTGATACCATCAAAGCTACCTGCATCCTGATCCAAAACGAACACAGCACTTGGGTTATCCATCCATCCTACAACGTCCACGGCTTCTAGGCTCATGCCCTTATCGCCCGGCCCTTGCACAACTCTTTCTACAGCTCCATTTTCAACCCAGCCCTGACCGCAAGATGCTCTAACCAAGGTATGGGTATCTTTTTGGTTGAGAACGGTCATTTCATCGCTAAAGGAAGCCGTGCAAACAACTTGGCTACCACCAGCCGCACTAGTAAGGTCTATATCGCCTCTCTTCGATTTAACCTTACTGTTTTTTCCTTGGGCAAAAGCCGCAACCACAAGCACAAGCAGAATAAGAACTATTTTCTTCATAAGAACCTCTCACCTTAAATATATAAAAAAAAGAGGCAAAGCGTAAGAATTATTTGCTAAATTTAATCTATGGAGATTACCGACAAGCTCTACTTTTTGTTATCTGACGCCATAGTAGCGAGTTTAAAACAGATTATTTGGCTTTTTGGCCCTCTTTTCCTTATAGGTTTTGCCCTGTACTGGGTTTCCAAGCTGAGGAACCAAAATCTTACCCAGTCTATAGGTGGCAAAGCATGCCTATTTTTAACCGGCTGGGTAGGGACTCCAGTGCACGAAGCAGGGCAGGCACTTTTTTGCCTTATTTTTGGGCATAAAATCACCGAAATCAAGTTTTTTTCCTCGCGAAAAGACGGAACTTCTGGTTACATCAAGCACGAATACAATCAGAGAAGCATATATCAAAAATTAGGCAATTTTTTTATAGGCGTAGCCCCGATGTTCTTTGGCGCATTGGTGATTTACATCTTGCTGTGGATTTTTTTGCCTTGGTGCTTACCCCAGGAGCTAGATGAAGGCATAAGGATAACCGGCTGGAAAATTTTTAAAAATATTATTTTTAACTCAGATAATTTTGGCAATTGGCGGTTTTGGGTGTTTTTTTACCTTTCGCTCAGCGTTGCGAGCCACGCTGCACTCAGCGCCAATGACCTTAAAGGTACGGTTCCCAGTTTTTTTATCCTGCTAGGCTTGATATTCCTCGTAAATTTGATAGCTAGCGCGTTTTTGAAATACGGATTGGATAGTTTATCCTTTACGCACATGTTTACGGGAAAAATAGATATTATGCTGTCTCTTTTTTATTCCATAATGCTTTACGCTCTGGCAATTTCCATTTTATATCTAATCTTCTCTTATCTGCTGTCTTGGATCTCCAAACCGTTTAGACGAAAACGCTAAATGAAATTCAGTTCAACTGGCATTTCGCAAAGTTCGTAAAATTTTTTTAAAGACTCTTCGTGCTTGGCTGTAAAGTTGTAATCAACCGCATTGTAGTAATCATAAGCTAAACTCTGCGGCAAACAATGCGGGTAATGTTTTTCCCACTTTTGCAAGCACAGTTTTCTATCTCTCTTAAAATCACTTATGCTCGTTTCCGTTTCGTTCAAATAGTTTTTGAGTAAAGCTAGGGAGCCTCTGCCCAAGGCTTCTTTTCTTATTATCCACAGACCAAAAACAAAGGGCAAATTTTGCCAATCCTGCCAAACAGAAGCCAAATCGTAGCTAAATTCCCATTTATCTTCGGCCTCCCTCAGGGCACTATCGCCTATCAAAAGCCTGGCATCGCAGGCTTCGTCAAAAACTTCGGTTTTCCAAATAGGTTCTGCTTTAAAACGCTGGCTAGAAAGCAGTTTCAATAAACGAACAGAGGTCTCGCTCTCCTCTGTTAAATGCACGGATTTTCCGCTTAAATTTTCCCATTTATATTTTGAAAATAATTTAACCGAGCGAATTTCAAGAGTGCTTGACGTGCAGAATCTATTGCAAGCTACATAATTTTTTTGATTCATTGCATATTCTATAGACGAAGAAGGGGAAAGCATAATACTACCCTCTCTAAGCCTTTTGTTCTGCTCGCTCGGGACTCCATCTAAAAAGCGAGTTTGGGGCAATGGATTATCCAAAAAACGATGGAAAAATGGAGCGCAAACTAAAAAAGGAATGCGTCCAACTGTTAAAAAATGCTCCATGATTGACATAATTTAAAATTTTTTCTATATTTTGGTCATAATGGTTTATATGTCCCAACTCTTAGCCCAATGGTGTTTTTGACGATGCCTAAATTCCTTGTCAAAAAAACGGTTCCGTCAGAAGACGGAAGCTCTCTCATTTTCAAGGGCAAGGTTACAGAAGGACCTATAAATAAAGGCATGGAGCTTTTGGTTTCCATAGCTGGCCAAACTATGGTACCCATGAAAATTGCCGATATCGTGCATTTTGAGAAATCAAAGGATAATTCCAAAAAAATAGGCCTAGTGGTGGATTTTGAAGACGAGCCAGATGATATGGCTATGATTATGGCTCTGCACATCACAGACGAGGAAATTGAGTGTAAGCCAGCAGTCTAAGCTCTAGTTATTTATTCGTTTCAAAAAATCATCGTAGTTGTCGCTTTCCTTTATATCCTTGAGCATACTGTCGAACATATCTCCATCCATAAGTTTCCGGGCAGCAGGGCGGTTTCTCCTTGCGAAAGCTACCGCTTCAGGCTCTGTTTTTTTCTTCACAGCGCGCTGAAGATTTTCAAAAGCATTTTTATCCAATTCCACAGCGGAATCTTCCTTTGCCTGATAAGACACCGGAGTACGGCAGTTGGGGCATGTGAATACAAAACCGAGCAATTCGCCGTCTTTTGACTCGGAATTGCATCCTAAACCAAAAGTTATCTGCATATTGCAGTGCGGGCAGGTTAGTTGGATATCGGACATATGTTTAATGTAGAAATTTTTAGTTTTGCCCAACATCCTTTTTGCTTATAAGCAAATAAGCAGCTGGCACCACAAACAAGCTGAAAACCAGAGATACAACAACTCCGCCTATAACCGCCACGCCCATAGGAACGCGGCTCTCTGCACCCGCTCCAAGCGCAAGCGCAATGGGTGCAAACCCAAAGATGGTTGTGGAAGTTGTCATCAAAATGGGGCGCAGACGTGCTCCCGCAGCACCAGCAACAGCGTGGCGAAGGTCTAACCCGGTCGCACGTCTCTGATTTGCAAACTCAACTATCAAAATTCCGTTCTTTGTGACAAGCCCAACCAACATCACAAGCCCTATCTGGCTGAATATATTCATGGTATGCCCGCCAAAATATAACGATGCAAGCGCACCCGAAAGGGCAAGCGGCACGGTTAGCATAATGGTAAAGGGATGCCTAAAACTTTCAAATTGGGCGGCCAGCAACATATACACTATAATCAACGCAAGCACAAACACCAAAGCCAAACTACCAGACGCCTCCATAAAATCTCGCGAGGTTCCTGTTAGTTCCGTTCTGAAATTATCCGTAAGCTCTCTTTTGATTATGCCCTGCATTTCGCTTATGGCATCTCCAAGCGCAACGCCTGGCGCAGGGCTTGCGGAAATAGTCGCGGAGACATAACGGTTGTAGTTGAAAATCTGCGGAGGAACAGCGCGTTCTTTTAAATCAACTAGCTGGTCTAGCGAAACCAATTTGCCCGAGCTGTTCCTGACATAAAGGGTTTGCAAAGATGCCGGTTCTGAACGGTTCTGGGAATTTATTTCCCCCATAATCTGGTATTGCTTTCCCTCTTTCAAAAAGTAACCGTATCTCAAACCGCTATACGCAAGCTGCAATGCGGTTGCCACCTCACGCGGAGTAACGCCAGAAGCGCGCAAACGGTCTCTGTTCATTTCAACATCGAGCTGTGGTTTTGTGAATTTCAAATTTACATCCGCCATTGTTAAAAGCTGGCTCTGCTGAATTTTTTCCATAAGCGATGGCAAATATTTTTTTAGGGAATCTATCTCCGAAGCCTGAACTACCACTTGCACGGGCAAGCCACTCCGCGAGCCTACTCGAATGGTTTGTTCCTGTTGAATTGAAATTCTAACACCATCCACCCTGGATAAAATCCCTCTCAAATCGTTTGCTATCTGCTGTTGAGTTCTTTTGCGCTCTTTAGGATCCACGAGCATTACGGAGACGTTTCCGTTATTCGCCATGCCAGCAAACCCAGGAGCCGTTTGCACAAGAATACGGTCTATCTCAGGCACATTTTCTATAATCATCTTTTCTATTATTTTCATTTTATCGCTCATAAACAAAAACGGGGCACCTTCGTGGGCTGTGACCTGAACATTGACACGCGAGCGGTCTTCCAAAGGAGCAAGCTCGCTCGGCAAATTCAAAAAAGCAAAAACGGCGATGACCGCACATGCCAAAATCACGGGGATAGCCCGCATAGGCCGCTTTAAGGTTTTCCCTAAAAATCTGGAATATGTGGAAGAGAGCTTATTGAAAAACGGTTCGGTTGCGGTATAAAAGCGGTTATGCTTTTCATTCTTTTTGAGAAAACGGCTGGAGAGCATACTGCCAAGCGTTAGAGCAACAAAAGAAGAAATTATAACGGAGCCACCTATCACAATAGAAAACTCCCTGAAAAGCCGCCCTGTGAATCCCTGCATAAAAAACAGCGGCAAAAACACCGCACATAAAACCAGGGTTGTAGCCACAACCGCTGTGAAAATTTCATTAACGCCCTTAACCGCCGCCTCTTTGGGCGAAAGCCCTTCCTCCACCTTTGCAAATATATTTTCCAAAACAACAATGGCATCGTCCACAACAAGGCTTATAGCCAGAACAACTCCCAAAAGCGTTAGAATGTTGATGGAAAAATTCAAAACCCAAATTAAGAAAAATACGCCTATCAAGGAAATGGGAACGGTAAACACTGGAATCAACGTTGTTTTAACATCTCTCAAAAACATAAAAATAATAGCCACAACTAGCAAAAAAGCTATGACGATGGTTTCCCTAACCTCCGAAAGTGCGGCTCGCACAAACTTGGTATTGTCAAAAGAGAGCTGAATGACTATGGACTCCGGCAGGTCTTTGCGAATACTCTCCAACCTGCTCAAAACCTCGTCCGCTATTTTAATTTGGTCAGAACCGGGTTGCGGAATAACCGCCAGAGAAACCATAGGCCTAGTATTCATCCTAACCGTGTTTCTCTCGTTCTCCGCACCTAGCACAACTTCTGCCACGTCGCTCAGGCGTATAAATTTCTCTCCGCTTGAAAGCAGAATAACATTGCGAAAATCCTCTTCCGTTCTCAATTTAGAACTCGAACGCAAACTAACAGCTGCAGCCGTCCCTTCCAGCTGCCCAGCGGGAATTTCCGCGTTTTCCCTTTCAAGCGCAGACCTAATTACGTCTATGGTTAAATTAGCCCCCGCCATGCGCACAGGGTCTATGTAAATACGCATAGCATATCTCTTTATACCCCATATCCTAACTTCCGCCACTCCAGGAACTGTCTGAATTTTCTCCTGAACCCTTTCCCCAAAATCCGAGAGATCCAACAGGCTCATGGTGTTGCTGCCGAGTGAGAGCACAACTATAGGCGTGGAGTTGGCATCTGCTTTTGAAACAACCGGAATATCAGCATCGTCAGGGAGAAACCTCTGAGCACGGGAAACCTTGTCTCGCACGTCGTTAGCGGCTTGCTCCATATTCGCACCCAAATTGAATTCCACAGTGATGTTGGATTGTTCTTCTCGCGAAGTTGACATTATGGCTCTTATCCCATCTATACCGTTGATGGCGGACTCCAACGGTTCCGTGATTTGGTTTGCCACAACTTCCGCATTTGCGCCGGTATAAGTTGTGCGAACATCTATTATAGGCGGGTCTATGGCAGGGTATTCGCGAACCCCAACCTGATACAAACCTATAGCCCCAAAAAGCACTATGAGTGCCGATAATACTATTGTTAAAACCGGTCTTCTAATGCTTGTGGAGGCTATGCTCAATGGCTATCCTTTTGTTTTTATATCTAAATACACCAAAGTTTGGTTGAGCAACTGGTAAGCTATCTCTCCAAATGTAAACGGACCGTACATCCCTTTTGTGATTTTGCCTTCTAAATTTGAATTCATGTAATTCAAAATACAACTGAAAGAGAAAGCCATTTCATCGGAGACAGCGGTCAAATTCTTGTTGAACTCGGTTAAATAATCCGCGGGTTTGGCAAAGTAGTATTTTACATCCTTGAATATAGGTGCGTAAAGCTGGGCTTTGTCGTCTTTAATGTTTGCGAAAGATACGTTTACGTAGTTGCCGCTGTGGTCTGGAGCCGGCGGATATTCGGTAAAAGATGTATAACCCGAAGTATCCAGCCTTTTGGATATTGCGGAGCCAAATTGGAAACTGGAAACAATAGGATACTTAAAATCTATGTTGTTTCCTTTCATATAGCTGACTATATTTCTCTGCTCACCGTTGATAAGGCAATCGCCCACTTCAAAACCGCTGTTCGGGAAAACTATTGTAGCTCTCTTATCCGCCTCGTAAATGTTTATGGTGGAAATCATAGCGTATTTGTTATCTGGCAAGCTGCAATGCATGGCAAGGGCATCCATATCGGAAACGTGCCCATTCTGACCGTTATAGACCTTGGTAGTTTTTTTGCCCAAATCTTCCAAAGATACTCCTGCTACCCAGCCTATGGTTATCTTGTTAAATTGCCCGGGGTAAAAAGGTGCTTTTTCGGCATAGTTCAAATGCGCTTTAGTGCCAAAGGGCATCAGCAGGTAAGTGAAGCCGTTATCCGGTGATTCTTTGGAAATATCAGCAAGGTGTTCTGAATCGTAAAATTTTACCTCTTTGAGCTTTACATCTGCTGGCATATTCATAACAAAAATTTTATCGGTGTTTTTTTGCCCTCCGTCATCGTTCATAAAATAGGAGGATGTGCCTCCTATCCAGTTGCCATTGGGGAGCCCGGTTAGCATTTCTTCCGTGCCGGACAACATTAAAGTTTCACCAGAACGAATCATATCGGCAACGATATTTTTTTCGGCAAGCATATAAAAACCTCCTTTTTTAGTACAAGTAATATAAATATAAATTAAATATGAACAAAAGCTCAATATAAACCATCGTAAAACTCCCTTTGGCGCTCAAAACAAGCGTTCCAGGAAAAACGTTCAGCATATACCCTGCCATTTTTTCCCATTTCCAGCATTTTTGCCTCGTTTTCCGCAGTTTCGCAAATCGCCTTGGCAAGTGCTTTTGGGGTCATTTCCGGCAAAATAATCCCGCCGCCGGATTCTCTTATATGCTCCGCCGCCGCTCCGGTATTCGCTCCTATCAAACATTGCCCACAAGACATAGCCTCTAGAATGGAAAACCCAAAAGTTTCCCAGCCGCTCAGGGCAAAACCCATTTCACAGCTAGCTATCCACCTTGTCATTTCCTCCTGCTTTTTGATAAAACCCGCATATTTAACGTGCTTGTATTTTTTCACCGCCTCCTCAACAAGGCTAATCCTGTTGCCGGTTCCAACAAAAACAAGCGCAGGCTCCACGCCCAATTCCTTGCAAACAAGCGGGTAAGCATCCAGCAAAAGCGATACTCCTTTCTCCTTGCAAAAACGATGTGGGAAAAACATGGTTAGCCTATTTGGGTTGCCAGCTTTCAATTCCTCAACAAGAGTGCCGTCTCTGCAAGCTGGGGTGAATAAAGTTGAATCTATGCCAAGGGGTAGCCAATGCAAATTCAATAAACCCCTGCTCCTCATTCTTTCCATAACCTCTTTGCAAGAGACCTGGATACCTTGATAGTTCTTGAATTGATGGCGTGCATACGCCCAAGCTACGTTTTCAAGTTGCTTCCCCAACAATTCGTTTACCCTGCCGAATGTGCGGCGTATATAGGTTACGGGAAAATCCGCATGCCAAAAACCCGTGAGCATAGGCTTGCGTTCTAAGCCCTCGCACGCTCTGCGAACAGCAGCAGGGAGCACGTAAGGCGAGCCAACTTCTATTATGTCTGCGTTGTATTTTTTGATATAAGGTCTTATATGGCTTGGGTTGTAAATAAAACGGTATTCCCACCACTTGCCCGGAACTTTCATGGCCTTCACATGCTCTATAGTGAGCGTTGGAGAAATTTCCTCCACTCCGTTATGGTTATCCTGCATTAAAAAAACGAGCTTGTAATCGGTTTGTTTTTTTTGATAATATTCCATCTTCTGCAAATGATAACGGCGAACCCCGCCCCCGCTGGGCGACCAAAAATTATTTATATCCAAAATTATCCGCATGGATTAAGATTTTTTCTTTTTCTTTTCTACCGTTTTCTTTTCTATTGTTTTCTTCTCTACAGAAGGATTTTTTAAAGCACCCTTTGCCAATTCGTCCGCTTTATCGTTCCATTCATCTCCGCTGTGCCCTGCTACCCTTTCAAAACTTGCCCATTCTTTTATCTCCGCAATTCTGTTCATATATATTATTGAAACCGCGCTGTTCGCCTTCCAATCACCAATAGCCCAGCTCTCAACGCCTTGATAATCGTAGCAAATAGTGCCCTTGCGTTTATTCTTTGCCAAATATTCCATAGCCTTCCAAGCAGCGTGAAGCTCCCCGTCTATGTTTCTGCTCAAAGCTGGGTGAGGAGTTCTGCCGAACTCGCAAGCTATTTGAACTCCGTTCTCAACTGCAATCCAAGACCAGCCCGCATATTCGCTCGTAGGCATAAAAGAACCATCTATGTATATGCGAAGCCCTTTTTTCACCACCTTTTTCCCGGTAATCCAGGCTTTGGCATCCTCCATTTTTATAAAGGACTTATATTTAACGCCTTGTTTCCCAGCAACACGTTTTTCGCAATCGGGCCAATTATCACCCAACCAATGAGTTCCATCTGAAAATTTTGCTGCATAGATTTTTGGCATATCCGTCAAATTTAGAATTTTTTATTTTACAGTGCTATGGCAAAGATACTGGAAACGGAGCAGCTTTCGGATGACGTGTACAAATTCACGGTAGAAGCACCCCTTATAGCCGAAGAAAGACTTGCCGGGCAATTCATAATTTTGCAAACAGACTTGGAAACAGGGGAAAGAATACCATTAACCATAGCCGATGCAAACAGAGAAAAAGGAACCATAACCCTAATTTTCCAATCCGTTGGCAAAACAACCTTGGATTTGGCCCAATTCAAGGTGGGGGGCTCTATTCCTGTGCTAACGGGTCCCCTAGGCTCACCCACCCATATTGAGAATTTTGGCAATGCGGTTTGCGTTTGCGGTGGCATAGGTGCAGCTCCTATGTATCCTATAGCACAGGCTCTTAAAAAAGCGGGCAACAATGTAACCGTCATTTTGGGGGCAAGGCGGAGAGACTTGATAATAATGGAAAAAGAATTGAAAAGCGTTGCGGACGAACTTGTGATATGCACAGATGATGGCTCCTATGGACGCAAGTGCTTGGTGACCGAGCCTCTAAAGGAAATTTGCGAGGGCAAAAAAGCGGATTATGCCATAGCCATAGGGCCTCCCATAATGATGAAGTTCTGCGCAGAAACCACCAGACCCTACGGGGTAAAAACTTACGCAAGCCTGAACAGCATTATGGTTGACGGCACAGGGATGTGCGGGTGCTGCAGGGTGACGGTTGGTAAAGAGGTCAAGTTCGTATGCGTGGACGGCCCTGAATTTGATGCTCACCAAATTGACTGGGAAAGCATGATGAAAAGAATGGGAACATATAAACAGCGTGAAGCGTTGGCAAAGGAGGGAGCTTTGGCAAAACTCAACGGCAAAACTTGTGGATGTGAAAATAAATGAATATCTATTGGATTTTTCAGATAATTTTGGGCTTGCTCGGTTTAAGCCTTTTGGTCTTTATACATGAGCTTGGGCATTTTTTAGCGGCTAAATACTGCGGGGTCAGGGTTTTAACTTTTTCAATAGGTTTTGGGAAAAAACTTTTGAAAGTCAACAGGAATGGAACCACCTACTGCATATCCGCTATTCCATTCGGTGGCTATGTAGCGATGGCAGGGGAAAACCCAGAGCAGGTACGCGAGGATAAACCAGATGATTTTCACGTGCAGCCAATTTGGAAACGTGCTCTGATAGCCTTTGCTGGCCCAGCGTTCAATGTGATTTTCGCATATTTTTTGCTCACTGGAATTTATATGCTCGGCAATCCAGAACCTATTTCCGACAAGCTCGTTGTTGGGGTTGTGGAAAGCAACTCGGCAGCTGAGGAAGCTGGCATCGCAAGCGGAGACACGATTTTCTCCATAGATGGCAAAAAAACAGACGGCTGGGATAAGCTACGCGAAGAGATGGGCATAAGCATAGGCAGAGAACTAACGCTTGAAATAGGGACAAAAGGCGGCAGAAAAACGGTCACTGTTGTTCCGCACGAACTTGGGGATTTGGGTGTGGGCACTGCTGGCATTCATCCGAGGCACAGAGTTTTTGCGGCAGCGCAGCCCTTGGAAGATTCTCCGGCTGGCAAAGCTGGCATAAAGCAAAACGATACTATCATAAATGTAAACGGCTATACAATAGGTTACTATCAAGACATGATAAACATCATCTCCGCTTCGGAAGGGCAAGCGGTTGAAGTTACATTTTTGCGCGCAAGCGAAGGCAAAATAGACACCATGAATGCGAATATAACACCGTTTTGGAGCGAAGAAAACGAGCGTTATTTGATAGGAATTCAGATGGGGCTTGCAAAGTTTGACGAAATGCAAATAGTTCACCAACCGCTCGGCACAGCACTTGCAATGGCGGCTCAAAAAAGTTACAGCATGGGAACCAGTATATTCCGCTATATTCACCGCATCATAATAGGCGAGGTTAAGCTGAGAGCTATGAGCGGCCCTGTTGGCATTGTGCAGGTAATAGGTTTGGTGTGGCTCGAAAATTTGCAGAAGGCTGTACTTTTGCTGGCTTTGATAAGCATAAATTTAGGGGTCATGAATTTGCTGCCTCTTGCCATAACGGACGGCGGCGTTCTTTTATTTTTGTTAATTGAAAAGTTGCGTGGCAAGCCCATTTCGCAAAAGAATCAGGTTCGCATACAGCAAGTGGCGGCGGCGTTTTTTATAACCCTATTCGTTTACATAACCTTTGTGGATATAAGCAGAGGTTCAATGCTAATGAAGTAGCTGCCACAGCACAGCTTTTTGCGCATGCAAACGGTTTTCCGCTTCTTCGTAGCAAAAATTCAACTGCGTATTTTCCATAATCTCATCGGTTATCTCTTCGCCTCTGTTGGCTGGCAAGCAGTGCGTAACCTTGCAATGCGAAGGAGCGTGTTTTAAAAGCTCGCTGTTTATCTGGAAAGGCGCAAAATGTTTAAGTTTGGAATCGCGCTGTTGCTCCTGCCCCATGCTCACCCACACATCGCTATATAAAACATCAGCGTTCACAACAGCTTCTTTAGGGTTGTTAAGCGATTTATATATGCAACCATTCTCCTTAAACTCCGAAGAAGCTAATTCAATTTCATTGGCTTTTTGCTCATAACCTGCCGGGCAGGCTAGGGTAAAATTCATTCCCAGTTTGGCACACAATTCCATTATGGAATTTGCCACGTTATTGCCATCGCCCACAAAGACCACTGTTTTCCCGCGCAAGTTTTCGCCGAACAATTCAAACATCGTTTGCCCAAAAGCAAGTGCTTGGCAAGGATGGTAGTCATCGGAGAGAGCGTTTATAACAGGAATGGTACCATATTCCGCAAGCTGTTCAACCAAACTCTGCTCAAAGCAACGCACCACAAGCCCATTCACCCAACGCGAAAGGCAACGGGCAACGTCCATAATGCTCTCTCTTTTATTCATGCCTATATTTTTAGGCTCCAAAGTTATGGGCATTCCACCCAATTGATGCATGCCCACTTGAAAGGATGTAATGGTTCTAAGCGAAGGCTTTTCAAAGAATATACCTATAGTTTTGCCGGCAAAATCATTGGAGTATTTCCCTTCTTTAACTTCTTTTTTCAAACGAATAGCTATGCGTATAATATCAATTATGCGTTCGGAATCCCAATCGCGTAAACGTAATAAATGCTTAGAACGCTCCATAAAACCGCCTTTGAAAAAGGGTTAATATAGCAAATGATTCTTCAATTTTGCCTAATCGACACTTCCTTTGAAAAAACATACTTAACATATATGTATTGCATAGACCTTTGGAAGCAAGCTCATTTTATAAAACATTAAACATATATGTTTACTATATTATTGTCTGTTCAACGTTTTTCAAGGAATTTTTATGAACTTTGAAATGGTTATGGCTTTATCCAGTGCATTAGATGCAAGGGATAAATATACCGCTGGTCATTCGCGCCGAGTTATGGAATATGCCGCAGGCATTGCCAGGAATATGGGAGTGTCGGAAAAAGATATTAAAAGGCTTAAAATGTCTGCCCTGTTACACGATATTGGGAAGATAGGAGTACCCGATATTATTCTCCATAAAGAATCCAGAGTATCGGATAAAGAATTTGCCGTAATTAAAAAACATCCGGAAATAGGAGCAAACATCCTTAAAGCCGTAAGAGATTTCAAGGACTTGGTTCCGGTAGTCTATCACCACCACGAAAGATTCGATGGCTTGGGCTACCCGCATGGTATTTATGGCGAACAGATTCCTCTACATTCGCGAATTATAGCGGTAGCGGATAGTTTTGATGCGATGACATCAACCAGACCATACAGAAAAGCACTTAACTCCGAAGCCGCATTGCTGGAGATAGAGATGAGTAGGGGAAGGCAATTTGACCCCACGGTTTCGGATATTTTTCTCATTCGCTTTTCGAATATACTTGATGACGTATTGAAAAACATGGAACCTGAGTATGTAATATAGGCTCAGCGATGTAGCTAAGCTATATGGCGTGGAAGGAAAAAAAAATGAGGTTATGAAGCAAAAATTTGCAAAGGTAAGTATTCTGACATTTTCATAAAATGCTTATCTGTCGTTAAGATTTCTAAATCGTTTTGAATACAATTTTGCGCTACCATAATGTCTGTAAGAGGAACTTTGTTATTTCCGTTCTGCAAATTTACAAATTGAATGTTTCTCAATTGCAGCCAGTCTATTTCCATATCGATTTTTCGTACTTGTCTCATAAGTTTTATCAGATTTTCTTCTTTTTTTACTCTCATAGATGGTAATAATTCAGTTAAAACAACTTCATTGGTACAAACCAAACCCTCTAACAAAATATCTGAAACAAAGGCTACCTTTTCATTTCCTCTGAAAAAGTCTATCCAAACTGACGAATCTATTAAAACGTAAGATTTATGTCCGTTCATCAGCGAGATCTTGCAGCTTTAATGTCAATACCCAAATCTACCTTGCCAAAATACGCCGCTAATTGTTCTTTCCAATTTTTTCCAGAACGGCGTATTTCACTGCCCTCAATAAGTTTACGAGAAAACTTGCCGTTTTTTAAACTTGTTGCTACTGCTGTAGACACTTTTTGATACCTCCAGAAACATTTGTGAATATAGTAAACGCAACAACTATGCCACTGCAAAAACCACGGATTCAACACTCTATTGCGGTTTTGAGGTGTCCAAAAAAGTGGTTAGACAGTGTTTAAACACTTTTTGGACAGCTACTTACCATTTGTCTGAACCAAAATTCTCAGAATTCAATACTAAAAGCCCCATAAAAAGCCTTTATAATCTCCTCTCGGAACTTCGGTGTATGGTATTGTATTTGCAAGGCATTCTGCAAATTCTTCATCAATTTGTTCGCTGTTAGAGTAAAAATTTTCTTCCAGATAATCCAAATATATTTCCAATAGTTCTACCGCTAATTCCGCTGGATTTGTTACTTGAGCTACTTGAAGAAGATACTCCATATATTTCTCCCAAGCATCTGAGCAAGCCTTTTCTAGTTGAGAAATATGGAAAGCACAAGTTTTACCTTTGTAGGTTACGCTAAGATCATTTATCACATCTAATCTGGAAGTTTCTTTCACAGTTATTACTTCATTTCCTTTATATATTTCGTATGTTTCGCAATCGATATTTCTTATTTTCCAGCCATTTCCTCTGTCCTCTCCATACCTCAATAACATTCTATCCGATGCACAATAATCGTATGTAATTTTAAGTTCATTTCCCATAAATTCCGCTCTTGTAACATTTTCAAAATCTCCATATTTTTTTACTTCCCTTGTCCATGTGCCAATGAGATTATTTGAGATTCCGTTGAATTGAAGCCCATCCTCACCAAATTGAAACCCGTCTCTACTATAATCATATTTCCAAACCAAGGCATTATTATTTATTATGTAATTTATAGTCGCATCATAAATATCAGATTCTCGTTTTAAAGCTCCAAATAATCCGCAATACTCCGATCCGCCTATTGTGTCAATATAAGTAAATGTAAACGAATTATCTGTTATATTTTTTAAAGCGTAAACCTCTGTGATTTCACGGCTTCCTCCGCGAGCTTCTCCACCAATTACGCCGCTGGGGTTTTCGTTACCGCCATCGTCCGATGAGCAGGAAAAAGTTAATGCCATAGCAAGCGAAATGCCTACTGCCAATACGATTTTTTTGAGTTGCGTTCTCATAGAAAACTCCTTTTTGGGGTTAGGGGGGTGGAGGGTCTAATTTCATTCATACCCCGTAACGTAGCTAAAAACTGTATATTTATAAAGGAAAAATTCCTTGAAAAGACCTTGGGGTGCAAGGTCTCCGATTTTCACAATTTTTCCTTTAAAAATATACAAAAAAATGACAAATGAAATTTCGACTCAGAATGAACCTATTTCTTGGCTTTATTCTGAAAATTTCTGAATTCTGAAAATGACCATCCTGCGGATGTTCGCCAACGAGTAAGTAGCGTATGGGCGTCTGGTTCAGACAATAGGGGAGAACATTTACTATCTTCATCGCAATATGCAAGAAATAATAGATGTATGCGATTCCAAGGGGAATTATACAGGGCAAAAATTGCCACGGAGCGAAATCCATAAAAACAAATTGTGGCACAGGACAGTGCACATGCAAATTTTTGATTTTGACAAGCGCACTCTTTTCCAGCTAAGGTCTATGGATAAAGAAACATTCCCAAATAAATTGGACGTAAGCGCAGCAGGGCACATAAGCTCTGGGGAAAAAATAATAGCCGCAGCACTCAGAGAACTGGAAGAGGAATTAGGTTTGCAGCTTGAGGAGAGCAGGCTGGAATATATAGATGACTTTGCAAGCGAGCAAGCTATGCCAAACGGCGATGTTGATAGGGAAATTCAGAGTTTTTTTATAGCGAAAATAACAGAAGACGAAAAACTCACGTTGAAAATTCAGGAAAGCGAAGTACAAAAAATCGTTTGGTTCACAGGGCAGGAACTGGAGCAAGCTCTGCGCGAAAACGCAGACGATTTTGCCCCTAATGAAGAGGAATATGCTCTTATCTTAAAAGAGTTAAGTTTCTAGATTATGATTTGTGACTGCGATTGTTTTAGGTAATTTTGACGGTTGCCATTTAGGGCACAGAGCTTTGTTCGAAGCGTTGAAAACGCAAGCTGAAAAAAACGGAATACCGCATCTCGCAATATCTTTTGAACCGCATACAAGGCATATAATTCAAGAACCAGGACACCCTGAACTTTTAACTTCAAATGAAGAAAAGAGGGAAATTATGGAGGCTTGCAATGTTCCACTTGTTTTGCAGAAATTTGATAAAGATTTGTTCGCAATGCCGTTCCGTTCATTCGTGAGCGACTTCGCTATACAAAAATACGGTGCAAAAATCTGGGTACTTGGTTTAGATCAACGGTTTGGGCGAGGCGGCAAAGGTAGCGCAGAAACGTTGAGGGCATTTTTTCCCGATTTGCTCATTCACGAAATAAACCCAGTCCTATTTGGCAACGAAGCAATTAGCTCTTCCCGTATAAGGGAAGAGCTAAAAAAAGGAAATATGGACTTGGCAAACTCAATGCTCGGGCGATGTTATTCCCTCAGCGGAGTTGTTGAGCACGGCTTAGGGCAAGGGAGGCTACTCGGCTTCCCCACCGCTAACTTGCATCTGCCGGACTATAAACTTTTGCCGAAAAATGGAGTATATTTTGGAACAGCTTCTTTTGACAAACAGAAACACAAAGCGGTTATCAACATAGGCAACAGACCTTCCCTTGGGAACCGCCCCGTTGGGCTGGAAGCCCATCTGCTAAATTTTGACGGAGATTTATACGGCAAAAAATTATCCGTTGAACTCACCAAACGGCTGAGAGACGAAATAAAATTTGACAGCGTTGACGCTTTGAAGGAACAGATCAAGAAAGACATCGCATCTTGCAATTCTTGCAAATAGCATTTTCCTTGTAATTTTCGCAGAAACTTCTATAAGCCTCTCCGTTCCAAATTGACAAAGGGTCTTGTGTAGCGAAATTCCCAAAATCGCCAAACGGGAATTTTGTCCGCAGCCCAAAGCGAGCATCTGGATTAGGGCAAACTTGAAATGTACCGTCCACCCAAACCCAAATTTCTTTGTTTAGAAAGCGACATTCTTTTAATTGAGAATTGGCTGGCAACGGAGAATTCAATATCCAAAATTCATTTATTTTTATTCTATCTATACCTTCTGGAACTTCATCTAATTTATCATCCTTACCAAGCGTTGCTTGTATTGTGACTGTAAATTTATTTATTCTCAATTCTCCACTCTCAATTCTCAATTTTTCATCCACGAACTTAGGAACGCTCTCTGGAATCTTCCCACGCATTGCACTGAATTTTATGACACTTAGAACTGGCAAAAGCAAGGGCAACCATTTTTTTAAGCCGCCATTTGGGAATGTGCCGTTTGTGGTTATGTTGACTTTTATATTTTTCCTTTTTGCGAGCAGCAGAAAATCCTCAAAACGGGAGTACAGAAATGGTTCGCCAATGGTGCTTGGGGTTATCTCTTTTAAACCAAGCGGCAAAAATGCGTCCACAACTTTTTCAATAACAGCAAAATCCATTTCTTGTACAGGTTCCCAGTCAAGCGGTGCTTGCTTGGAAAAGCACAAGTCACAATTAGAATTGCAAGAATGCGGATTTGTTATGAATGTTACGCGCATTTTTTACAAAACATCATATCCTTGCTCTTCAATTTTCTCTTTGATTTTGTTCAGAGCTATTTGACTTGGATCATATTCCACCGCAACAATCTTGGCTGCCAAATTCACAGAGGCTTTCGCTACGCCGGGCAAAGCCTCAACTGACGTTACAACTGAAACCACGCAGTGATCGCTAGACATGCCTTCAACTTTAAGTATCGTTTTTTCCATCTTCTGTCCTTTGTTATAATACCATAACTACTTCATATAAAAATATAGCTTTTACGAAATCGCCATATTCAAACTTACCGTTTGTGTTCCGCGGCATAAGCCCTTGAATACTCCGCGCTCTATGGAACAGTCGGTAAAGTCGCGGCCCCTTGAGATGGCGATGTAGCCTTCGTCTATAAGTTTGTCGCGAGTGGGGTCTGTGGCACAATATCGTGTTCCTGTCCATGCCTCAACCCAAGCGTGTGTTTCGCCATAGTCGGATGCTAGGCCGGCGACGTAGCGGCAGAGGATTTTATCAAGGCGCAGAATGACGAGCAATATTTGTGCATAATCTTGGCAAACGCCCATACCGGCGTCAAACGCTTCCGCCGCTGAAGTTGAACTCGTGGTTGAGCCTCGCTCGTAACGCATACGGGCGTGAACAGCGTGTGAAAAATATTGTATGCGGTCTAATACTTTAACCGGAGCGGAATTGTTAATTTCATTGTAGAAATCGACAAGAGCACTATGCGCATGAGTCAATTCTGTTGGGTAAAGCAATACACGTGGCGGTGGAGAGGTTGTTATGTACGGTTCGTTCAATACTTCAGCTGTCCCTTCTATTCCAAAACAAAAATGGCTGTGCGGAACGCTAATATACCCCGCGAGCGCATTGTTGCCAAAGCCGTCAACAGTTTGCCAAAGCGTATCGGCAGGCAACGGGTCTATGTGCCATACCAAATTTTTTATCTGTTGCCTGCTGTCGCTCTGCGGCAATACCCGTAGCAAAAAACGGTGTTTGGATGCAGGCGAAGAAAACGTCAATTCCGTTTGATATTGAAAACGGACAGTCTTCAAGATACCTGCTCCTCAAAAATTTTATTCAGGCTTTCAAGTACTTCTTTTAAACGCGCCTTGTAGTTTTCCGTAGCAAGAGCATCAGTTAGCACCGCCAAATGCTGCGTATTGCATAAACCTTCGCGTACGCGTGCAAGTATGTGGCATAACATCTCGTACTCGTTCTTGATGAGCTTATGGTTGTACGAAAACCGGAAGTATAAATCGAGCCGCTCAATGAATTTACCGCACTTGATAATCGTGCGTTCCTCGCCGTTGGCGAGTTTATCGTCTAGGCTGCCCCAAAATGCTAGCAGATAATCAATCACCGGCATCAGCGCCAGGCGAAGATTTTTGGCATCACGGCTGGAGCTAAACGCATCCATCGCAAGCTGGATGTAGGCAAGTGCCTCGCTGCCTATCACGTTCCGGCAAACAAGCGCATTGTCGTGCGCAAAGCGTAGCGTGGACATAACGCAGAAGCTGTCTTTGTCGTACAGAAAACCTCGTATGAAGTGGCGGTTATCGCTGTACTTGTCATCTATTTCCAGACTTTCTAGGAATTCCTTATAGGAATTTTTATCCTTATCGAGCGTTTTGTCATAATATTCAAAAAAAGTGTTAAGCGTGGTGTATGTGCGCTCCGCATACCTTCCAAGCCAGTACAAGTTTGAGCCGTATTCTACCGAGATAGTACCCATGTGTCTTTAAACCCTCCTCCTTGTGAAGAATTGACAATGAATGAGCCAACAACACGTGAGAAACGTGTCAGTCCGCTTGCCCACACTCGAGTGGTTTTGCCCGTCAGCACAAATGCCCTCAGGTCAGCTTTTCGTGGAACGGCAACACCATTTTCGTCCATTATATCAAGGTCTATAAAATCTATGACCTCCTGCGATATAAACCGTCTTGGTTCTTTTATTATAAGAGCCTTCATTTCATCTAATTTCTCTTTTGATAACTCGCTTCCAAACACCACGCCGTATCCACCAGCCTCCGACACGTCTTTTATCACAAGACGCTCGATGTTCTCAAGCGTGAACTTGAGGTCATTCTCATAATAAGGCAAATACGTAGGTGCATTTTGCAAAATCGGTTCTTCGCCCAGATAGTACTTTACCATCTTGGGTACAAAGTAATAGATGCCTTTGTCGTCCGCAACACCATTACCCGGGGCGTTGATTATCGCAACATTCCCTGCACGGTAAGCGTCCATAATGTGCGGCACGCCTATAAGCGAATCCGCTACAAAAGTCATGGGGTCTAAGTACTCGTCGGAGATGCGGCGGTACACCGCACCGACTCTAGCCTTGACACCGAGGTAATCCTTCATATACAGAACCGCATTATCTACGAACAACTCCGATGCTTTTACAAGCAACGCTCCTGTGCGCTCGGCAAGGTAAGAGTGCTCAAAGTACGCAGCATTGTACCTGCCGGGCGTGAGTATAACATTTAGCCCGCCACGGTTTACAAAATCCATAGTCTCATGCAGCATATCCGAGTAGTTGCGGTTATCCACAACATTGTTGGTGGAATAGGCTTCGGGGTCTGCAATCCGGCTCAGTTCTCTGGCAATCAGCGGATAAGACGCACCCGAAGGTATACGTAGGTTGTCTTCCAATATGTACCACTTGCCATCTTTAGCCTGAACGAGGTCAATCCCAGAAATGTGGCTATACACACCCTCAGGTGGAACAATGCCCGCACACTCCTGCAAGTATCCCTTGGAAATGTATACAAACTCTTCTGGCACTACTTTGTCAGTGACAATTTTTGCACCGGAGTAAATATCTTTCAAAAAGCAATTCAGCGCGTTTACTCGCTGCACAAGCCCCTTGTCCAACAACTCAAACTCAGAGTTCGAAATAACACGCGGTATGGCATCGTAGGGAAAGAGTTGTTCAATGAATTCTCCGTTCTTATAAAGTCCGAACTTCACGCCGTAACGTGCCATGAGCTTGTTGATCTCGTATGCTGTTGTAATAGGCATTTCAATTACCTTCTCATTTAAGTTGTTAATCCAATATAGTAACCTACAGCATCTAAAATAGCAACGCCGAGCCAAATACGGTATTTTAGTCAAAAAACGCCCATATTGGGCAAAAATTCTCGGCATAATAGAAAATTCTCGGCATAAGATAGTATATTATCACAAAACGGAGGCTTTGATGATAAAATCAGTGTCTGTGGCGGCTCTGCCCGTTGCGGAGAACTTAATTATACAGAAGAACCGCATAGAGAACAACGCGGGACCGGCGTGCAAGCGCGTCTGTGTTGTTACAGGGACCCACGGAGACGAATTGGAAGGGCAGTATGTCTGCGCACGGCTAGCGAAGATTCTAAACAAAGAGAAACAGAACCTTTCGGGCATTGTGGACATCTATCCCGCTCTAAACCCGCTGGGGATTGATTCCGTCACACGAGGCTTCCCGATGTTTGACTTGGATATGAACCGCATATTTCCCGGCTCACCGACTGGGTTAGTGGCAGAAATTGCGGCCAATGATATAATCCGCGACATTGAAGGCGCGGACATGTGCATAGACATACACTCCAGCAACATCTTTCTGCGCGAGATACCGCAAGTGCGTGTAAGCGAACAAACCGCAGCCGAGCTACTGCCCTACGCTGTGATGCTCAACGTTGACCTTGTATGGATACATGCATCGGCAACTGTGCTGGAGTCAACGCTTGCACACTCGCTCAACACACGCGGGGTGAAGACGCTGGTGGTTGAGATGGGTGTTGGAATGCGCATCACGGAGAACTACTGCAAACAACTCGTGGACGGCATACTGAATATGCTACACGAACTCGGAATGTGGAACGGACATATAGAACAAGTACGAAAACCACTCGTTTCAAAAGATTATCGCATTGACTTTCTGAATTCAGATGCGCACGGAATATTCATTCCGAGCACCGCACATGGCAGCCATGTGAACGCCGGTGACCGCATAGGCAAAGTCATAGACCCGCTCTTAGGCACTCTAGTTGAAGAAACGCTTGCACCGTGTTCCGGTTTATTGTTTACATTAAGAGAATATCCGGTAGTATTTGGCGGTTCGCTCCTAGCACGAATCATGGGGGATTCCAAGAATGGATAAGAACATTATATACTCAATAAAATCGCTTTACCGAGAGAGCATGGATATAGTAGGTTACACCTTCGGCTTTGGCGAACATTCGTGCTGTGTGGTTGGCGCATTACGCGGCAACGAAATTCAGCAGATGGCTATATGCGCCCAATTAATTGACACGCTCAAGCGCATTGAGGAAAACGGTGGCATAGTCCCTGGCAAGAGCATAATGATAATACCATGTGCGAATAACTATTCCATGAATATCGGCAAGCGTTTTTGGCCAATGGACAATACCGACATAAACCGAATGTTCCCTGGCTACGAACAGGGCGAGACTACGCAACGCATAGCGGCAGGGCTGTTCAAGTCCATCAAAGATTACGTTTACGGCATACAGCTGGCGAGTTTCTACCGCGAGGGCGAGTTCTTGCCGCACGTCAAGGTGATGGATACCAATTGCAGAAGCCGTGAAACCTACGAGTCGCTTACCGATTTTGGTTTACCCTACGGGCTGATTAGGACACCGCAGCCCTACGACACCGCAACACTCAACTACAATTGGCAAGTGTGGGGTTGTCATGCCTACTCGCTATTCTCAAATTACACCGATCATATCGGAAGGCAGTCCACGCAAACCGCCGTAAACGCGGTACTGCGTTTCCTTGTTATCAAGGGAATAATCAAATGGGCATTGCACCGCGGAATGCACACACGTGTGGTGATCGAAAGTTTGATAAAAAATGTCCAGACAAGCCGAGCCGGGATACTGAAAAAGCACGTCGCGGTAGGTGATGAAGTAGCCGAAGGCGACCTGCTCTGCGAGATAATACATCCTTTAGAGGGCAATACTATAGGGCGAATAGAATCGCCAGTGGACGGAACGGTGTTCTTCTCTTACAACAAGCAACTGGTGATGGAACACACCGACGTGTTCAACATCATACCATTTAGCTACGCGTAATGTTAAAATTTTTTACAAAAGATGAAAAAATTTTCTTTGACATTTCATCTTTGAGGGAATATTCAGGATGCCACTGTACAGCCCAAACATTGGGATGCTCCGGCATATATACGGCTTCCACAAGGCCGTCATCGGCTACCGCCATAATTTCAAGCCCCTTTGCTATTCTGTTTATTCCCTGATGATGAGAACTGTTCACTTCTATAAGTTCTTTCCCAGCGAGTTTGTGCAATGGGGTATTGGGGAGAATACGGACATTGTGGGCGGGCACATCATAAGGCGGTTTTTGGGAATGTATTATTGCGCTGGGAAATTCTGTTGGAATATCCTGATGCAAACTTCCGCCAAGCAGAGCGTTGATGAACTGTATTCCACGGCAAATTCCGAGCGCAGGTTTATTTTGATTTAAAACCGCTTCGCGAAAAACGTAGGATTCCATCCTATCCCGTATATCGCAAATTTCTCCGCAATGTTCGTTTTTTTCATGTCCATACAATTTAGGATTTACATCTTGCCCGCCTGTAAAGAGAAAACCGTCAAAGATGCTTAAGGTCTGTTTTAGTATAGTTTCTGAATCCGTCAGATGCACAATCATCGGCACTGCACCAGCTTCTTCCAAGCCTTGCATATAGCCAGGCAACATCCATATACTATCTTTTTCTTCATCCCAAAGGGGAATAACTCCAATTACAGGTTTTTCCATATTTTACCTCAACTCAAAGTTGTCTGGGGGCGGTAAATCTTTACCGTCATAGGGTGCAAGGGCAATATCCAAGTCTTTGGTAATCTTCTCGTCTATTTTTCCCATACCCGCCATTTCATAAAGTATTTTCATGGTATCTGCGTGATTGCGTCCGGGGTGGTAAGGTCTTTCTTCGCTAATCGCTTGATATATGTCCAAGCAAGCCAACAGCCTGGAATTAAAATCCAGTTCAGGGGCTTTTTTCCCAAAAGGATAACCGCTACCGTCCAGTTTTTCGTGATGATTGGATGCCCATTGGCATATATTTTCAAATCCCTCTATATCATTGAGAAGTTCCCAGGTTAGATAAACATGTTTCTTGATTATTTCAAATTCTTCCTCGGAAAGTTTACCGGGCTTTTCCAGAATATCAGAAGGAACCGCTAATTTGCCAAGATCGTGGAGAGATGCCGCCAAATACAGTTCCGCCAATTCCTGCGGCTCATATCGATAATACTTCCCCATAAACCAAGCTTTATAGGCAATCTGGGTTGAATGTTTCTGAGTAAAAGCCGATTTGTAATCAATAATACTGGCAATAAAACCAGCCAAGCCAAAAATAGTTTCTGTTTGTATATCCTCAGTCCAAGGAAACAATACTTCCGAAGCGGTTTGTTTAATGACATTATCTTTGAGAGAGAGAATTGTATGTTCATCGAGAATTTTCAGCATAGTTTCCGCTGCTATTTTGCTGTACTTTTTTCCAGTTTCTTCAACAATCATATTGCGAATAGCGGGTAAATTTTCAGGTTCCAATCTTTGTAGATGGTGAGCAGCATCAATTGAATCTGCAATGGTGATAAGTTCTGCTTCAAGCGGACCTTCTCCTTCACGTATTCCAAATGGACCCGTGCCATTGGCTTTTTCATGGTGATAGAGAATAAAGTTCTTTACATTTGTTTTAAAATGGAGGGCATCAACATTTCGCTGACCGAACTCGCAATGTCTTTTCATAGCTGGGTCGTGGTGTCCATCTTTTTTCTCAGAGAGAATATATTCGGTGAGTGCATTATCGTGGAGCAGTGCGCAAACCGCAAGAGCGGTAATTTCCTCTGGATTTTTTCCCAAGACCTTTCCCATTTTTGCGCAAAGAACTGCGATTCGCTTACCGTGATTGGTGCTAGCTCCCAAAAGAGCGCCCTCCACAATATCCAAAGCCGTGGCTATGGATTTGATAAGAGAATCTATTCTCACTGTTGCCATAAATATTCCTTTGTCTTAGAATATAGTAACTTCTACATACTTTTTTCTTTACCCCAAATTATTTTAAAAAGATCCGAAGCCGAAGAAAATGTTATTGGTTTTGTAGTTTCAAAATCTTTATAATTAATGTCTATAGCATAGCGCTCAAAGCCAGGGCGGATATTCCAACGTCGCCTTCCTAAAGGTTGACCCTCTAAACATACACCATAATCCCGATCTCCATCTTGTTCTGGACGTATTTTCGGCGGGTATTTTACTGCATTAATTATATCTTCTCGTGAAATTGACCCTTCATCTAATAATTCTTGTAGAGCACTCAAAAAATCATTGGTTCTAGGCTCGTACAAAATTTCATTGTTAGGTCCAAATGCTTTCTGTTTTTCTAGCCCCAATTCTACTGCAAGCTGCTTAGCGTAAGCGTGGAGTTCCATATCTTCGGTTGATATATCAGGGCGTTTCACAAATACAGGTTGCCCACTGCCCAAATCATAGAGTACTATTTGCGTAAGATTCGGTGCCGCTTGTCGCGCAGGTTCTTGTGGCTTTTGAAACTGCTCTTGTAAAAATTCGTTGAAATCACCGGTTTTATTGCAAATATACGATTGATATGTTGCATACTGCCCGTTTGCTACTGCCGAAACATTCATATTGTTCTCCAAGTTTATTTTATAAAAAATATGTGCAAAAATTATGCCTAAATTCAGTAAATTAAGCAAGATGCATAAATCTGATGCTAAGATACAGAATTAGAATTTTTTAGTCCCAAGGATTTTTAATTTTTAACCCTGCAATATTTTCAAAATCCTTTGTATTACGAGTTATTAATTCAAAATCGTGAACCAATGCCGTAGCGGCAATCAGTGCATCGGGAAGTTTTATCTTGTGGTTTCTGCGAATATCTATGGTTTTAAGTTTAACGCTATTGCAAAGCTCCATAATTTTAGAATTTTCTATAAATTTTTTGTATTGCTCTACATCTTCTTCATTAGCGTGTTTCCAACAAAGAACTTCTATTTCCGTAATAACGGAGATATTGGGAATACCTAAAAAAAGTAAATTTTCTATAAAAGTCGCTTCTTTATCTGGAAAATTTCCTTGAATATAATCTATCACAACATTTGTATCAAGTATATAGCTCATTCTCTTTCCCATTCATCACGTAATTCTTTTAACTGCGAATCAATTTCTTCTCTGGATTGCTTTGCAACGGAACCCCTGAATTTTCGCCAATCAACTTTTGGCTTTTCTAAAGAGTTTACAACATTCAACATTTGCAAACTTTCCAACTGCCTAATTAGATTAAGCACAGCAGGGTCCTTAATTTCCAATGTCATAGTCATAAAATAACTCCTTGTTTCGTAGTAATATAGTAAATTACTAGCATCTCGCCTGAACTCCAATTATAGGATTTGCCACACGGAGTGCTTATCTCAGCAAATTCATAACAACGTTCCATTTTTGGTTGCTGGAAAAATCAGTAATCATCAGCTTTGCGTTGTTGATCATATTTTGCGTAGAATTTATTTTTTTAAGAAAATCAGAATACCAAGTTTTGTATTGTTCGCTATCCTTGCAATACTTAGGATCGCTCAGAGTTTCTTTCCAATCTTCCCAAGTAGGGTCACGCAAAACTTTTTCTTGGTTAGGATTTTTTGCGTTACGTTCCATTTCGTATGCAAAATATTTATCCCTAAAATTCTTATAATCAGTTTCATTTCCGAATAGTTCAAATGCTGACCCACCCAAAGTAGCACATTTCGAAATATCATATCCAAGTTTCTGGGCAAATAATAATTCCGCGCTTGGTGGATTGGGTTTCACGGGTTCCATTTCCGCACACCAAGCTACATAGCCCTGGTCTCGCAATTCGGAATTTTTTATATACTTATTTATTTTATCCATAAATGCTTGTGCTTCTTTTGGATCGTCAAAATAATTTTCCGCTATATATTTAGCCAAGTCTCTGCCAGCTTCTCTGTTTGCGACTCGTGTTTCCAAATCAGTGTCAGGATTCCAAGGGCGTCCTCCTAAAGTCTCCCACGCAGAGGCAAAAACCATGTTTCCCAACTCCACTGCAATATCAAGGGCATTTTCTACTTTTCCGCTCAAAGCGTTAAAAATAAAATGTTCCGCCGAGCTGGTGTCTTGTACAATAGATTGCCTATTGCTTTCAGCCGTTTCTGCCTCACGCTGCTGTACCCTCAACTGCCACTGTTCCCGCACTTGGTCACGTTCAGCACGTTGTTCCTCATTATCAAATCCCTGAATAGGTGTAGTTATTTCTATAAGTCGCGATGCAGCGGCTCGCCCTTCCTCGCTTATCTCAACTGTGTCTTCTTTAATTTGTCCGTTTGTTGCAGGTTTGTCCTGTACACCGGTTGCTGGCTTTTCTAAGTTCCGTTGCTTATGCTTTTGAGCGTGAGCGGCAATTTCGGGAGAGTGCCTGCGTTCTGTTGCGTTTGAAATATCCACGATGTAACTCCTTATAGTTTAATTGCCTCGCTATACTTATAGGCATATAAAGAAGAAACTTTAACGAAGTTAAACAAGATGCATAAACTTGACATTAAGATGCAGATCTAGATTTAGTTACGCAAACTCAATACCGCCATTTCCCAAAACATAGTTCGCATTCATATCGGGGATATTGTTCACGCCCTTTTTCAAGACATCGGCTAGCGCGCTTTTGATATCGCAGAATCTCGTATCTTGCATATAGATAGTCTCAGCGACTAGCTTTACGGCTTTTTCCTTATCTCCTGCGTTGAAGGCACTTTGAATCTCTTTGTTTTCATTGAAGCGGACGTCGTAAACATTATATTTCTTAGCTGCATCATACGCATTGCCAACCTGTCTTTCTATTTCTTGGCGAGACATACCGCTCCATGCTGGTTCTATTGAATTTATGAGCTTATCCAGTTCGGGCGGTAGCCCCATAATCCTGCCATTATCCGACAAATACAAATCATTGAGCGAAACTTTGCCGCCGCTTGCGTTTATCAAATAATTTTCCAAAAGCATTTTGTCCTGTTTAATTGCCTGTTCTTTGGTCATACCCACGCCCCAAACAATGTCTTTATCAAGATTTTCTCTTTGCAGCAATGAACCCCAGTTTTCGCTTCCCGGAGTATTAAGCAATTTTTCTATTGCTTTCGTTTTTTTTGCATCATCTCCAGTTACGGTGACATTGCAGTATTTATCCACACTTATATTAAAATTATCGTATGGCGACAATGTTATTCCGTTTTTTGACAGAACCTGGAATATCTTATCCGATAAAGTTTCTCTTTGTATTGCTGGCGGTTGCGGTAAATCTTCTCTTATGGTACCATTTTGGACTGGAACACCTGTAATATGTGGAATATGATTTCTCATAACAGACAGCCCTTCCCATTCTCCTAGGACACGTATTCTCATTATTACTCTTTCGTCACTGTGGTGAGCACCATTGGCAAGCCAATCAAAATTCCGACTTACCGAATCCATAATCGCGGCAGAATTGTTACCCGGCGTTGGCTGCGTAGTTTCCTGTTCAGTCTCCTGCTGCGTGGATTGAGCATAAAACAACTGCTTCACTTTATCGTCTATCTCAGCGGTGTCTTTTTGAGCGTGCTCAAATTTTTTGGCGAATTCGCTTGCGAACTCATTTTTTTGATGATTATGGTTTTGCCGAACCGCATTTTTGGTATGCTGTTCCATAATGCTGTAACCGTAATAGTTGTTTGCAACCTGCATAAGAATTCCTCTATTTTGTTTATAATCTAAACGTGCAAGAATAATGCCATTATGATAAGAGGTTAAGCAAGATGCACAAATTTGATGCTAAGATGCAGAATTGATTTGAATATGTACGGAAAAAAATTTCTAAATTTATCAACATGACACAGGAAAATCTTACAGAAACAGATATTCGTTGTAAGCAGAGATTTGAGAACTACGGCAAATCTCTGGCTTTGTTATCTAACTCTCTGCTAGGAGGCTAAATGCAGTACGGATTGTCAGACTATACGCTTGCAACTTTGGAAGGCATATTTTCAAAATACCAGTCCATAAAAGAGGTAATTTTATATGGAAGCAGAGCAATGGGGAATTACAAAAATGGCTCTGATATAGATATTTCCCTGAAAACAGATTCTTCTTTTGATTTTGACAATCTTCTGCTCATAAGCCGCGATTTCTACAACTCCGATATGCCATATTTTGTTGACGTTTCCATTTACGAAAAAATCAACAATGAAAATTTACTTGCTCATATAAAGAAATATGGAAAGATGTTGTACTTAAGGTAATAAATCTACAACATCTTTCCATTTTTCGTCACGCAAACGCAATACCGCTACTTCTCAAAACATAGTTCGCGTTCATATCGGGGATATTGTCCACGCCCTTTTTCAAGATATTGGCTAGCGCTCTTTTGATATCAAGGGGTCCGTCTTGCATAAAAATGTGATCGGCAGCGAGCTTTACGGCTTTTTCCTTATCTCCTGCCTTGAAGGCGTTTTTAGCCTCTTCGGAAAAAGAAAAGAAAAATTTCCCGCCGTCAACAACAGTGCCAGCTTTCTTACATGCATCATACGCATCACCACATTCCTTTTCTACTTGTTGACGGGTTATACCGAAACGTGCTGGCTCTACTGAATTTATAAGCTTATCCAGTTCGGGCGGCAACCCCATAATCCTGCCATCGTCCCGCAAATACAAATCATTGAGCGAAACTTTACCGCCACTTGCGTTTATCAAATAATTTTCCAAAAGCATTTTGTCCTGTTGCATCGCCTGTTCTTTGGTTATACCCACGCCCCAAACAATGTCTTTATTAAGATTTTCCCTTTGCAGCAATGAACCCCAGTTTTCGTTTCCCGGAATATTGAGCAATCTTTCTATTGCTTTCGCTTTTTCTACATCATCTCCAGTTACGGTGACATTGCAGTATTTATCCACGCTTATGTTATATTTTTCATTTGGCGACAGTGTTATTCTATTTTTTGATAGAGTCGCAAATATCTTATCCGATAAAGTTTCTCTTTCCCCTGGTTGTGGCGACCATTCTGATGATTGCAAATTAGCAAGATATGCTCTTTGGGCTTCATTTATTCCACCTTCCCTCAATCTAAATCCTGTTTCGCCAAAATTCCCTAAATCACGAAACGGAGAGAAAACATGTGCGTTAGGCGTTACCCCGTTATGGTAAGCCCCCGTGTCAAGACAGTTAAAATTCTTACTTACCTGTTCCATAATAGCCTGCGAATTGTTACCCGGCATTGTCTGCGTAGTTTCCTGCTCAATTTCCCGCAAATTCCTACCTGATAACCCGCGAATTGTTAGCGGTATTGCATAAGTAGTTTCCTGCTCAGTCTCCTGCTGCGTGGATTGAGTTTCGGGCATTTGGCTTTGTGTCGCCACTTGAGCATAAAACTGCTGCTTGGGAAATTCGCCTATGGCGTCATTCTTTTGATGTTTATGGTTTTGCCGAACCGCATTTTGGGTATGCTGTTCCATAACACCGTAACCGTAATAGTTGTTTGCAATCTGCATAAAAACCTCTCTGTTTGATTTACAATCTAACGTGCAAGAGTAATGCCATTATAGCGATAATTAAACAAGATGCATAAATCTGATGCTAAGATGCATTATCCAATTTCATATCTCGTAATATCTGTTTTATATCGGGGATATATTTTCTGGTGATGCACAAAAAAGTTCCGTTGGATAATACCGCTTCAAGACGATTATTGCCCAGCGATCTGAATTTGTCCAGTTTGTTAATGTTTAAAATGCAATACTTGCTAACTTGTATAAAACCATTGTCCTTTAATTTTTCATATACCTGATACAAACGGCTTTTAACAAAATAATTCTCCTTTTCGCAGCAGACAATAGTTTTGCCGTCAACGCTTTCTATGTAATAAATATCAGAAGCATTTACCAGTTTTACTTCGTCATCTGAATAACACTCTATTTGCATATCAACGGATTTTATCAATGAGACAATACGTTCAACAACTTTATCCTTTACGGGGTATGTAATTAGTATCTCAATATCTTTTTGTGATGTGTTTTGTTCAAGATTAATAATCATAGTTTCTTTTCCAATAGCCTCATCTCCATCAGGGGTATATTATTCTTAGAGTTGCAAAAAGTGTGCCAACTTGCGAAAATTCATCTCCCCCTTGGGGTATATTATTCTATAGCGTTTATCGGCATAAATGGAAAAAACTTTAGGGATTTTTATAATTTAAAAGCGATTTCCAGCAAAAATGCGTTGTTAGAAGTGAAAGTTTTTCTAAAAATAAATTCGCTTTGATAAGCCGCCACAAAGCCCAGCAATTCGTTAAAACTATATTCAAATCCCAAATGCGAATATAATCCAAAGGGATTTTCCCCCCATTGCCTTGTGTTTATATATCCAACCGTTCCTATCCCCATATTAAAATAATTAAACACCACTTGTTCAACAAATAATCCCGTACTCAAATATGAATATTTATCATCTGCCGAGACATTTAAATGGTCAATTTTAACCCCATATCTTTGAAATTTATTTGCCATAAGCAGTATTTTAAGCCCATAAGTATAAGACAGCCCATTCATATCATCAGCACTGCAATAGCCAATAGAGCTACTGGGGCGTATAGTTACCGTCTGCCCGTATATGTTACTTGCCAATAATAGAGCAAATAATATTAAAATAATACTCAAATTTTTCATGGCAAGATAAAGTAGAAATTCGCCCTCGTAAAAAAACAAATATTAAGCAAGATGCATAAATTTGACGCTAAGATGCGTTGTCGGCTTGATTTTTATTGCGTTTTTGCAGTAATTTGTTCAACTCTTCCGCATCTCTTTTGAGCTTGGCAGCGGTGAATATCATGGCAAATATGTAGATTACAACCGCCATTGCAATAAGAAGCCACACCGGTACCGCATTATACCAATCAAATATAAGCCCAAACACAATAAGTACAACTGCTATATAGCTGATATCAATCAGATATTCCAGAATTATATTGTGGATTTCAAATTTCCCACGCAGACAAAGGCCGAGAATAATAACGATATTGGCGATGAAAACTTCAAAAATAGTGGGAACAAAGGAAATTTCAACACCGAACAATAACGAAAACACCGCCAAAATAACCAAAGCCGCGCCGGTGACAAACATGATATCATTGATTGTTTTTCTTATTCCGGTCATCTGTTCATCTCCCGTAATATCTATTTAATATAGTAAATTTGCTAAAAAATCGCCATTCGTCCCCCCGTTTTTTCCGCCCGCAGGGTTTTCTATAATTTTCTAACTTATATTGTATTCCCCTGTGGAGGTATTCTTATGATACTAATTTTCCGTGCATTAACGGCGATCTTTACGGTTTTTACGGTCTTATTTGCGCAAGATGAGCCAAATCAAGAAATTTACTCCAAAGTAGTTCTTGCCTGCGAAGAAAACAAAGCGGTAAAAACCGTGCTTGCCCAAATGGCAAAAAAGAATGAAAAAGCAACAGATGCTTATGATAAAAGCGAACGAAACGAAAAGGCAAAATACGAACGAAATGCAAGCGAAATTGATATTGTGAGCACCGAAGGGCCAAAGGTGCTAAAAGCGTATGCGGATTGCATAAAAGCCAAATTGCAAGGCAAAGAATTCCGCAATCAAGGCAATAAACTAATTGCTAAAATTTCGGTGACAAATGACGGGCGCATAGTCCATAATAGCACATCAACAACCGAACGCCCTGTAAAAAAAGGCAAGGCTACACAAGTAGGCAACCCCACAATCACTCAGGGTAAATCACTTTGGTGCGAAGATGAAATGAATAAATGTTTACAAGCTACCATAGTCATCGAGCAAAAATGAGTTCTCATAGATATTCTCAAATGAGTATCTGTTGCGACCGTTTCTTTTGGATCTGTATAATGCCCTATCGGCAGCTTTTATATAATCCTGCGCATATTGTGAATACTTAACTATGCCAGTTGTACCACCAATAGAAATTGTGACGTACTTTGCTATATCACTGGCTTCATGAGGTATATTGCACCCACGTATTTTTTCCAATAATTTTTCCGCAATCACTTGAGCACCGTTCTTATCTGTATTAGGTAAAGCAACAATAAATTCCTCTCCGCCATACCTCGCTACAAAATCTATGTCCCTAGACACGCATTGAGAAAGAGCAGTAGCTATCATTTTAAGGCAGTTATCGCCAGCATCGTGACCATAAACATCGTTGTATTTTTTGAAATAATCAATATCCACCAGTAACACGCTGAAACTGCTATCAGTACGTACCAAAGATTTTATTATCTTTTTCATATGCCAATCCATATACCGCCTGTTGTAAATCCCGGTTAGATGGTCAACTATGGTCATGTTGAGAAATTCGCCCAGAGTTCTTACCTCATCTTTATGTTTTTCGTCTTGCGATGCTAATCCCCAATCGAATAATGTTTCACTGATTACTTTTACCATGCGATTGAGCGGTTCCAACATTCCAACAACAAATATATTGAAAACCACAAAGACAGCGAGAAGAGTTGCCATCATTATGCCAAAGAGAACGGTCATGCTAGTTCGCAAAAAGCCCGCAACAGTAATAGGATGCACAGCGGCTATGTACCAATTCAACTCTGGAATTGAACCAAGTGCAATTATCTGTCTTTCTTTTGTTTCAAAATATTCGATTTCCCTGTTTTTTAATCCGCTGGTTCTAGCAAGAATTTCCTCGCCAATTTTACCTAGCACCTCTACTATGTTTGTTTTATTTTCAACAAGGCTAACTTCCTTTGCCTCGGTTATTTCTCCAGTCGAGTTAAAGAAATATAATTCCTCTGTTCCAGAATCATCCTGATATATTATATTGATGAAATCAGGCAGATTCACGCCAGCCCCCACTATACCGATAAATTTTTGCTTATTGTTAAAAACAGGTGCGTTAACCCATAGCATATTTTTTTTAATTCCAATATCAAAATGAACCGCCAAATTGTAAGGTTCTGGATGTTTCATAATTGCATTATACCAATATGAGCTTGCTTCTGCTGTATCCAGCGTGTAAACATAACCATCGTTAAAGTAATATCGTTTATCTCTGTCGCTTATCCAAAACAAATTATTCCCAGCAAATGCTTTGCGGTACTCGGCTATTTCCTCAAAGGCAATTTTCTGCAATTCTTCGTCCGCAGGGTTAATAAAATATCGCTTTATCAAAGGAGAACCTGCCATTTTTAGAGCAATGGCAATTTCACTGTTCAAAGACGCTTCTAATTTAAGCCGCTTTATTTCGATGGTTTGCATTAACTCATATTTGGCGTTTTTATAATAGCTTTTGCTCATTAAAACTACAAAAGTAACGCTTCCAGAAATGAATATGAGCATAAACAAAATAAACGAAAAAATGACAAATCTGCGCCGCATAGAAGTTTGACGTTTACGGGAAATCGGTATAGAAAATATGCTATTCATTTAGGTAGGAATGTAGATAATTATTATTGAGTGGAGTTGCAGAATTTGTCAAATTCCGGTTCTACCGCTAAAAAAGCATCCACTAGTTCAGGGTCAAATTGGCGCCCCCTTTCTTCCAGTATTATAGCTTTTGCTTTCTCACGGTTAAAGGGCTTTTTATACGGACGCTCCGAACGCAATGCGTCATAAACATCTGCAATGGCTATTATACGGGCAAGAAGAGGTATCTCATTTTCTTTTTTGCCGTCTGGATAGCCGCCGCCGTTCCATTTTTCATGATGATGTTTAGCCATTATAAAAGCATTCTGCAAAAAGTCATCATCCTTTGCAAGCTGCATAGATTTTTCCAAAGAATCTGCCCCTTTAGCGCTATGGCTCTTCATCACGTTAAACTCGTCATCGGTAAGTTTTCCGTTTTTAAGAAGGATATTATCCGGTATTGCAATTTTTCCCATATCGTGCAAAAGAGAGGATTCCGCTATTCTTTTAATTTCCAATTCAGTGAAATGATGACCCCGCCGTACCAACTCGTGTAGCAAAATAGAAACGTATTCACTTACGCGCCTTGTGTGTACACCGGTATAGCCGTCTTTTTTTTCTATCAAATCACTCATGGAATGTACTATTGCCGCTTGAAGATTGCGGATGCTTTCAGTTTGCCGGTCAACTTCTGATTGCAATTCCCTATTAAAACCCTCAATTTGGGCACGGGATTCATCGAGCTGCTGTATCAAATTTTCTTTTTCGGTGATGTCGGTTACTATCACAACAGTGCATATCATTTCGTCAAATTTATCGTAGACATAATTCAATGAAACTTGGCATTTTTGCCTCTCAACGCTGCAAACAGCATCACAGTTGAAAACGGATGCGTCTTTTTTATGACGATGCGAAGAAAATGAAATATCTTCTGCAAAATTAAATAAATCGAACAATTTTAGATTGGTGAGTTGTTCAACATTTTTCTTAAAAAAACTTTCTGAAGCTGTGTTGCATAGCATAATATCACCTGCATCGTCTAGAATAAGCACAGGCAATTTAACAGCCATATAAACATATTTGGCAAGGTTGGCAGCATTAAAACTGAAGTTGTTGTATTGGTTGGCATAATTGTTAAGAACAAAGGCAAGCACCAACAACCACATAAAAGGGATAAGCTCTATCCAATTAAATAAATAATGTGCATGGGAAGCAGCCAAATCAAAGGAGAGAGAAACAAATGATATTAAGGAACCTATTAATATTGTTTTTGCTTGCATACGATCTCGTTTTAGAGATGCGCTTTTTATCCATTTGTATTGAAGAAAAACTAAACAGCCTAAAGACAAAAGAACCACCAAAAGAACTGATGTATTAAACAAATAGGAAGATAAAAAGCTAATTGCATCAATAGATACAGCAATAATTATAAATATCGCGAGAACGACCGAAGCATTAACAGAGAGCAAAATATACTGCAATATTCTAAATTTTTTGGATTTTATCTTTGAAAGAATAAATATAAACGAAAAAAGAAACGGAACTATCATAACTTTTATTATTGAGAGAACCATATTTAATTTGGTAAAGACATAACTCGATTCACCTAAAGCTACGCCTTCCGAAAAGGCATTATAAAACATAACGCCATTGTTGAAAGTGGAAATTGCAATTATTGTACAAACTGCAAAGAAATACCAGTTCAATTCGCTACGATGTTTTTTACCAACAATTTGAAACGTGCCTAGAAAAAGCACGATGAGCGACATGACAAAATATATTACCGCAAAAGTCAATGCCTATTTCTCCTTATTTTTCATAATTAAATCAAATATAGTAAATATTCCGGTAATTATTTATTATATTTACGTTCTTATGACAAAAGGTTTTGCGAAAAAATTGAGAATTATGAGGCAGAAATTGAGAAATCTCTTGCTTAAACCTATGAAATGCAATAATCAGGAATACGAAAATAAAAGAAGATTTGATGACCCGCTTCATCTAGACCGTTTTGGATATAAGGTGTACTCCCAAAATGATGAGGATGGAATTATTCAGGAAATATTCAATAGAATTGGGACTACCAATAAAACATTCGTAGAATTTGGCGTTCAAAACGGGCTAGAAAGCAATTGCCATTATTTATTGTTCAACGGCTGGAATGGCTTGTGGCTGGAAGGGAGTAAAAAGCATTTTAAGAATTTGCAGAAATGTTTTAAAAAGCCTTTAGCTGCAAAACAATTAACCGCAATCAACGCATTTATAACGGCTGACAATATAAACGAGCTTATAGGCGAAAGTGGAAAAATCAATGGAGAAATTGACTTATTGAGCATTGATATTGACGGAAACGACTATTGGATATGGGACAAAATAACCTGCATCAGCCCCCGTGTTGTTGTTATAGAATACAATGCAAAATTCCCGCCGCCGTGCGAATGGGTTATGGAATACAACCCCAAACATATATGGGATGGCAGCGATAAATATGGTGCATCACTTAAATCGCTTGAATTGCTAGGCACACGGTTAGGCTATGCTTTAGTGGGAACAAATAGAAACGGAGTGAATGCTTTTTTTGTAAAAAAAGAACTGACTAAGGGATTATTCGCAGAACCAGCAACCGCTGAAAATTTATACCATGCGTGGGACAACAGGAATGGGTATATCAGCAGCGGGCACGCTACAAAAGAATATATCGGGAATTAAGAGAAACAACTCGATATGGACTCAAGTGCTTTATTCAGCGCAGAGCGAGGGCAGGCAGCATTCATGCGTTGAAAGCCTTTGCCCCCTAAACCAAAAGAAGGGCCATCGTTGAGCCACAGCTTGGCCTTATGCGTTATCAAGTCGTTCAACTCCTGAGCTGAAAGCCCCAGTGCCAAAAAGTCCAGCCAAGCTAAATATGTTCCCTCTGGTTCAACTAATTTGATTTTTGGAATACGCTCTTTCAAAAACTCCTTTATAAACGACATATTGCCGCATAGATAGCTTTTCAATTCATCCACCCATTCCGCGCCGCTTTCATACGCCGCTTTGCAAGACACCATACCCATAAGCGAAGGCTGGCTCAAACCGCAGCACGTATATTCCTGCTCAAACCTGCTGAACAGCTTTTCGTTTGAGATAAAGATATTGGCATAGAGCAAACCCGCGAGGTTAAAGGTCTTTGATGGCGAGGTACATGTAAGAGTTATATCTGCAAAGCGGGGGTCAAGTTTGGTAAACACAATATGGCGGTGCTCCGGATATATAAAATCCTGATGGATTTCATCGGAGATTACAATTACTCCATGACGCAAGCAAATCTCACCCATGCGCATAAGTTCGTCTTCTCTCCAAACACGCCCAACCGGATTGTGCGGGTTGCATAGGATAAAGAGTTCTGCATCTTTGATTTTATTTTCAAAATCCTGGAAGTCTATGCTGTAATGCCCATTGCTATACACAAGTTCATTCACGAGCAATTTTCGCCCGGTTTGCTTAACGGAGGATTCAAAAGGAGGGTAAACGGGTTGCTGTATAAGCACGCCGTCGCTAGGTTTAGTTAAAGCGCGAACAGCAATGTAGAGGGCACTCACCACGCCCGGAGTGGCTATGAGCCACTTGCGTTCCACATTCCAATCAAAACGTTCCCTAAACCACTTCTGCACAACGGAGAAAAACTCCGCATCCGGTTCTGAATATCCGTAAATTCCGTGCTTAGCGCGGGCAACAAGCGCATCAATTACGCATGGCGGAGTTGCAAAATCCATATCGGCAACCCACATAGGTTGCACATCACTCGGTTTGCCACGTAAGATGGGGTCAAATTTTATGCTGTATGTATTGCGTCTATCTATTACGCTATCAAAATCGTATTTCAGGCAGAACCCCCTATTGCCTGCCCCAAATCCGCAATCAAATCATTCGCAGATTCCAAACCCACCGATAAACGCAACAAGCAGGCATTTATGCCCCGCGCATTACGCTCGCTCTCCGGCAAGTCCGCATGGGTCTGGAGCATCGGATAGGTGATTAAACTCTCAACGCCGCCTAAACTTTCGGCATACTTTATAACTTTCACGCTCTCCAGTATTTTAACCGCTGTCTGTTCGTCCTGCACAGCAAAAGAGAGCATTCCTCCAAAACCGCTCGCTTGGCGGCGCGAAACCTCATATTTAGGATGCTCTGGCAAACCCACATAATAAACGGTAGTCACCTTGCTCTGCTCGCAAAGCCAGCGCGCAATTATTAGCGCGGTTTCCTGTTGACGTTCCATGCGAATAGCAAGGGTTTTAATTCCTCTTATAATCAAAAAACTATCAAAAGGGGAAAGGCATCCGCCTGTTGTTTTTGCAATAAAGCGAATTTGCTCGCCCACTCCAGCATCTTTTGTCACCAACAAGCCCGCCAAAGTATCATTATGGCCGCCCAGATATTTTGTCCCGCTGTGCAACACTATATCCGCACCTAAAGCGATTGGTCTTTGAAAATATGGCGTGAGAAAAGTGTTATCCACTATTAGCAGCAAATTTTTATCCTGTGTGATTTTTGCAACCGCCGCAATATCTATTACGTTCATCATCGGGTTGGTGGGCGTTTCTATAAACACAGCTTTTGTAGCGGGCGTTATTTCCTTTTTGATTTGTTCCAAATCGTTGGCATAAGAAAATTTAACGCCGTTCTTTTGGGATATTTTGGCAAAGAGGCGGAAAGTCCCGCCATACAAATCATCGGCTGCCACAATATGGTCGCCTGGCGAGAAAATTTCCATAAGAGCAGAAACCGCTGCCATTCCAGACGAAAAGGCAATCGCCTGCGCACCGCCCTCCAGTGCTGCGACCGTTTGTTCCAAATGCTCGTTTGTGGGATTTTGCGAACGCGTGTAGTCAAAACCCGTGCTACGCCCAACACCAGGATGCGCAAAGGTAGCGGATGCGAAAATCGGAACGGCAACCGCTCCGGTAGTATCGTATCGCTTATCGCTGCCATGTACGCAAATAGTACTTATGTCCATACCGTTCCTTTGATTATCCAACGCCCTCAAAAAGCACCGTGCTTATGTAGCGTTCCCCAGTGTCTGGAAGAACAACAACTATGGTTTTGTTTTCGAACTCCGGCAACTCCGCAAGTTTTACCGCCACTGCCGCAGCTGCTCCAGAACTTATACCGCACAAAATGCCCTCTTCCCTTGCCAAGCGGCGAGCGAATTCCACAGCAGTCGCAGAAGAAACTGTTTCAACTTTGTCCACAATGCTCAAATCTAGATTTTTTGGAACAAAGCCTGCACCTATTCCCTGAATTTTGTGCGGGCCCGGCTTAACCTCTTGTTTGTTCACCGTTTGGGTTATCACAGGTGATTCTTCCGGTTCAACAGCAACAGAAGTTATCTTTTTGCCTTTGGCATTTTTTATAAAACGCGAAACTCCGGTGATTGTTCCGCCAGTTCCAACGCCAGCGACCAGAACATCAACTTTGCCATCCGTTGCGTCCCAAATTTCCGGCCCTGTGGTCTTTTCGTGGATTGCAGGATTGGCAGGATTTTCAAACTGCTGCGGGATAAAATATTTATCGGGTTCAGCTTTTTTCAATTCTTCCGCTTTACCTATAGCACCCTTCATGCCCTGCGCACCCGGAGTAAGTTCCAAATGCGCCCCAAAGCCCGCTAAAACACGCCGTCTTTCAAGGCTCATGGTCTCCGGCATTGTGAGCGTTAAGGCATAGCCTTTAGCCGCCGCAACATACGCAAGGGCAATACCCGTGTTGCCGGATGTAGGTTCAAGAATTGTCATCCCCGGTTTTAGTACGCCGCGCTTTTCCGCATCATCTATGAGCGCAGCGCCAATACGGCACTTAACGGAAAAAGTAGGATTACGCGCTTCTATTTTTGCAAGCACCGTAGCTTTCGCTTTGCCCGTTACGCGATTCAAGCGCACAAGCGGTGTATTGCCTATGGATTCAGCATTGTTGGAAAATATTGTTGCCATGTCAGCCTCCGTATTTGGTTACATTTAAAATATAGTAAAAATATATGTTTAATATTATATGGAAAGCCTCCCCCCGTAGGGTCTATACAATACATATATGTTTACTATGTTATCTTGAGGTTTTCGCAACCCCTATCCTAACCCATTTCTCCTTTTTCTTCCCGCTGGCAAACTTAACGGTGAGCCTAGCGCTGTAAATATCACTTCCCAGCTTTGAAAGATCCAAATCAACTTGGTTTGAACCATAATTCACGCTGGAAACATCCAAATTAAATACTTTAAAACCTGTTATGTCAAAAATATCCAAGCTCGCGCTGCTCGCAGGAGCAAGGATTCTAAACCTCATCGCAGCTTTACCGTTTCTTATCGGGTTTGGGAAAATAAAGAATTCCGAGATTTCCTCTCTCATTTCCAAAGCGGTGGCAACCTGTTTATACTCTTTTGCGCTTGGCAAATAAAAAGCGCTTACTTTTCCCCTGTGTTTGGCAAATAGATATTTATAATCGTCAGAAACATGGAGAAGCAGAGTATCTGGATTGTCATATTCAAAAGTTCCGGCGGCAAGTGGGAATTCACCGCTTAACAATTTGCCTTTGCTATTCACCGCTAAAACCAAACCGTTATTTACGGGAACTAAAATGTAAAGCGAGTCGTTTCCAGTTAAATCAATCGCAATAGGTTTTGAATGGAAATTTGTAAAAGGCTCGCCATTGGAGAGTATAGCCGGAAAATTCGGTAGAGGAACGCTATTGGAATCAATGATATAAAGCCTGTTGTTGCCAAGATATATGGAATCTCTGTATAGGGGAATGCGGGTAAAATCCGGGGCTTTTGATTTTGCAAAATCTTCCTCTGTTGGTATGTATGGCCACTCCTCTTTTGAAATTGGCTTTGCGTATTTCCCAATCCATTCTACTTCAACCGGAATCTTCAAAGCTCTCCAGTTTATAACGCTATCGCCGGTAAAGAGGTTATATGTTCTCTCCTGTTTTGCGTCTGGAGGAATTTTCGCTGTTATTTTTATCCCCGAATATCCGCCAAAAGTGGATGCCGTATTTCCATAGCCGCTGGGCTTTATAGAAAATATGGTATCTAACTGTTTTTGCGGATTAACCCTTTTATGCGGAATTAAATCGCTGCCCGAACCGAAGTAAAAAACGCCCTCCCCTGCCGAATTTTTAAACTCCTTGCCAAGCCCCAAAACGCCATCCGCCTCTATCAGAGATAGACCAAATTGATGGTCTCTGAATACATCGCCGTTCCAAGCATTTACCGCACCGTAGCGAATAAGGGAATCTATGTACCACTGGTTCACACGCCATGCAGCTATACCGCTTGCGGGAATTGCAGCGTCTATTTCATTTATTCCTTCTATTACGCCCGGGTCTTTATTCAAAAAAAGAGAATGTAAGCTGTCAACAGGAATTTCAACGAGTTTTCCTCCGTCCATTTTCACGGAGACTTTTCCATCTGCCCTATTGGTTCTCTGCCTGTTTTCCAGCAAAATATATTCGTTGTTGTTTATGGGAATTTTCACTATCTGTACAGCACCCGAACAGTTATAGCCAGCTGCGCAAATCTCAACGGTTTCTTTATTATTCAAACGCGGCGAAATTTCCTTGACATTTGCCCACCTGTTGTAAGCCCTCATCCATGCGCTCGGCAAGCTGGGGAAAAATCCGTTGCCGGCATTGTAACCCGCAAAATCCATCCCGTCAAAATAACCCAGCCTTGAAAATCCTTTCACAATGTCAAAAGAGTAAGGCAGCCCCAGCTCGCGCCCTATTTGGCTTGTTATTGTTCCGTTGATGCCCCAGTTCAAGCCGTCTTGGGAGGCGGTTTCGCTAGTCACTATAACAGAAAACACGGAATCTGCCTTGTTGAATTCATCGGCAGCTTTAACTTCAAAACCGCGCCAAAAGCATTGAGTTTCATCGCACCAAGTACTGTCTATATAAGCATCCATAAAATCACCGGGGGTGTTTGCGCCTTTGGTTCCCAGAGTTCCGCCGTCTATCAAGCGATTCGCACCAGCATGTGCAATTAAAATAACCCTTTTGCCCGCTGAAGGGGCAAAAGGATCCCCGTATTCACCATCTTCTGACTTTTCTTTTGCCAGCTCTAGAACGTCGTTCACAAACCTAGCATAATCCGCCGCTCTTGCAGAATCAAAAGCCTCCATTTTCTCGCCCTTGTAGCGGCTTGTGCGGTTATAATCTATAATGTGCTTTTGCAGTTTATATGAACTCTGCCTTTTTGGGAAAACCGTTGCGTTTATGGAAACTTGCCCACCGCTCGCCTGTTTAAAATAATTATCGGCAAATTTTATATGGCTTTGCCAATACGCCTCATCTGCTCTTGAGTCTGTAAACGTGCCTCTACCCGTTGTGAGCGAGTTATCCGGTTCTTCGTAAAGGAATTCAACTCTTAAAACGCGAACATCAAGGGCATCTGCAAAGCAGATGCCCGCAATGAACAACAAAAGCAAAAAGGGCATTTATTTTAGCTACCAACTCTCCAAACGGTCACGGCTGTGCATTTGACGCCAGCACCGACGCCAGGACAATTTGTACCGTGCATCAGATACCAACTTTCCCAGCCACCACTATAAGTGGTTTTGACTAAAAAGAAATAATTCACCGTATAGCCTATGTCGTCTTCGTCGCGACCTACCGCTGGCGTAAATCGAGCCGTACTAGGACTTTCTGGCAGTGGACCCAACTGTGCTGGGTCATGACCAATTTGGTCACTAGTGCCATCATCTTTCATGAACCACTCTACAATTTTAGCATTATTTTGGGCTACAAGATCACTTCCAGTATACTTGACATAACCCATAATAACTTCATCTTTCAAATAATTTTTGGAATTAGCTTGGTCTTTGACAAGAGTATAGTTTTTCACATAATTGGCTTGTAAATTTTTATTACCAGTTATAGTAAAAGTGTAGGTACTAGCACTCCATTCGGTTAAAGGACCATCCGACCATCTTTGAAATTCATAACCAGAACATGGGTTTGCAGTTACAGTCACAGATGTGCCATCACGGTAGCTTGGGCCCGGCGGGTTGCTTGTAACCGAACCCGTACATGCAGTGGGGTCAACGGTGAGAGTTAGCGTGCGGTCTTTACACCCTTCAGGCGTCGCGTCAAATGGCTCCAAATCAACTCCAGCAGCCACTTCATTGGGTTTAGTACTGATATAAACCCTAACGGAAATCTGGACGCGACCTTTGGAATAATCACATGTATTGCCATTAAATTCAAGACCATCCGGTTGAAGGTTTTGAAAAGAAACACCATCTCCAAAATCGGAGCCAGGTCTTTCTAATGGTATGGGTTTGGATATATTATTTTCCAAATTTTTCAGCGTAATCTCTATATTACTAATTTTAATTGACGCATCACTAGTCATAAGGTCCACTCTGCCCGTAACTTTGAGTTTACCACCAAAAATAGTCTTATCTACATCTTCTATAACAACTCTCGAATCGGGGTTAACAGGTATTGGAGGCACATAATTAGGGTTATTAGGCTTTGCAGGCGGTTGCGGAGTAGGCTCAGACTCTCCTCCACAAGATGCTAAAAGGACCAATGCCAAGCACAAAGCTAAAAAGCACGGAACATGGAACAAAGGGTAGATTTTTTTTTGCATAAAAGCCTCCTATCTCGGTAAATATACATTTTTTTTCAGAAAAAAGAAAAAAACTCCAAAAATAACTTCTATTTTGTGCTATTTTTAAGAAACAAGCAGGTGCTGCGCCCTAAGTATAAGGTATTCGCAAGCCTCTATGTCTTTAAAGTTCTTTTCAAGTTCGCGGTAAAATTTGCGGGCATCGCCGGTTTTATCTTGGGAGAGCAAAACGCTTATAAGATATACATACGCTTTTGCAAGGCGCAAAGTGGAATAATTCTCCTTGTTGTCCATTATTCCATAAAGCCACGCCAAAGCGGTATACATATGTTCATCTATGCTTATTTCTTTGAGCGCAAATTTGCACATCATAAAGTTGCTCACAACCACATCAAAACCATCCGTTGTCCGCTGGTCGCTCATGTGCTTTAAGTTAAATTCGTTCAATAGCCACGCTACGTAGCATGCAGCCTTTTCCCTAGGCATCCTAAAAAAAGCCTCTTCGTTTGTCCCGGTGTAGCTCATAGCCAAGCTACGCCTCAAAGCTACCGCATTGGAGAGTTTGGCTCTGTTCTCCTGCGTTAAATGCGATTCAAAACGCCCTTCTGGGAACACTACCGTAAACCAGTCAAGCCTAGTGGAGGCATAAAAGCATTTGGGGCAAACAGCAACCTGATAGCAGGAGAAGTCTACCGCGTTGGGATCCGGTTCATCCGGCTCAAAAACCGGAACAATTTCATCATCGCGCCATCTGGGTTTGTAATAACTTTCATCCACTATAAAACCCGATACATTGTCAAAAGAGCATAACGGGCAAATCATCTTTAAAGTGCGAAAATGCCCTTTACCTTCGGACAGCCTGAAAAAGGTTTTGTTCAGTTCAATGTTTATTTCGTGGAAATCCCGCTCAAAATCGGTTATTGTAGAATATATTTGGAATGTATTCGCAGCTTTGAGCTGGTCCTGTACATCCTGTGAACCGCCAAAGAACGCTACTTTGCGATTTTCCTTGTTCAACTGCTCGTAGATATTCTTGAAAAACATTATAGCCGTACCGTCTATGCGTTCGGTAGAGCTTAGGTCAAAAGCCATATCCAATCTAGAATCCTTAATCTCATCCATAAGGAATGATTTATACTTGAGCGCTTGAGCAGAAGTAAATTCAGTGCCTAAATCGTAGCATAAGTAATGTCCTCGGACTTTTCTAGGTAAAAACATAAGTGTTATGAATATAGTAAATTTATATGATAGGGAGTGGGACCTCAAACCTTCCATTGCTGGCTATTGAGGTATAGCCTTCATGTATAGAGTGCAAAGGTTCTCCATTTGCGGAAAATAGGGATTTTTCGCCTTTTAAAGTTGAAAACGAACCGCCGGCTTCTTTAAAAATCAACGGATAGGGAGCTATATCCCAAAGCGACACCACAGGGTCTGCCATAATCTCCGCCTTGCCGCAAGCAACCAGATAATAACCAAAGCAATCCCCCCAACCTCGGTAGAGTTTTGCATTTTTTCGAATGTCACCAAACCACTCGCCATAGCCTTTGCTCTCCATTGTGTTTATGGTACCGGAGAGAACAAGGGAATTTTTGAGCTCGCCTATATCAGAAACCCTTATAGCCAAACCGCTTGTAGTGGCTTCGCCATCTCCTATAAACGCGCCACCCCCTGCGGTAGCCCAGATTTTGCTGTTCATAGCTGGAAGTTGAATCAAACCCGCCAGTGGAATTCCATTTTTAAGAATTGCTATAACCGTTCCAAACAACGGAACCCCATAAATAAACGATTTTGTGCCATCTATGGGGTCTAGCACCCACTGATATTCCGCTTTTGGATTTTCCTGCCCAAACTCTTCGCCTATAAACCCAAATTCGGGTGTTTCTTTTTGCGCAAAAGCCCTCACTCTTTCCTCTGCGTTTTTGTCCGCTATGGTAACTGGAGTGTTATCCGGTTTCCATTCAGTTTTAAAATCCGTTTTCCAATGCTTGAGAATTTCGCTTTGGGCAATGCTACCAGCGCAAAGAACCAAATGCAGAAGGTCTTGCATTTAAATATCCTTTCCTTTCAAGCGCAGATTTATCAGCAAACCCACAAAAATCATGCAAGTTAAAACAAAAGAACCACCGTAAGAGAGAAATGGCAAAGGCAATCCTGTCACTGGCATAAAGCCAACAGTCATGGCTACATTTACAACCACGTGGAAAAACAGCGTGGCGCATATACCCGCAACCATCAGGTTCACAAAACTATCGGGATACAATTTGCATATAGATATCCCTCGCAAAAGCAAAACGAAGAACAGAGCTAATACCACAAGTGTTCCAGCAAAACCGAATTGCTCTCCCAAAACGCTGAATATAAAATCCGTGTGCTCTTCGGGCAAAAACGCCAAGTTGGTTTGCGAGCCTGCGCCAAATCCCTTGCCAAACATCCCGCCGCTTCCTATTGCCACCTGCGACTGTATAACCTGATAACCCTGCCCCTTTGGGTCTCGCATGGGGTCTATAAAAGTTAAAATGCGGCTTCGCTGGTGGTCTTCCATGGTGTTCCAAGCTATTTGACTGGCATATCCTGAGCTTATATCCACCGTCATCACTAGAATTATAAACCACAGAGGAAACTTGAACCTTACGGAGACAAAAAACACGCCTATTATCAGCAAACTCCAGGGAACCAAGCCCATTGTGGAAAATATAATGCTTGCCACGGGGCTAATAAATAAAAATAAATCCATCAACCTAAAACCCGCCCAATAAAAATGCACAAGCGTTATGACGGTGAAAACCAAAGCCGTGCTTAAATTAGGCTGTTTTAAAACGAGCAAAAACGGAACTATGAACAGCAAGCCCGGTATTAACAGAGTTCTGGGCTGCACTATGCTAACCCTGTTCCTAGAGAGCCAAAGAGAACTGACCATCAGATAAGCAATCTTGGCGAATTCCGAAGGCTGAAACCTAAAACCCGCAATATCCAGCCAACGGCCAGCACCCTTTGATATATGCCCGGAGTTCACAACCAAAAACAGAGCTATTATGGAGATGGCGTAGGATATCCAAGCTATATTTTTCCAAGACTTTGATGGCAAAAAAACTATTATAGCGGCTATTATAAAACCTGCCGCAAAATGGATTATCTGCTTGAACCACTCAGTGTGATACCACACCAAATCCGTATTGCTAGTAGCGGAATAGACCAGCATAATCCCTATACCAATAAGAGCAAAGAGAGAGCCCATAAAAACCCAGTCTATCTTTTTCATTCGGTTACCGCCGTAGAAGTGAGGGGATTAAAATATGCATCCAAAACTTTTTGCGCTATGGGAGCAGCCATAGCTCCGCCACCACCTGCATTTTCCAAAACCACGCCAACAGCTATTTCTGGCTTATCCAAAGGTGCCACAGCAACAAACCAAGCATGTGTTTTATCGCCATGTGGATTTTCTGCGCTACCGGTTTTTCCACCGACTGTTACACCCGGAACAATGGCGCGGCGCCCCGTGCCATTAGGAGCGTTCACAACTTCATAAAGACCTTTGAGTACTATATTCCTAGTGCGCTCAGAAACTTTCCCTTCGCCTATTTTTTCTGGTTCAATTTTTCTGACCAATTCCCCTTCGGGGCTTACAATCTCTTTTAAAAAATGCGGCTTGTATAAACCATTGCCAGCAGCGAGCGTACCTACCATTACGGTTTGCTGCAAAGGAGTTACCAAAAGCGCACCTTGCCCAATGGCAATGTTTAAAATTTCGCCCGCGCTCCATTTCCATCCCTTTTTCTCAAACCATTTTTCATAAGAAGCGGAATCTATCAAAAGCCCAGAACGTTCATTTGGAATATCCACGCCTAGCTTAGAACCCAAGCCAAATCGCCTGCCCATGTCGCCTATTCTTTCGCTACCCATATCTAAACCCGCCTGGTAGAAAAATACATCGCAAGATTCCCTAAGCGCCCCCACAACATTCAGAACTGCATGCCCTCTTGCTAGCCAACATTTTGCATATCTATTCCCAAAACGCAGCCCGCCACCGCAGGATTTATATCTGGTATATTCAGAAAGAGTATTGGCTTCTAAGCCAGCCGCTGCGGTAATCACTTTAAAAACGGATGCCGGAGGGTACAGGCCGCTTATGGCGCGGTTTGTGAGCGGTTTTGCAGTGTCTAGGGCAACGGATGCCCACGCTTTGTGCAACTCTCTTTTTTCCAAAGAAAATATATTAGGATCCAAAGGCGGGCGACTTACCATTGCATAAATTTCCCCATTCTGAGGATTGAGTGCAACAATGGCACCTTTTAAACCTTCTGGGATGGCATTTTCGGCTACTTTCTGAAGCCGCCAATCCAGAGTTGTGACAATGGAGTTCCCGGATATCGGAGCGATGAAAGGCATTCCTTCCACTATTCCCATTTCACGCCCCATTGCGTTTACCTCTACAAACCTAAGCCCGTTGTTTCCTCTGAATTCCTGTTCATAGCTGAGTTCCAAACCCTTTTTGCCTATGCGATCTCCCATTACATAATGAGCGTTTTCTGGAAGTTCAAGTTCCTGTTCGGATATTTCGCTGGTATAGCCAAACACGTGCGCGCCATACATCCCAAAGGGATAATCCCTGCGCGATTCAACCAAAATTTCAATGCCGGGCAACTCTTCGCTGTGTTCTTCAAATAGCGCAACAATTTCGGGCGCTGCATCTTCTATAAGCCTCTGAAACCTGAATTTTTGCCATCTGCCTCTCTCAAAGGAAAATGAGAGCATCGCGGAATCCAGCAGACGTTTTCCATTGCTATCCTTTATTTTTAAAAGCCTCTCAAAAACAGAATCCCGAATTTCCTTGTTCTTAAACCCGCTATACATAAGGGATATTTGGTAAGAAGGTCTGTTGCGAACCAGAACAACTCCGTTGCGATCTAAAATAAGGCCGCGATTAGCTTTTATATTAACTTTGCGAATGCGATTTTCTTCTGCTCTTTTAAGGTTGTTTTCGTATTCAAAGTATTGCAGCTGCAAAAGCCTTATGAGCAAAATGGAGAATGCCACTATACATACACAGATGAACACAAAGATTTTTAGATTCACTTCCTGTCTTATATCTTCTTCCGATTGCTGAAAATTGGAATACATTCATTTAACCTCTATTTGTAAATCTCTGTTTTTCTTCCCATAGTGAGTGAGAACAAATAAAGGCAAGCAACTCCTATTATAACAGTGTAAAGCGTATTTGGAAGTGTGAAGGAGAATACCATCTTGGGAACGTCGGAAACGGCTTTCCCAACTGAAAAATAATATATTATATCTTTTAAAAAATTTACCAAAGCCAAAACAACCACTTGCAAAAACAAATTCAAATCTATAAAGCTCTCGTTAATTTGCCCCACCACAAAACCAACGGTGCAATAAGCGAGCGAAAATGCCCCGAGCCATTCCGTAGGTGCATAGACATCGCAGAACAAACCGGATACAAAGCCCATTACGCAACCAGCAAGACCTCCATACCTAAACGCAACCATAACCGTTAAAATAATCAAAAAGGAAGGCTGCACTCCAAGTATCTCAATCCGCGAAGCGATAACCGTTTGGAAAAGCGCCGCTATAAAAAATAAAAATGCATATACCAAAAATTTAAGCACGTGTCATTCCTCGCTCCATATAATCCAGTCCATGTTTTTACGAATAATAAAAACCTCTTCCAGAGATTCTATATGCTGCAATAATTTAATGGTTCCATAGCTTAGCACTTCTGAGTTGTTCTTGTTTAATTCACTCACAACACCAACAGGAATGCCTTTTGGATAAATACCGCCAAGCCCGGAAGTCACAAGCGTATCGCCTGGAATTAAATCTGCATAGCTGGAAACTTGAATTTGCATTTTGCCGTTTTCTCTGGAAAAAACAACTCCCAAAGCTCTGGAACGTTGCGATATAACCGAGGTTCTTGAATTTGGATCGGAAAGGAGCTGCACCATGGAATGTGTTGGGAAAACTTTTGAAACCTTGCCCACCAAGCCCTCTGTTGTAAACACAGGCATACCATAAGAGATTGAATCCATCTCACCGTTGTTCACAACTACGGTAGTCATGTAAATACCCGGATTATGCCCTATTATCTGAGTGAGGAAAATGGGATAATCCCATTGGTTTTCAAAATGCAGAAGTCTTTTTAAACGTTCGTTTTCAATAACGTACTCTTTTGTTAAATCTATTTCCAATTTTAGTTTGGCATTTTCTTTTTTCAAAAGAGTATTTTCTTTGCTTAGGCTGCTTACATGCAAAGCATAAGAGAGCATGGACTGCGGTAAATAAAAAACACTCGAAAGAAAAAAATCTGCGATATTTTGCTTTTGCTTAATCTGCGTCAATTGCATATATAGAGAAATACAAACAAGTAATGCAAACACTGCTGATCCGCGTCCCCATTTGCATAGTTCAACTATATATCGGAATAAACTCATCGCTCAATTACAGTTATTAAACCGAAGACGCCATGAGAACTTTACAATTGCGATAATAGTCTAAATCCTCCAAAATTCTCGCCGCACCTTTGCATACGCACAATGGAGCATCATCTATAACGCTAACTGGCAAACCTGTTTCGTGGCGGAGCTTTGCATCCAAGCCCCTGAGCTGGCTGGTGCCGCCTGCCATTATTATGCCTTTGTCCAAAATATCTGCGGAGAGTTCCGGCGGTGTGCCTTCCAATGCTTTTTTAACAGCTTCAACTATCTGGAAAATGGATTCGCTCAAAGCATCTCTTATCTCTTCGCTTTTTATGACTATTGTGCGCGGGATGCCAGCTGCCAAATCTCTACCCTTAACTTCCATCTCAAGCTCTTTTTCCAGAGGATACGCAGAACCGATTTTCTTTTTAACATCCTCTGCCATGGATTCACCTATCAAAAGTCCGTGTGTTCTGCGTAGGTAGCTGACAATGGCATTGTCCATTTTGTCTCCGCCAACACGCACGGAAGCTTTGCAAACAAGACCGCCAAGCGAAATTATAGCTACTTCCGAGGTTCCACCGCCGCAATCTATCACCATGTGACCAGAAGGCTCAGTAACGGGGATTTGCATACCGATAGCCGTAGCCATAGGCTCTGCTACCAAATGAACCTCACGTGCCCCTGCTGCTCTAGTAGCATCTAAAACCGCTCTTTTTTCCACCTCTGTTATCCCAGATGGAACGCCAATCACAACCCGCGGCTTAACCAAAAACAACGGGTATCTTTGAACTCGGCTAATGAAGTATTGAAGCAAAGCCTCAACTAAGTGGTAATCCGCTATAACGCCATCTTTCATGGGGCGTACGGCAATTATTTCATCTGGCGTGCGACCTAGCATTTTTTTGGCTTCTGCGCCTATGTATGTAACTTTTTCACTTTTTCTATCTACAGCGACAACGGTAGGCTCATTGATAACAATACCCCTGCCCTGCACGTGGACTAAAGTATTGGCCGTACCGAGATCTATGCCTATATTGCAGGAAAATAATCCAAGCATGATAAATATCCTCTTTTAAAACGGCTATAATATAGAAAAATTTTAGTATGTCAACGTGATCCTGTCGCCATCTTCGCTGAAAATGTCCGAAAGGGTGATAAAAGTTGAGATTCCAAGCCCTTTCATCTTCTGGTAATATTTTTTCTTTAAAAAAGCGTTTACGCTCACAGAGTCGGAAAATTTAAGGGCTTCTGAGGAAATAGCCCTTGCTTCATCGTAATTTACGGAACGTATTATTTTTTTGCACTCCATAATGCACCAAGATGCCATGGATAGTTCATCCACGCCAAGCCCAACCAAGAGCAAGGCACTGATGGGGTCAGAGGCCATTTCGCCGCAAACGCTAACTGGAATACCCTCTTTGTGAGCGGCGTCAACTATCATCTTCACAGACCTTAAAACAGCAGGGTGGTGAGGTTCATACAGAGAAGCGATTTTACCGTTAGACCGGTCTACGGCAATGGTGAACTGAATTAAATCGTTTGTGCCTATGCTCACAAAATCAACCCTTTTAGCGATTTCTTCCATTATCATAACGGCAGCCGGAATCTCTATCATAGCACCTAATTCAATTTTGGGAATTTCAAGCCCTTCCTCACGCAATTCCACGCAGCATCCCTCATATATTTCCTTTATTTTTTCAATCTCATCCACGCTGGAAATCATAGGGAACATTATTTTTAGATTGCCTAGGTCTCCAGCTTCTATAAGACCTTTTAGCTGTTCCTTAAAAATGTCCTTTTGGTCAAGACAAAGCCTTATGGAACGCCAACCCATAAACGGATTAGACTCAGGTTCAGAACTTATAGAAGAGAGCATCTTATCACTGCCGGCATCCAAGGTTCTTATGGTGACCGGCAGGGGATGCAATTGATGCGTCACATTGCGATAAGCCTCTGCTTGCTCTTTTCTCGTGGGTAGGGTATCCCGCCCAAAATAGAGAAACTCCGAACGATAAAGCCCAACCCCTGCTGCTCCAAAAGAGCCTATTTCACTGGCTTCTTCATACCTCTCTATATTCGCGCTCAATCTTATATACTTTCCATCCATAGTTATAGGCTCTAGGTCCCTCATGGTGAAAAGCTCTAATTTTTGGTTTTGAAAAACCTCTATTTGCTTTTTATATTTGTTTAGATCTTGCTCATCTGGATTAACTATTACTATTCCATTTGTTCCATCCAATATTACCAAATCATCTTCGTTCACGAAAGTGGATAAATTCGCAATACCCATCACCGCAGGTATTTGCATTGAACGCGCAAGTATTGAAACGTGGCTGGTCACGCTGCCGGAATCTGTAGCAAGCCCAAGTATTTTTCCTTTTTTAAAACGCATGAGCAGGTTAGGCCCAATCGAAAAACCCACAAACACAACGCCATCTTCAACTTCTTCGTCAAGCTCAAAATCCCCTTTATCATTGCTCAGATGAAAAAGCACACGGTTGTAAATATCTTTTAAATCTTGAACGCGCTCCTTTAAAATTCCGCCGTTGCTCTCAAAGCTATCTATTAAATTTTGCATACAGATATGAAATGCATAACCGGCATTGTATTGTTCGCTTTTTATAAAAGATGTGGTATTTTCAATTAAAAAAGGATCTTGCAAAATCATCAAGTGAGAATCAAAAATCTTCGCCTCTTCCTTGCCAGCCATTTTAAGAGCTAAATCACGCAAATTTGAAATTTCTTTTTTTACCTGCGCAATTCCTTTATGAAAAAAATCTATTTGACCTGTAATGCCTGCCTTTAAAATTTTTTGATGCGAAATCACCACTTTTTGACGAGCAATCAACTTTACTTTTGCGATAACATAGCCTGGGGAAGCGGCTTTACCGGTGAACATCTTTCTCTGTTTATGTAGCGTCTTCATAGAATTTGTTTTCGAATAAATCCTTTAACTGTTGTGCGGTTTTCTCCTCATCGGAACCGTCTATTATGAATTCCACTTCCGAGCCTGGCTCTATGGCAAGCATCATCAAATTGAGAATTGATTTTGCATTTACCCTTTGCCCAGAATATATCAGTTCAACTGAACTTTGAGCGGAGCCGGAGATATTCACTATGCGCCCCGCAGGTCTTGCATGTATTCCGAGTGAATTTTGTACTACAAGTTTAAGGTTTATCATTTTTATCCTAGAAGAAATCTATGTTCACATCCAATCCATCCTTTATAATCAGGCGAAAGAGGCTGTCTGCTGATTTTACAGTTGTTGCTAAATCATCATGCAATTTACGGTCGTTCAATAATATGCCAAGCGTGTTGTTTTTGGATTGAAGTTTATCGGTAAGGGTTAAAACCCTTTGGATTGCTGTGTCGGCTCCGTTCACCAAAACATTAGTACGCCCGAGCAAGCCGTTAGCATCAGCTACCAAATTTCTCAATGGAGCTCTGTTTTCGTCCAAAATTGCATTGAGATTTTTTGTGGCAACGGATAAACCCGCTAAGCTACCTTGCAATACCGGATCTGCCTTTTGAACCAAACCGATGGCCCTATCCTCTAAATCTTCGGCTTTTTCCAGAATACGGCGGAATCTGTCTTTAAAATCCTGGGTAGCTATGGTGGAATCGAGCAAAAGATGCGCTATGTTCATTATTATTTTTGCGCTGTCCAAAACCTCCCCCGCCATGCCCATAACTTCAGCTATGCCGGCGTCAAAAAAGCCGGGGATAGTATCATTTTCAGAAAACACTTTGGCGGAATCCCCCAAAACCACTCCAATTTGCCTTTCGCCCAAAAGTCCTATATTTTGTACCCTGATTTCCGAATCCACGGGAATTTTAACATCATTTCTAACGGAAATTCGCACAAGAACCCTATTTCCGTGCAGAATTATCCTCTCCACCCTGCCCAACTTAACCCCATTGACCTTAACCGGGTCGTCTTGCGCTAAGGTGCTAACCTGACTAAAACGCAAATTGTAGGTCACATAGGTTTCGCGAGGGTCGTTATCATTCAAAAAGAATATGCCAAAAACTAGAATTACAGCCGCAATGACTATAACCAACCCTACAATAAAGTAAAGCATAGCATCTTTTTTCATAGTATGGAATATAGTAAAAAGAGCTAACGAGGGGGAGCGTTGCGGGGCAAACCAAAATTAATCGGCGGTCAGAAATGGCATATTTTTTGCATATTCATTAAAAACTAAAGTTTTTACTCGGTAATGCCGATAAAGAATGTAGATTTAACGAAAGCGAGGTTTCTTATGGCGGGTATGTCAGTAGGTGGATTGGTATCAGGACTAGATACAAATAGCATAATAGCTCAGCTAACAGCTCTTGAGCAGATGAAGGTCTCACGTGAAAACCAAAAGAAAGAAAACGCCCAGAAAACCCTCGAAAAATTCAAAGATCTGCAAACTAGGCTAGGCAATTTATCGGCAAAAGCGAGTGCTTTGGAAACTCAGAACAAATTCAATGTTTTTAAATCAAATTCAGCTTATGAGGATTATGTATCCATTTCTGGCAGAGATGGAGCAACAGCAGGTCAATACGAAATAACCGTCAGGCAGTTGGCAACAACGCAAAAGGTTTATTCAAATAAAATTAGCGCTATAAACATCCCTCTTGTAGATGGTGAAAAAATCTACAAAAATGGCAAAACTGGCCAAGAATTAATTTTCGGTGCTTCCGATGAGACCAGCATATTCATATCTGCAACCGAAGCTACCATCAAAAAAGACCCGAACAAGAAAAACGGGGTTGAAATAAAAATTAATAAAAACGATACCTTAAAGGATATTGTAAATAAAATAAACTCAGCCGAGGGTGCTGGCGTTAAAGCGAGCATAATGGCAATGGCAGACGGCGACAACAGACTTGTTCTGACCGCTGTGGATACCGGTACAAAAGGCTTTCAAATGTGGGATAGCTCGGCTGAGACTGGCACCGTCGGAAGCATATTGCAATACCTGGGGATTTTAAGCGATGTTCCAGACAGCCAAATTGTCTCATCCAAAAATGCTTTGCTCACTACGGACGGCAAAGCAGCAACTGAAAAAAATACTTTCACCGATATAAACACGGTGATGAACAAAAATAACTTAGTTGATGGGGATGTATTAGGCATATATCTGCCAGCCAATAACGGCTCAGGTACTGGCGGTTGGGTCACTTTTGATTTGGGTGTTCAAGATGGACTTGATGATAAAGGTAATGTAATAAAAGTAGCACGGAAAATAGGCGATGTATTGAAAGATATAAACGATACTTTAGAAGCTTCCGGTGCAAACTTCAAAGCAAAACTCAACAGTTCTGGTGAAATAGTTTTGGAAGGCGATCTGAATAATGACCAAAATTTCAACAGTTCCATTGACACAACTGCTGATAACAAAACATTTTTGGAACAAGTTAAAATCCAAATAGGAACCTTTTCTGGTGGAGAGTTTACAGAAGTAAAAAAAGACATGGGAGGCCTCACCTCACGTAGCTCATTTGCAAATGTGATAAACGAAGGGCAAAATGCTATATACACCATAGACGGAATGACGGTTAGCTCACAGAGCAACAGCGATGACAAAACCATAAATGGTACCGTTTTTACCCTAAAAAAAGCTACCTTTGACGAGGATGGTAAGTCATTAGTACCACCTATAAAAACTTCTTTGAGCTTGGATAAAGACTCTATAATAGGCAATATAAACGCTTTTGTTGAAGAATTCAATGCGTTGATAAAATTCTTAGATGAGAATATGAAGACCTCTATAAAAGAAGACACGGATAAAAATACAGGAAGAAAGACAACTTCACGCGAAATTGGACCTTTTGCAGGTGATAGCGGCATTTCCGCTTTGCGCGATAATTTAAAAAGAATGATGACAAGCACCATAGACGAAATATCTGGAACTAAGGACAATGGCTATAAAACGGTTTATTCATCCGCAAGCCGCCTTGGCATAACCACCCAAAGGGATGGGTCTTTAAAAGTGGATACCGAGCAACTGACCAAAGCGATAGAGACAGATTTTGAAGGTGTACGCAGATTGTTCACATCAAATAGCTTTAGCGATACCGTAGGCTTTAGCGTTGGAAATTCCAAGAAACAGACCCAATCTGGCATATATGAAGTAGGCTATGATGCATTCGGCGACTTACAGGTAACGCGAAACGGCGAAGTTATGAAAATCAAAGATGTCTTTGATAGAAAAATAATCACTCTGGAAAATGGGCTTTCAATTGAAACCCCAAACTTAGGCAACTGGAAAGATGAAAATAGTGATAAAGTGGTAAAAGTATCATTTGTGCGTGGCATAGCCAACCAAATAGCAAATTTTGTGGAAAATGCAAAAGACGCCGTGAGTGGCTATTACAAAACTTCTGAAAAAACCTACCAAGCCAGAATAGACAATATTCAAAAAAGGGTTGATGAATTGCAGGTTCGCGTGGATAACTATAATGCCAGAATTACCAAGCAGTTCGCCGCTTTGGAAAGAAATATGAGTAACTTACAGTCTCAAACAGCAAATATGATGTCTGCTCTTAGCGGAATCTCATACAGACCTAGGAACTAACCAGAGGACATTTTATGCAAAACAACACTTACGCTCGCCCAGGTTTAGGCCAATACCGCCAGGCTTCTGTTGAAACAGCAGACCGTGGGCAGTTGATAATAATGATCTACGATCATTGTATAAAATGGTGCGGCATAGCAAAAGAGGCTTTGGAAGCTGGTCAGTTGGCGCGCAAAGCGGAGGCCTGCCATAAAATTGAAGCGGGCATAAGTGAGTTGATGACTTCCTTAGATATGCAAAAGGGCGGTGATATTGCAAAAAATCTCTGGCGGCTATACGATTTTTACAGCCACCACATTCACGAAGGCAACATGAAAAACATAGCTAAAAATTTTACAGAGGTTCAAGAAATGATGAGTGAATTGAGGGAGGCTTGGCAAAAGGCTCTTAGTGAAGTTCGTCAAGATAGAACTTTGGCAAACAAATTATCCAATGGAGCCCCTCGTAGCTATGTAAGCATGGTAGGTTGATATGAACCAAAACTTAAAATCATTATCCGCCAAGGTAGATAGCGCAATGCAACTCTGCAAAAATGTCCTTGAACACGACAACAAAATAAAAGAGCTTTCTCCGCTGGATATGGGAATGGATATATACGCAGAAAGATTAACTGAATGTGTAGAGAGCAGGGGAAAAGCCACAAGAGCTGCAATTAAAGAACTTAATGAAATAAGCGGTGTTTACGAAACTATAGAAAACGATTCAACTGCAACAGTAGCAGAGAAAGCCATTTTAAACGAAAAAATACATTCGCTTCAAGATTTATCCGCTGTATTCGCAAGACAAAATGCAGTCACCAGAAAAAGCATTGAAATTCATCTGAATTCCTTGCACAATGAATCTGCGGATTTCCATCACAACGTAAAAGTCATAAAGAATTATCTGAAAGCTCCGGATAATAGGACTTTTTACGGCTAATTTGTAGCAAAAAATAATTCCTTCTGATTTCTTTTTTCACCTTCGTCTGTTGCGACGTAAGGTGCGTTTTCATTCTTTTTAAGCGCAAGGTAAAATAAGGCTGTGCTAAAGGTAGAAGGAGTTGGGGTGAAGTCCTGAACCTGCTCTGGGTAAATGTTTAAATCTCTGAGCGTTTTTGCAAGGGCTTTCATATCGCTCATTTTGCACCCCGGATGGCTGGACATTAAATATGGCATAATTTGCGTTTTTAAATTGTGCTTTTCGCATAGCTTCTGAAAAATCATCAGGAACTTTTTGAAAACGGAAAAGTCCGGCTTTCGCATAAGCTCAAGAACATGGCTCTCCGTGTGTTCGGGCGCAAGTTTTAAGCGGCCGCTCGTGTGGCGCAAAATCAAATTCTCTATGTAAATGGAATTCTCTTCGTTTAGCGAATGTAAAAGCATATCGTAGCGAACCCCGCTGCCTATAAAAACTTTTTTAATGCCTTTTATTTGCAAAACCTTTTTGTAAAGCTCGTTCATAACCTTGTGGTTGGTGTTCAGGTTATTGCAAATTTTTGGGGATAGGCAGCTAACTCGCTTGCACTTGGAACACAAATTCTCGTCAATTCCACCCATTTTATACATATTTGCACTTGGCCCGCCCAAGTCGCTTATATTCCCTTTGAAATCCGGCATCTGCGCAATTGTTTCAACTTCTTTTAATATGCTTTTTTCGCTTCTGCTGGCTATGAATTTTCCCTGATGAGCATGTATGGCACAGAACGAACAGCCGCCAAAACAGCCTCGGTGCGTTGTGATGCTGTGTTTTATCATTTCGTAAGCTGGGAGCGAGCCTCTTTTTTTATAGCGAGGGTGCGGCATTCTCTCATAAGGCAAATCAAAACTCCTGTCTATTTCACCTTCCTGCATCTGCGGGAAAGGCGGGTTTATCATCAGGGTTTTATCCCCTATTTCTTGGGTTAGAACTGCATCTGTATTTTGTTCCAAAATTTTGGCGTTTTCTAGAAATTTGTGACTATCCTCCAAACAATCTTTATGGGAATGTAAATTCATTGCGGGGCAACCACAATAACCGTGGGGGCAACCGCAAGGGATTGCCCCTACTACGGTTATTGTGGTCAAAAACGCGGTTTGTTTTGTGTCGTGGATATTTTGACCGTTTTGCAATTTTTTTGCAATTTCAATGATTGGTTTTTCACCCATTCCATAAACCAGCAAATCCGCTTGGCTTTCACAGAGGATACTCGGCATTAGGCGGCCTTCCATAAAATCGTAGTGCGTTGTTCTGCGAAGCGAGGCCTCTATGCCTCCCAAAATTACCGGAGTGTTTGGGAAGAGCTGTTTTAGGATTTTTGAATAAACTGTTACGGCACGGTCTGGGCGGAATCCCGCTTTGCCACCGGGCGTGTAGGCATCATCGCTACGTAGCCTTTTGTTTGCGGTGTAGTGGCTCACAACGGAATCCAAGCAACCGGATGTTACGCCAAAGAAAAGACGCGGCTGCCCCAACTTTTTAAAATCGCGCAAATCATCCTGCCAATTTGGCTGGGGCAAAATAGCAACGCGCAAACCCTCATTCTCCAATATCCGCGCGATAACCGCGTGCCCAAAAGACGGGTGATCCACATACGCATCCCCGCTAACTATAATTACATCCACGTAATCCCATCCGAGATAATCCATCTCTTTACGGGATATGGGGAGAAATGACATAAAAGCTCCATTGTTTGCTCATCCGTGCTATTTTTCTATCATTACTTCCAAAAGAGTCATCACGGACTCTTTGCTTATGTCCCTATACCGGAACGAATGTATGAGGTTGCTTATGTTCAGTTTCTCTAGTTTGCCCTTGCCGTTTATTCTACGGATGTTGTTTGCCACCCTGCAAAGCAACCTAACCGCTATGGTGGCGTTCACATCGTTTGACTGCCGCGTTTTTCCATTTGACGGAGGAACTTCAGCGAAAGGCTGTAGCTTGGTTATCCAAAAGCAATAAAGGGCAGCTTCATTCCATTCCGACATTTCTATCCCATGGAATACATGGAAATAGACCCTACGGCGTTCTACAAGGTCTATTATGCTTGTCATGCAGGCGTCCGACATAAATAGCCTGTCCCTCGGGAAGTCGGCTTCGCTTTCCCAAATCCATTTAAACAATTGCGTTGCTTTCTCTTTTATTTTTTGGTCGCTTAATGTGCCAAACTGCGGGTATTCGCTAGGTTCGCAAGTTTTTACCACTCTATGCCCGCTTCTTTAAATAACTCGTTAGTGTCTTTAAGGCTCTGTTTGTCTGCCATAAGCCATTCAAAAAAATCCTGGCCAGCGGGTCTGATTCTTTCGTTCTGCACTATGGAAGGCTTGCAATTGGCATAGCTCTCGCACATGGAATCTAAAACTTCATCCATTTCCTTGCTACCCGGCTTTGGCAATTTAAATAATCCGTTTGTCATCATAACAAGCTCTCCTTTATCTGCGAAAAATACAAAAAAACTTACCGCAAATTCAACGCTCAGGCACTCTTCTACCCCTGCCCGCCCTACAGCTTTTAGTAAAAATTATAGCCAATAGTTATGCCATAGGTGCGGTCGTAAGCCTCAGAAGAATATTTCTCCAATACATTGGTGACGCCAATGTTTATTTTTATACCAAAATAAAAGTGGCTGTATTCAAGCCCTGATTCAGTACCAATGCCTATGTTAAGAAACTTGCTAATATCTTGGCTATCGTAATCCGTATGTTCCTCTGAAGAATTCTGAGATGGAAGAGAAATACCTGGTATAGAGAGTGTAGATATAGAATATTTAGAATATTTTTCTTTTTCGAGTGTCCCAGAAATGCCAATATCAACGTAAGGGCCCGTATTCGCTCTTAGAGATAAATTTTCGGTAAGTGGGAGTTTGAGCGATAGCATAAGAGGCAATCTTATGCTATATGCATTGATTGTATATGTAGTTTTATCGTAATTGTTATAATCTTGAACACGGCCATATTGATCATTTCCGTAAAAGCCTCCGTCCCTATCTTCAAACATAATAACTTTTCCCTTTTTGCTGAGCATAAATCCAAGCTGAAGGTACATTTTCACAGAATCAGCTTGTGCTATGACTATATCCGCGATTGCTCCTAAATGAAACTCTGTTCTGTCCTCAATTACATATGCATATCCCGACTGAAGCAAATTCTTATTTAAGTCGATTCTTACCCCAAATTTCACGGGTTCCCTAGGAGTTTTTGTACTTTTAGAACCATCTGTATTGCTATAAAACGATTCATCATCGTCCTCATTATCAAATATCGGTTTATCTGCATATCCGTAAACTGCCATAAAAAGAATGAGCAGTAGCATAGTTTTGGCAGTTATGTTCATAACAACTCCTAGGGTGATGTTTTGTCACTTGGAATTCCCAATTTGCCATCTTTGCTTGGAACTTGGGAAATTATATTCTCATTAGTGTATTTAATTGCCAGAGCAGTGGCATATTTTATGCTTTGCCCACCCAAATTGAGACCAAAAAGGTAAGTTATTTTATCTTCAGTATCTATCACAACGTTCGCAATGCCGTTGCCGCCTTTTTTCTCCGCTGCTCTTAGCAAAGCCTGATAAACAGGTTCACCATTCTCACATTTCACGTAAACCAAACCTAACACCTCCGCTTCTTTCACAGGCCCCCCTATTTGATATACGGTTCCTATGGAAGACCCAACACTAGATGTGCAGCCTGCCAGCATTGACAAAAGCGATAATAACACAAAAATGAGAATAGACTTAGTCTTATTCATATTGAACTCCTTTTTGAGGGGGTGAAAAAATTCTGAAAATGACCACCCTGCGGATGCTCGCCAGCAAGTAAGTAGCTTATAGGCGTCTGGTTTAGACGATGGGGGGGGGGGGGGGGATAAAGCTATAA
>JAITFO010000065.1 GCA_031281265.1 Candidatus Fibrimonadaceae bacterium
ATAGGAAAAAAAATAATAACCATTCCAGAAAAAGTGGAAGTTTCCATAGAAGGGAAAAAGGTTAGCGTTAAAGGTCCAAAAGGGACGCTTTCCCATGTTCTGCACGATGTTGTTTCCATCGAAAAAACTGCCGAAGGCTTGGAAATAAAAAGACCAGACGACCTAAAATTCTCGCGTTCAATTCACGGCACAAGCCGTGCTTTGATAGCTAACATGATAGAAGGCGTCAGCAAAGGTTTCCAAAAAACCTTAGAAATAGTTGGCGTTGGTTACCGCGCGGAACAGAAGGGCAAAAATTTAAACCTTGTGCTAGGCTTTTCTCATCCGGTTGAATACAAGGCCCCAGAAGGGATAGAAATTAAAGCCAGCGATGATAAATTGAAGATAGTTGTCAGTGGTATAGATAAACAGAAAGTTGGACAAGTTGCTGCGGAAATTCGCAAGTATCGCGAGCCGGAACCTTACAAAGGCAAAGGCATTCGCTACTCCGGCGAGTACATTCTGCGCAAACAAGGTAAAAAGACAGGGAAGTAAAATATGTATGATGTAGCTAAGATAAGACTCAATTCAAGGCTTGCTCGCCATGCCAGAGTTCGCAAAAAAGTTTCTGGGACTGCGGAGTGCCCACGTTTGGCAGCACGCCGTACTTTGAACAATATGATTGCGCAGCTCATAGACGATACCAAAGGTGTATCTATATTGCAGTTCACCACTGGCTCAAAGGAGTTCCAAGATGAATTTGGCAAACTGACCAAAACGGAACAGAGCCATAAATTGGGTGCTAAAGTTGCCAAGGTTGCGAAGTCCAAAGGGATTGAAACAGTTGTTTTTGACCGTGGTGGCTATATTTATCACGGTCGCGTGAAGGCCCTTGCAGAGGGTGTTCGCGAAGGCGGAATTAAATTTTAACCAAAGGTGCTATTTTGGAAAGAGAAACTCAATATTCGGAATTTGAAGAGAAAACGGTTGCCATTAACCGCTGCGCAAAAGTGGTTAAGGGTGGCCGCCGTTTTTCTTTGAGCGCTCTTGTGGTTGTAGGCAACCGCAACGGAAAAATAGGCGTTGGAACTGGCAAAGCAAAAGAAAGCGCAGAGGCGGTTCGCAAAGCCAGCGAAAGCGCACGGCGCAATCTTGTGGAAGTTAGCCTTCACGAAGGCACAATTCCTCACGAGGTTATGGTTAAATTTGGGGCAACACGTATGTTGCTTATGCCTGCCGCTCCTGGTACTGGTGTTATAGCGGGTACTGCCGCTCGTGCGGTTTTGGAACTCGCTGGCGTTCATAATATTTTAACAAAGGCTTTTGGTTCTTCCAATCCACATACTGTTGTTCATGCTTGCATAGAAGGTTTAACGGTTCAAAGGAACAAAAAGCAGTTTGCCGCATTGCGCGGAGGTGAGGCTTAATGTCAAAACAAATAGCAAATCAAAAAATTGTCACGGAGCAACTCAAAACATTGAATGCTTTGCGCGGCAAAAAGATTATCGTCACGCAAATAGTTAGTGCTATCCGCTCTTTGCCTATTCACAAGGTTAATTTAGCGGCTTTGGGGCTAAAAGGCATAGGCAAAAAAAGAGAGCATTTGTTAAACCCTCAAATAGAAGGAATGCTTCTCAAGGTTATTCACATGGTAAAAATTTCAGAGGTGTCCTAATGCTGTCTTTAAATAATTTAAATCCGGGCAAAGCCAAGGTTAGAGGCAGAAAGAGAATCGGTCGCGGGCCAGGCTCCGGCTGGGGAACAACCGCAGGGCGCGGTGAAAAAGGTGCTGGAGCGCGCAAAAGCGCAAAAGCTGGCAGAGTTGCCTTTGAAGGCGGTCAAATGCCCATTCACCGTCGCTTGCCAAAACGCGGCTTTAAGAGCAAATTTCCAAAAGATACGCAGATTGTCAATTTGGCAAAGCTGGAAAAGGCTGCCGAGACAAAGACATTTGATGCTGTTGTTCTTTTTGACCTTGGATTTATCCGCAGCGTCAATAAACCGATTAAAATTCTCGGCACGGGTAAAATAACAAGAGCAATAGAACTTAAAGTTAATGCGATAAGTGAAAGCGCAAAAGCGGCTGTTGAAGCTGTAGGTGGTAAAATTGAAATTATCGCGGCAGAGTAAAATATGGAAGCATTGAAAAAAGCTATAGATGCCTTTGCGAATGCCTTTAGGGTAGAAGACCTGCGTAAAAAGCTGCTCTTCACGCTTGGCGTTTTAATCATTTACCGCATAGGTTCGCACATAAGCATTCCAGGTGTTGACCCGTCTCGCTTGGCGAGTTTTTTCTCTCAGAATAAAGATAATCTTTTTGGTCTTTACGATTCCTTTACGGGTGGCGCGTTTGCCAAAGCGACTATATTTGCACTTGGAATTATGCCCTACATCAGTGCGAGCATCATAATGCAGATTATGGGTGCTGTGATTCCTCAAATCCGTCTTTTGCAAAAAGAGGGGCAAGAGGGCAGGGCAAAACTGAACCAATGGACTAGATATTTTACCGTTGTGCTTGCCGCAGTTCAGGCTTGGGGCATTTCAATTTGGCTTTCCAGCATTAGGGTTAACGTAGGCGGAATGCAGGGAGTTTCTGTTCTGCTGGATAATTTTGCAACGGGAACGGGCAACTGGGGTTTCCGTTTACTCGCAGTTTTAACGATGACCACCGGCACCATATTCGTCATGTATTTAGGTGAACAAATCACGAGCCGTGGCGTTGGAAACGGAATTTCGCTGATAATTTTTGCTGGTATTGTAGGCGGGTTGCCGCGTGCCATGATTATGGAATATGAGCAATTTGCGGCTGGCAACCAGCAGTTGATGATAGAGATTTTGATTTTGGCTTTGGTAATTGCAATCGTGGGCTTTATTGTGTTTATAGAGCAAGCGAACCGCCGAATTCCGCTTCAAAGCCCAAAGAGGGTGGTTGGGCGCAAGGTGATGGGTGGGCAGTCCAGCTATTTGCCGTTTAAGGTAAATACCGCAGGAGTTATCCCTGTTATCTTTGCATCTTCCATTATGTTTGTGCCTGCCATGATCGCTTCTTGGTTCCCAAACACAGGCTGGATAGAATCTTTTGCTGGGGCATTTTTGCCCGGCCATATAGCGTATAGCGTTATATTTGCCTTGCTCATAATATTCTTCACCTATTTTTACACTGCAATCCAATATAACCCAAGCGACATTGCAGATAATTTAAAGAAGTCCGGCGGGTTTATCCCTGGTATTCGCCCCGGACGCAAAACCGCAGAATACATAGATAATATATTAACCCGCATAACATTGCCTGGAGCTATATTCTTGGCAACTATAAGTGTGGGGCCATTGCATTTAAAAGACGCTTTGAATATGTCTTTTTATATAGGTGGAACATCAGTTTTGATTGTTGTTGGCGTTGCCCTAGACACTTTAAGGCAGATAGAAGCTCAGTTGCATACAAAGAATTATGAGGGTTTCCTTAAACACGGTCGCATTCGCGGCAGGATGGCGTCTTAGTGGCAAAAGAAGAAGGCGTAAAGCTAGATGGTACGGTGATTGAGGTGCTGGGAAATGATTTGTTTAGGGTTTCGTTGGAGAATGGCTATGAGGTATTGGCACATCTTTCGGGAAAAATGCGTAAGAATTTTATACGCATCATGCTTTCCGATAAGGTTACAGTTGAGCTAACTCCTTATGACTTGACCCGTGGGCGTATAATTTATAGGTTTAAATAACTAGTTTTGCAAGGAAGAACAGACTATGAAAGTTAAAGCATCACTTAAAGCCCGCTGCGAATCGTGCAAAATAGTTCGCCGCAAAGGTATTTTACGTATAATCTGCGACAAGAATCCCCGTCACAAGCAGAAGCAGGGGTAGGAGAGTTATGGCTAGAATCGCTGGTATAGATTTGCCCAAGAAGAAGAGCGTGGAATATGGCTTAACAGCTATATTCGGCGTTGGCTTGCACACTTCCCGCGAAGTTTGCGATAAACTTGGAATAGACAAAAACAAAAAGGTAGAAACCTTGACCGAAGAAGAGCAGGGCAAAATACGCCGTATGCTCGAAGAGGAATACAAGGTTGAAGGTCAGTTGAGGGCAGAGATAACCCTGAACATCAAACGTTTGCAAGACATAGGTTGCTATCGCGGCTTAAGGCATCGCAAAGGTTTACCGGTTAGGGGCCAGCGCACGCGTACAAATGCTCGCACTCGCAAGGGGCCAAAGAAAACTGTGGCTAATAAGAAGAAGTAAGGAGTAGGCAAGTGGCAGAAGAAGAAGTTAAAGAAGAAAAAGAGCCTGCTGCGGAAGTAGCCGCTGAGGTTAAGGTTAAAAAAGGCAAAAAACGCATAGATGTGCAGGGCATAGCCCATATTTTTGCCTCTTTTAACAATACCATAATATCTATAACGGATTCCAAAGGGAACTTGGTTTCTTTTGGCTCTCCGGGTCGCTCCGGCTACAAAGGTAGCAAAAAGAGCACTCCTTATGCGGCGCAGGTTGCTTCGGAGGCTGCTGCGCTTCAGGCTTTTAGCCTTGGCGTGCGTAAGGTTACGGTTCGCATCAAAGGTGCAGGCCCAGCACGTGAATCGGCTGTTCGCGCACTCAAAAATGCAGGCTTGGAAGTGCTATCCATTTTAGATGTTACAGGTATTCCACACAATGGATGCCGTCCCAAAAAGAGAAGAAGGATTTAAGAGAGGAGAATTGTATGGTGTGGAAATCCCTAAAAATGCCTAGGAATTTTCAGAAAACGGAAGTTTCTGAAAATGGTTGTCGTGCTAAATTTGAAATAGAAGCTTTGGAACGAGGTTGGGGAATAACTTTGGGGAATGCTCTTCGCAGGGTTTTATTATCTTCAATTCAAGGTGCTGCTGTTGTATCTGTTAAAATAGACAAGGTTCAAAAGGAATACACAAGCATCCCGGGCGTTAGAGAGGATGTGACAGATATAATTCTCAACTTAAAAGCCATTCGTTTTAAACTTTTGAGTGATAAAGATGAAATTTTAAATTTGGATGTTTCTGGTGAAGGCGAGGTGACGGCGAAAAATATAGAGGATAATCCTGCCGTTATTATTCTAAATCCAGATACTCATATAGCAACTCTTAGCGGGAATGCCTCTCTTTGCATAGAGATGAAGGTTTCTTCTGGGCGCGGTTATGTTCCGGCAGATGACCACAACCGCAGAAGAGGTGCCGAAAATGCACCCGTTGGCGAGATTTTAATAGATGCTAATTTCAACCCCGTTTTGAATGTGGCTATGCAGGTTTCTGATACTCGTATTGAAGAACGCACGGATTTTAACCGTTTGGAACTGGATATAACCACGGATGGGAGCATAGATCCGGAAGATGCGTTGGCTTATGCGGCTAAATTGCTGGTTGACCATCTCGAGATGTTCATAAACTTTGAAGGCGATTTGGACAGCTCAGACGAGATTGGCCGCGATGCGGACTCCAACGCTATTGCTCATAAATTGCTAGTAAATGTGGAAGATTTGGGACTTTCCGTGCGTTCCAACAATTGCTTGAGGCAAGCTGGAATTCACACGGTTGCGGATTTGGTTCGCAATAAAGAAGTGGATATGCTAAAGCACAAGAACTTTGGCAAAAAATCCCTATCGGAAATAAACAGATATTTATCTGATATGAACCTTAACTTTGGCATGGATGTTGATGCCTACTTAAAAGACCACGGAGGCGCAGAATGAGACACGGCGTAAAAGTAAAGAAATGGGGTGCAAATGCATCGCACAAGCGCGCAATGCTCCGTAGCCTCTCCACTTCCATTCTCCTAAGAGGTTTGGATGCAGACCCTCAAGAAAGGGTAGTTCGCACAACCTTGTTGAAAGCCAAGATGGTTCGCAGTATGGTTGAGAGGCTCATAACCTACGCAAAAAAAGGCGACTTGGCGGCACGTCGCCAAGCTGCTCGCTTTGTGATGGATCCAGCGGTTTTAAAAGGGCTATTCGATGTAATTGGTCCTCGCTATGCAAACAGGAAAGGCGGCTACACCAGAGTTTTGAAACTCGGCACCAACCGCGCTGGCGATTCTGCAGAAATGGCTTTGGTGGGCTTGGTGGAAGATTAGTTGTCTAAACCATACGCCCTCGTTCTCGCCCTTGCTTGCACATTGCTTTGCGTTGCTTGCGAAAAAAAAGAACAGCAAAAGGCACTTGGTGGCTCGCTGACCAAGTATGAGCAAATTCAGTATGCAATTAAGGAAAGTGGATTTATAAAACTTCCACTTAAATTTGACGCAAGCAATGATAATTCTCTAAAAAATAACTATTCGGTTAATCATAAGAGTAATGATACTCTGCTCTTTGAAAGTGGAATTAGTGGCATAATTGGTTTTTTACCCGACACTACGAATTACTATGCTTTTCTGTATCTACAAGTTGGTGATATGATGTATCCAACAATTAGGACAATGGACAAAAATTGGCAGAAAATAGATGAAAAAAATATTTGCACTGCTGGCTGTGCAGGGCATTTTCAAGTGGATATAACAAGTTGCTATGATAGTGTTTGGATATATAAGGATTTGAAAATTAAGTCTGTTTCAAAAGTAGTTGGAACAGTAGAAATGGAAGACTCTGTTTCACAAGTTTTGAATATTTGCAATACGAGGATTTTAGATGGATTTATTGACAAAAATGGAAAAATAGATATTAAAGAAAGTGATTTGATAAATTGCAGTAATTAGAGGAAACAATGACCATCTTGTGGCTGTTCGCCAGCGAATAAGTAGCGTGTGAGCGTGGGGTTCTGAGAAAGGGTAAGTAGCGGGTTGGCGTTTGAAAAATCCTTAATTCTGATTAAAAATGCAAACAGTTGTTTGCAAAATACACAAATCTGAATTTTTTTCCGCCCGACATTCGTCTAATAGGTAATAAACCTTTAGATGGAGATAAAAAATGACCGAGGCAAGCAATAACCCAAACCTCAGCCACAAAAACAGCGTATTCACACTGCTGTTCGGCGAAAAAAGCAACCTGCTGGAGCTGTACAGCGCAATTAGCGGCAAAAGCTACCCTGAAAGTACAAAGATAGAGATAGTAACTCTCTCGGATGTGCTTTACATGAAGCAGCTCAACGACATAGCTTTTGTGCTGGAAGATAGGCTAATAGTCCTCATTGAGCACCAGTCAACCATAAACAACAATATACCGCTCAGGATGCTTTTGTACATAGCGAGGGAATACGAGAGAATAACCGACCGCAAAAACCTTTACAGGCAAGGCAAAATAAAGATACCTGCCCCTGAGTTCATAGTTTTGTACAACGGCGAAAAAAAATTCCCAGATTTCAAAGAATTGAAATTATCTGACTTGTATAATTTTAAAACCCACGACTGCTATTTGGAGCTTTTGGTGAAGGTTTACAACATAAACAAGGGGCATAATGTAGATATGGCAGGCAAAAGCCCAATTCTGAGCGGTTACGAGGAGTTCATAGCACAAATAAAAGAGAATTTAAAATCTATGGAGCTTCGCGAAGCCATCAGGCTGGCTATAAAGAGTTGCATAAGCAAAAATATTTTAGTATCTTTTCTAGAGAAAAATGGCTCGGAGGTAGAGAA
>JAITFO010000093.1 GCA_031281265.1 Candidatus Fibrimonadaceae bacterium
TTGTTCTTCTACCATAAGTTCTCCATTTATTTTATCCTGTTAAGAGCTTCTAAAGTCAAAGCTATGGGAAGCCCCATAACATTATAAAAACAACCGTTTATAGATTCTATAAAACGTGCGCCTTTTCCTTGTGCTCCATAAGCTCCAGCTTTGTCTGTATACTCCATTGTAGACATATAATCTAGAATTTCTAAATCGGAATAATTCCTGAAATGCACCTCGGTTTGCTTTGCCCCCTGAAATAAAAGCTCACCATTTTTACAAAGAGCAACGCCGCTAATCACTTTATGAACCTTATTTCTCAATTTTTTAAGCATTTCAAGGGCATCTTCCCTATTTTTAGGCTTACCGAGAACTTCATTTTCGCAAAAAACTAGGGTGTCACCCCCAAGCACAAAGGCGTCCTGAAACTTTACAGACACGTCGATGGCCTTTCTCTTTGCCAATTCTTTGGGAATGTTCTCTATGGGAAAATCCGTAATGCTCTCCTCGCAGGAGGGTTGCTCTATGCGGAACTCAACTCCCAACTGCTCAAGAATTTGCGCTCTTCTGGGGCTTTTACTTGCCAGTATCAGCGGAAAAGTCATAATGAATCCAAATATTGAGGATAAACTTCTATTGAATAGTTGTTTTTCACTTCAGTTAACCATTTCTTTTCTTTGTCTATCCGTCTTTTAGAAAGCACTGCGCCACGTATTTGCTGCATAACTTCGGAAAATGGCACGTAAGAAACGGAATCCACGCGATACAATTCCTTATTATCCTCATAAAATTCTTGTAGCTCTTTGTCCGAAACCACATCTACTTCGCTGTCGTTTATGGCTAACTTGAGCTTATCGATCAAAATTTTCTTCTCCGCGTTTTTTATCAAGTTTTGTACTGTGGAGTCTTTGTGCAAGCCTCTTTTCAACGCTTCCCTATACATAACCTCAGAATTTATCCAAGCGTCTATGTGGCTAACCCATTCTTCCTTTGAAACAGAATCGCCTTTGTTTTTTATTTCCTTGAGCTCATCAAAACGAAGTTTTGAATTCTCAACTTCAGCTACAACCACAGGAGGCTCTTTCCAAAATTCAAGTTCGCATGAGAACTGAGTTGCGCATAAAATTAACAATGGCGCAAGATTCGCTTTTTTCAGTATAAAATTCATCTGGAATAATATAGGAAATTTTTTGCTGTAAATTTAAAAATAAATGCTCATGTTGGTAGTTAAACCCCAAAGAAGCACGTCTTTAATAGACATATTACGCTCAGTATCGTCAATGTCTTCACTTTCCGAGAAAAATTTTCCAAAAGGAATTGCCAAGGGCTTTTTTACGCCATATTGAATATAATTTTTACCTACGCGTATTTTCTTTGTTTGGATGCTCAAAATCGAAAAGACAATACCACTGCCCTTAATATGCACGGGATAAAAATCTCTAGAAATTTCTTCTGCTCCATAAAAATTTGCAAACTTTTTTCTGTATTTGTAGTGCAAATTTCCAGTGCTTCTTTCACTGAGGGCTACCAATGTACCTAAATCAATGCCATATTCCACCAAGGCAGACTCCGCTTTTAAATTCGCCATCCCATAAACCGTTTTTACATCCAAACGCCCACTCGTTTCGTAAAATAAATATGGAAAAAGAAAATAACCCTGATTCTCCGCAGTCAAAGCGCCGGCAGCCTCTATGCTTAGCTCGGCAAAACCCACGTATAAATTGAGGTTTTTGCTCGCATTTAGTCTATAAAGAACATTGTATATGTAAAAATCCGACTCGAACAATTCCACATCCCCTTGGTTATTTAAAATTTTTCCGTTGCAAAATATATAATTTGCCGTAATGGAATTGGAACCTCGGTAAAAAGACATTCCAAAACCAAAAACGAGGGGCAAACTCGGTTTCCCGTAAAAATAATCAAAATCCCCTTTTTCCCAAGTACCGTTTCCAAACAAAATAGCTGGTTCTAAAACATAAGAATTTATGTTGAAAGGGAAAGAAGCAGAAACCAAAGCAATTTTTCCTCCATTGTTCTCTATATCTATTGAATTCCGGCTAAGAAAAATTGGGTTTTGAAATAGAATTCTCGCGCTTAAATCGATGTTCTGTGATTTATGTTCCACCTCATACATTTTTCCATAATCATAAACAAAATAAGCACTCGCTTCGTTAGAGGCAAGTGCTGTTCCTGCGAAAAACGCAAGGCTTAAAAAGATTTTACGGATAATATTTATCAAAGACCGCCTTTGCGTCTTTCCCGTTAAGACCTGTGCTTAAAAATTCAACTTCATCATCGACTTGTTCATCGATGAGCGCACTAAATGGAGCTTTTTTAAGAGCCAAAGCTAACCTTCCACCCTCGGATATAAGGCTGGCGGCATTGATTTTGCTCAACCGGACTGGATCTGGTTCTGGAGCATACCCGCACCACACTGGGTACTCGTAATAATCTCCGTCCTCATATTCATACCTCTCATACTCACAATAATATTCACCGTGACCGTATGTCAAATAAAATACCGGATTTCCATCGCTTGTTGTTTCAAATATGTTTTGCAGAGAGAAATAACCCTCCGTAAAAAATTTTCCAAGATTTATAGTTGCTTCCACATCGCTGCGCTTTGAAGTTGGCCAAGTTCCTTTTGTTGGGTCTTCTGGGATGTAGAATTTGCCACCGTCATTTATAGCAGTGATCAATCTCCCAAAACCCTCATTTATAGTTCTGAGAGCGTCCGTAACCTTTGATGGATAATGAGCACTGCTTTCAATAGATTTGTATGAACTTTGGAAACCTTGGATGGCTTTTATATAATCAGCTTTGGCTTTTTCCATTTTACCCGAGCGGATTTTAAGGAAATTATTCTTAAACGGCAATTTACTAGCAGATGCATTATTGATGAAATTATTGCGTATATCATCGTTATCATCTTTCCAAGCGTATCTTAACCAATTCAAGTCCGTGTTCAAATCATAGGACTGCACCCATTCCAAAGATGCCTTTACCAAAAGCGTAGCGGATAAAATAGCGTTGACCTCTGCCCAGCCTACTTGGTCGTGTTCGTCAAAGATATCTTCCAAATCAAGCTCATCTATAAAGTAAGGATCCAGCTTTATTCTGTCTTCTCTTCTATTCTCCAATTTTTTGAGCCTCTCCAACGCAAGGTTGTAAGAAGGCCCAAATACTCCGTCTATAACATCGTCTAACAAGGTGTTAAAACCGTTTGAATTCTTGTCTATTACATTTGCGATGAGGGAGATAGCAAAATTATCCACAGACAAAACATTGCCGCTTAATAGGGCTTTGTTATATATTGAACCACTGCCCATGACCCAAGTTGGAGTTTTTATATTTGGCAAAGAGACAACATCATATTCTGTTACGCAGCTATGATCAAAAAACGAACCATTGTAATTCCAATAACAATTCTCGTATTCATCCCTATATTCCTTCATCCAGCTATCGCTCAGAAGGGCGTTTAATTTATTGGGATAGGTTGTGAAGCCAAAGTGTTCTTTCATAAGGCTCACCATCTTAGGGTCTGTGCTTATTCTTGCAAGGTTTGCCAGCACGGAATAAATTATAGCTTTGGTACTGGTATTGTCTTCTTGGTAAGCAGCATCATAATATGCCACCGCTTCGTCCCATTTCTCCTTCTTCAATGACTCTACGGCACATTGCAGAATTTCATCTACACTTCCGCATGCCCTGATATTTATGGGCTTATCACCTTCGTCTCTACCTCCATTGCTAACACTACCGCCTCCGCCATCGGAACAGCCTATAAACAACGCGAAAAACAATGCCACTGGCAAAAAGGAGGAGAGAACTGTTTTCATAAAAACTCCAAAATTGATTATTTTATATGAGAAATATAGTTAAAAATGACAAACCCTGTGAGGTAAATAAGGTAAATAAGCATTTACTATATTGAACCCTATGAAAAAAAAACTCCCTAAAATCCTAGGCATTGTAGCTGCCGTCTTTGTAGTCGCTTTAGTTGTCGCATTTTTTGCGGTTAAACAGGCATTCCCACCCGAAAAAATAAAAGCACTCGTGGAGAAAGAGGTTTCCGATATTCTCAAAAGAGAGGTTTCTGTTGGAGGCGCGGATTTTAAAATATGGCCGCTCGGCATTCAGATAAAGGACGTAAAAGTTGCAAATAATCCTGGCAACGGGTTTAGCAAAGAACCATTTTTGGATTTGCCGCTTGCAGCTGTAAAAATAGATTTGGCAAAGCTCCTGATATTTCAGGTTGCCGTGGACAAAATATCCTTTGAAGATATGAGCTTGCTCTACGAAGTTATGCCAGACGGCAGAACTTCCATAGATGGCTTGGGAGGCGAGCCAGACACAACGGTTCAAATTAAAGACACAGCAAAATTAGATTTGTCAAAAATTGAACTGCCTGGTTCACTAGCCCTGAATTCATTTAATATTAAGAATGCAAAGGTGATTTATAACGACCGCGCTCAGAAAAGAAAAATCATTTTTGGTAGCATAAATCTAAAAACGAGCCTTTCCTTGGATAAAACCCTTGAAAACGTCAAAACATCCACCGCTCTAACATTAAATGAGATTTCCCTTGAAGATGCAGGAGTTGGTGTTCGCAAGGGTGGCATAAACATATTTTTAAACACGGGCATAGATGCGAATTTGCGAGCTCAGCACATAGGTATCCAAAATCTTGCTATCGGCATGCAAACTGTAAATATCAAATTGAGCGGAACAGTTGATAGATTTATGGAAAATATAAAAGTTGTGGATTTAAAAGTTGAAACAAATCAGATAAATCTAGCAGAGTTAATAAAAGAAATACCCGCCGGAATAAACCCCGAGCTTTCAAAGGTAAAAGCAAGCGGAGCCATGTCTTTAAATGTTGCTGTTAAGGGGACTATAGTTCCAGACAAAATTCCGCCAGTTAACGGAAATGTGGTTTTTAGCAATATTTCAGTTAGCCACAGAGATCTACCCGCAGGCATTAGTTCATTGATAGGCAACATAGCATTCACAGAAAACTCGGTTAGCGTCAAACCCTTGACATTCTCACTTGCTGGGCAACCTACAAACATTCTATTGGAAGCGAGCAATTTGCTTGCACCACAACCAATGTTGAATAATTTGTCTGCAAATGTAAAATTGGATTTAGGTGCTTTATTCGCCTTGGCAAATAAAATTATCTCCATCCCAAGCATCAGCTCGCTTGCCGGGCGCATAGACGCAAACCTCACAGCAAAAGGTATTTTAAACCCTGCGCGCCCAGAAAATTTCTCTGTTAACGGTGGCATAAATATGCAAAATATAGCCGTAAGAACTCCAGCAATCCCCGATGCCGTTTCTCTTAATGGTGCGATTGCTTTTTCAAACACGGAAATTTCCGCAGATCCAGCGGTGCGTATTGGACCTTCTGATGTTAAGGTAAAAGCTGTTGTGAAAGATTACTTGGCTATGGTAATGCCACGTCTTGCGGCTGGTAAAAAAACAAACGTAACTGTAAATGTAAATTCCTCTAATTTAGATTTAGACCGATTACTACCTCCAAGCGACGCGACAAAACCGCCAAAAGAAGATGAAGCTCCAATGGGAATTTATCCTGAACTTCCAGATGTTGTGGCAAACATAAATCTAAATTTGGCAAGGACTGTGTTTATGCATTTAACCCTTTCCGATTTTAACATGGGAATTAATTTTGCAAACAATAGAGCGAATATTAAAGGAGACGGAAAACTTTACACCGGTGGCTTTAATACGAATATAGCCGCTGATCTAAGCAACAGAAAGTCTGCAAATGTAAAATTTGCTTTGAATGTGGACAGGGTGGAAGCCAACGACTTCATAACCAATGGAAGAAAAAATGTCTCCGGCGAATCTGAAATTGCAAAGCAAATTCAACAATTAGACAACACCATTTTTGGTAAACTCAGCATGAAGTTAGATGTAACCACCAAAGGGTTACCGCAAAATTTTGTCGATAATTTAACCGGTCCAATTTCCGTACAAGTAGCAAATGGAAGTTTAAAAGGTTCAAAAATATTGGGAAACATTGGCGAAGGTCTTTCAAAATTTGAGATTGCTGGCAGAAAGGTTATAAACCCTTCTCCGGTGAACAACAAGGGCGACATGAACTTTGACGACCTGAAAGCTCAATTTGAGGCGAAAAACGGGCAGCTCTTGGTTAGGGATTTTAACATAAACGCAAGTTCCCTCGGCTTGCTCGCCTTTACAGGCTCGGTAGGCTTTAACGGCGATTTGAAATTGAACCTGCAAAATACCTTGAGTTCGGCAATAAGTTCCAACCTGAACAATTTGACAAGAGCAAGCCCTGTTTCGCTTTATCAAAAAGATTCAAGAGGAAATGCGCTTTTATTCTTTAATATCGGAGGCTCATTTGCAGACCCAAAAGTCACGTTTGATGCGAGCAAAAACGCCAATCCTGTAAGCGACCTCAAAGACATGGCGAGCGCAAAATTAAACGAAGCAAAAGACAAAGCCGTGGCAAAACTAAACGAAGAAAAAGCCAAATTAGAGGCACAAGCTCTTGCAAAGAAAAAAGAATTGGAAGACAAGGCTAGGGCCGAAGCCGAAGCCAAGAAAAAAGAAGCTGAGGCTAAAGCAAAAGGTGCTGTGACCAACAAAGCCAAAGACGCTCTGAAAGGGCTTAGGAGATAGAGATAACTTAACTCTTGACTTCTACGCTCGGCTTTGCAGTTCTTGTTCCGCTCGTAGCTATCACTCGGTATTCGCAGCCTGCTTTGCCGTTTGCATCTATGAATTCTTTGTCTTTAATTCCAGGGCTGCCTATCGCTTCCCACTTGGAACCATTTTTGCGTTCCACTGCAAGCGAGGTGACTTCGGGTGCGATTTTCCAAATAACGCTTACTCCCTTATCAGTAGTAGTGGCTTTTACGCCTAATGCTGGTGGCGGTGGAGCAAAATCCAAGCCCAGAGGTTCGCTGTGAACTGCTCCGGTTATGCCACCGAGAGGATCTCTCTTGGGTTCTTGAGGATTTTTTGCTGCCCTTTCTTTGCACCAAGCTATAATTTTATCCAATCGTTCTGCATTTAAACCTACATTAGAAGGCATAGCGAGATTGCCGTTAACAACATCCGTTGCAAAGTCGTCATTTACCAGCATCGCGGGGCCGTTGCCGCATGCGCCAAGGCATTCCACCCTAGCTATCGTAAATAATTTATCCTGAGTTGTTTCGCCTGCTTTTATTCCGAGCTTCTTTTCCGCAATGGAGATTATATCCTCTGCTCCTGCCGTATGGCAGCATATATTTTGGCAGAACTGCAAAAGAAAACGCCCAGTTGGAACGTGTTTGTACATAGTGTAAAAAGTTGCAACTCCCCAAGCGTGCACCGGAGAGCACTCACAAATTTTAGCAGCCCATTTAACAGCAGCCTGCGGAACCCAGCCGAGTTCGCTTTGGGCAATCCACAGAACCTCCAAAAGCGCACCTTGCTTAACAGGGTATTGTTTTAACAGAGCCTCTACTCGGGTCTTAATTTCTCCCGAATTGAGCTTTGCGGAAACATCCTCATAAGTAGGCTGAGTCACTTCACTTTTATGCCCCATTTGCAGGTGCAAAGGGTTGCCTAAGTTTTCCGCTTTTGGGTTAGACGGTGCAAAATTTACGTTAGACACGAACTCTATCATGTGAAGTAATGTAGAAAATTCCGCCCTGCACAGCCTGTAAAATAACTATAACATAGCTTAAAAGCAAGGAAGCGAGTATTTGCTCGGAATTTACGGTATAAGCGGTTAAAGAGAGCAAACTCCATTCCCTAACCCCAATCCCGTTAAGTGAAATGGGAATCGCGGTTATCAAGATAGTGACGGGCATAACAACAAAAACCAAACCCAAAGAAATTGAGATCCCGGTGGCTTTAAACAGAGCCATATACGCAAAAACCGCTAAAACCTGCATAAAAACAGAATCAAATGTAGCTATGAGTAAGCGAAATGGATATTTTTTATAGCTCTTCAGTTTTTCAGCAAATACCCCGAATTTTCCTTTCTTAAAGGGATTGAAGGCTATGCACAGGCAAAAAACAATCAAAAATAAAGAAGACGCAGCCATGAACCAAATAGCTTGCTCTGGAATTCCTTCCGAATACGGCAAGGCAAGCCAGAACAGCAAACATAGTGCGAGGAATCCCAGAATTTTGGCGATAAAAACAGCAGCTACGCTACTCGCCATAAAATTATGCATACGCCCAAGGACAATAGAGCGGTAAGCATCTCCGCCTATTCCCCCAGGCGCAAGCGTGTTAAAAAAATATCCTATAACGGTATATTTAAATAAAGTGCTGAATTCAGGTTTTCGCTCGCTGGGAACAGTCAAAAGGTAATACCAGCGAACCGCCTGGTTCAGGATAATAAGCTCGCATAGCAGAAAAGAAACCGCAAGCCAAAAATAGTCCGTATTTTTCAAAACCGCTAAAATATCCCTAACGGGAAATTTGTAAAAAATAAACGACACCAAAAAAATACTAACCGCTAACTTTAACGCAAAGCGCAAATTTTTCATAATTTTTTTCGCATAAAACCAAAAGACGCAAAACCCAAAAGCAAAACTATACCAGCAAGCCCTATCCACAGCGAAGTCCTAACGCTATCGGATATATAACGCAGTTCCACAACGGATTTCCCCTGCGGAATATCAACAGCCATAAAAGTGCTGAAAGCTCTGCGAACATCGGTATTTTCTCCGTTCACCTTTGCTTTCCAGTATTTGTGGTAATTCTCTGAAATAAACAATTTTCCGGCAGAGGAATTCTCCACTTCAAAAACCATGTTGTCCATTTTTGCGTTGATTATTTTAACACTACCCTGCCCAACAATTTCCGCATCGTCTGCGCCTTCCAATAGCAAAGTATTTCCATAATCAAAATCCCTATCCTTTAATTTCGCAATTATATCATCGCCGGATTTTTCGCTTTGCCATTTGTAATAAATTTTTGCCCTGCCTAAATTGCCAGGGTTTTGCTCTATTCCAATACCTCGCTCGCCATCGAAAATTATATAACCCACGTTCATTAAAGCCAGCATAGCGGGATTTTGCAATTGTTCTTTAAAAGCTCTGTAGCTCGCAATTTCATTATCGTGAAAGCCCAGAGCATTTCTCATGCCATAAGCTGGGAAAATATTCCCGCTTATTGAAGGCTGACGAGTCAGGGAGAATACCCTTGGGCGTTCTACTTCATTTGGGCTATCTTTCTTTATAGCTTGTATAACAGGATGGCTGGGGTTATAATATTGGATACTTGGCACATTTTGAACATAAGGCAAATTCACAACCGCCAAATCCAACGCCGCAACAGCCGCTAAAATCAGAGCCTTCTTCGCAACATCCATTTTTTCATTTGAAAGCACATAAAATGCCGCCCCCAAAACAACAGCAGCTATAAAAAAAGAATTTATGGAAAAAGAGGCTAACTCGCCAGCCTTCGTAAAATTAACCGGCTTAAAATAACCGTTCTCCACCGGGTTCAAGAAAAAACTCGCCAAAATCAAAAACGGAATTGCCCAAAAAATAACACGTAATGAAAATCGAGGTTCAGACAATTTAATAAAATAAGCCCCGAACATAAGTATAAATATCGCCACTGGAACTCCGTTTAAACTCTCCCAAGCGTAGCGAAAAATTAAAATGGCTACCAATAAAACTCCGTATAAAATTGCACCTTGCTTAATGATTTTTTTATTCTCTTCAAAATTTTTAAGAACAGGAGCAGCTAAAAACACAAAGGCAAGCGGTAGCCAAAAAATAGCCATGCTGGGAGCGCGAAAACTTTTAATGCCCGGGATTGTGTTAAACCAAACGCTGAATAAAAATGAATGCAAACCAACAGCATAAGAAAGAGCTATGACGCAGCCAAAAAACCAAAACAAAGCCCGCCTTCTGTTGCTTGGCAGCAAACAACCGCAAAGAGCCAAAAATGTCAAAAGAGTTCCAGCACCATCTGCGTTTAATTTAAAAGGATTTTGCCCCCAATAGGAATTGGTATTTTTCTCCCCAACATCGGTTCCCAAAAAATCTGGCAGAATCATAGCCGCTAATTCCTCGCCATGCAAACTCCAGCTTGCGGAATGCTCTATATTTGTTTTTTCTTCTGTGCTGCGAACAGACTCTGTTGTTGTGTAAAGGTAAGGCGGAATAATCTGAAAAGCACTGATCATCAAGGCAATCGCAAGAGAAAGAGCTGCAAGCCCCAAACGAATACAGCGAACTTTTGCAGAAAGCGGATTCGAAAAAAGCTCAAAGAGAACAAAAAGCCCCGCACCCCATAAAAAGAAATAAGTCAGTTGCAAGTGCGGGGAAAGCACCATCCAAATTACGGAAAGCGAAAAATAAATCCCGTGTTTTATAGAACCTTCACGCAACAACCTCATCAAAGCATACATAGCAAAAGGGGCCGCAGCAAAAACTATCATCTTGCCATCGTGCCCACCGTATATGTATGTGAAATACTGAGGGCTGCACGCATATAAAAAACCTAGCAAAGTCGCCCACTGCCATTTATCCGTTAAATAACGGGCTAAAATAAACGCCGCGATGAATGCGCACCAAATGGTTAAAATGAATTTAAAACCGGTAGCCCTGCCCGGCTCCAATATAAAATACACCAAAGAAAGCGGATGGTAAACATCTGAAAACAAGGCATCCATGGTCGGTATCCCACCGAGCCGCGAATCATCCCATTCCGGTAAAATCAAATGTTGTGCTCTCACATAACGGGAACCTATGCCGTTCAATTGGTCGCTGTTGAGCATTAATTGCGAACTGTCAAAAACAAAATCGCTGAACACTACCAAGAGCAACGCAAGAAACGCAAGCGCTGCGATAGATAAAACATTACTTTCTTTCAAAGGTTATTAATCCTATTCGGTTAACTGCCTATGATTGCGTATTACAAAAAAAGCAATAGTGCCGGAAATTATCACGACAGCGGCTAAAATGATAGAAATAATGGTCTTGTTCATATACGGACTCCTTTGTTTGGTGTAAAATAGAAAATTATTTCAAAGCGTCATGCTCCAGCATAAGCGTATAATTTGTGACATCGCATACTTCGGGTGGTCCAAAATACTGGATTGGTCCGGGGTAGAGATATTCCTCGCCTTTTGCCCATTCGTCTCTATGCTCTACAAAGTATTTAAAAGGTTTACCTTTCAAATCCACAAGAGCTTTCTGAATAACTGGTTTGTCTTTGCCGTGCCTGCGTTCAACGTTCATCATCATTGTTATAGGAATACCACCAGCAATCCAATTCTCAAAGCCTGCGGTTAGATTGCGAATAGAAGTCATATAGCCGTTCTTTCTGCGCAGCACCAAAACGGAAGCCGCATAACCAAGGCTATAGCAATAATCCGCATCAAAGTTAGAAGGCGCAGCGCAGCGGCCCTCATAACCAAAGAAATGGTTTTGAGTGGCGAACTTGCCTTTGAAATTCCTTAACTCCAATTCTTTGGTAACCATCTCAATTAAAAGTTTTTCTGTTTCAACAAGAGATACCTGAACGTTTCCGTGCGGGTCGCGATCCATCATCAACTGCAACTGTATGTCTTCTGGCAGGTTCTTAAGCAAATGCGCGGAGGCTTCGGATATATGCTTGCAAGCTACTTCCACCATATCAGCCGCTTTGCCAGCTTCTTTGATTTCTGCGTCTCCGTGTTCTTTCGCATGGATTTCTATATCTTTTTGAATAAGCTCTTTTATTTCCGATTCGTGGTGCGCAAGAGCATCGTTCAATTCGGAAATCAGAATTTTGAATTCTGGAATAAACTCAATAAGACCTTCTGGTATAAGCGCTACGCCAAAATTCTTTTTATTTGCGCTACGGCTAATAATTATATCGGTCATTGAGTTTACAACTTGTTCAAGAGTCATTTTTTTCTCTTTAATCTCTTCCGAAATCAAGCAGATATTCGGATGCGTTTGGAGTGCAGCCTCTAAACCTATGTGGCTTGCGGAACGCCCCATCAACTTGATGAAGTGCCAGTATTTTTGGGCAGAATTGGCATCGCGTTCAATATTGCCTATCAATTCGGAATAAGTTTTTACGGCTGTGTCAAAACCAAAAGAGACTTCTATATGTTCGTTTTTCAAATCGCCATCTATGGTTTTGGGGCAACCTATAACAACACAGTTAACTTTTTTTGCCGCAAAGTATTCAGCGAGAACCGCAGCGTTTGTGTTGGAGTCGTCACCGCCTATGATTATAATAGCATCCAAATCCAGTTTTTTCGCAACTTCTATGCACTTATCAAATTGTTCGGTGCTTTCCAGTTTTGTTCTGCCACTTTGGATAATATCAAAACCGCCGGTATTGCGGTATCTGCTCATCAAGCTGTGGTCTATCTCAATGTATTTCCCTTCAACAAGGCCAGATGGGCCGCCTAAAAAACCGTAGAGTACTGAGCTTCCTATAATGCCTTTAATGCCATCAAAAATTCCCGCTATAACATTGTGACCTCCCGGAGCCTGCCCACCGGAGAGAACAACTCCAACGTTCAACTTAGAACCCTGCTGCCTGTCTTCTGTGGGGTTAAAAGTTAAAATAGGCTCTCCGTAAGTATTTGGGAAAAGAGCTTTTATTTGTTCTTGGTCGCGAACAGATTGCGTAGCCGCACCAGAAGAGATTAAAACTTTTAATGCCCCTTTGCGAAGCGAGGGCGGAAGTTTAGGCTTATAGCCAGCGCGAACACTACCAAGAATAGACAGATTTTCAGACATCTTTTTCTCCACATCTAATATTTATGAGAGAATATAGCAAATTTTACTACATTTCGTTGAGTGTCTTCCACTATAAGTACAATACGCACGGCAAAAATCTGTAAAGTTTACGGAGAAAGAACCGTTGTAAAAGATGTTTCCCTGAGCGTCTCAAGGGGCGAGATCGTAGGGCTTTTGGGGCCAAACGGGGCTGGCAAAACCACTTCGTTTTATATGATAGTTGGGCTTGTACGCCCGGATAAGGGCTATATATTTTTGGATTCCAGAGATATAAGCCACTTGCCCATGCACAGCCGTGCAAAGCTGGGGCTTGGCTACTTACCACAGGAGGCTTCTATCTTTCGCAAGCTCTCGGTTGAAAATAATATAATGGCAATCTTGGAAACATTAAAACTAACCCGCAAGCAACGCAAAGAAAGATTAGAACAATTACTGGAAGAATTTAAAATAACCCATATAAGAAAAACCATAGCGCATAGCTGCTCCGGCGGTGAACGCAGGCGGTTGGAAATAGCGCGTGCACTTGCAAGCGAACCAGGCTTTCTCTTGCTGGACGAGCCTTTTGCAGGCATAGACCCTATAGCCGTAGATGACATCAAATCCATGGTGAGTTCGCTGAGATCCAAGGGTATGGGTATTCTGATAACAGACCACAATGTTCGGGAAACCCTTTCCATAACAGACCGCGCTTATATCATGTACAAAAGCGAGGTGCTAACAGAAGGTACTTCGCAATTTTTGGCAAACGACGAAGAAGCAAAAAGAATTTATCTTGGCGAATCGTTTTCTCTGGGCTGATTTTATCATTCAGCTTTCATGGTGACACTTTGAACATTGTCTTCTGAAGCATAGTTTTCAAGAATCAAATCTTTGCCGGGGAATCTGGAATTCAGGCTTCTTTTCAATTTTACCGCTTCTGCATAAAATTCACTATCGGTTAATCGTTTGTTTACGCGATAATAAACCGCGTTATCTCTGATTTCCACACGAACATCATCGCCAAGCCCTCTTGCCAAATTTAATAAAACCTGCTGCGCTTTTACCGCTTTAGCGTGAGATTCCTTCGCGGATTTAGCTCCAGTGCTATCACCTTCTCTTTCTAGCTTTTCGTATAGAACCTTCCACACGCTATCGTTGTAGGGATTTTTAACAAGCGCTTTTTTTAGGTCTTTGCTAAGTTGAGCACTCATAGCTTCTTCCCTGTTTCTTTGTTCAACGGAATCTTCTACTATTATGCGATTGAACAAGCCAGCCGGGTCGCTAATGGTATTGCCTACCCAGCCAGTTGGATCAGTGATAAAACTCTCCGCTTCTATCTGAATTTGCCCAACATTAATTTCATATTTATTATAGCCAAAAAAGTAAGAAATAACAGAAACGAACAAAAGTACAAATGCTATCAGTACCAAAAACAACTTGCTACCACCTGAGTCTTTTTTGGAAGTAGCAACTTGCGCATGTTCATGTTCGTGATGATGCTGATGTACTGCCTCGGTATTTTCTATTTCGCATACTGCACCGTATTTTTCAAGGGTAGCCAGCATTTGACTAGCTTCTTGTTCATAATCTGTGGATAGCACGAGAAGAGGGGGAACTTTTAAACCAGCGGATATTTTCCCTGTATCCAGCCCTGGCAGCGAAAGCAAATACTTAACGAGGGTTTTCATATCTCGCTGCGCAGATAGCTTTACAATTCTCAATTTATACACGTTTAAAATATAGTAAAAATGCCAAGTATTTTTTCTATATTTATTACCATGAAATGCACAGTTAGAACCCGCAATCAAAAAAACGTTTTTGATATTCCACAAATCGCGAGTTTGCGCTCGGATTTTGAAATTAAAAAAGAAAAGGAAGTCTCTAAAGTCCGCATATTGGAGACTTGGCCAGACGGCTCCCTTAGGCTTGTGATGGTAAACGGAAAAGTTTTATCTGTCACTGTGCGTAAAAAGAGCAATGGATTTCCAGATTCTGTTGAAATAAACGGCACTCGATACAATGTTGATGTCAGCAAAATAGACAACTCCCATTATAGCGGCTCGGGAAAACCCGCGAAACAGGCAAGCGGCAAGGTAATTGCTGTGCTGCCGGGGCAAATTTCCAGCTTGCAGGCGAAGCCCGGGCAACCAGTCAAAAAAGGGCAGCTCCTGGGAATTTTGGAAGCCATGAAAATGGAAAACGAAATTTTAGCTCCTCGCGAAGGTAAAATTCAGTCTGTGAAAATTGAACAAGGGCAAACCGTTATGAGGGGCGATTTGATTTTGGAAATAGGCTAGAGTGTCCAGGACTTTTTTCATAGGCGATATTCACGGTTGCGTGGAAGAACTTGCTGAATTGTTCGAAAAATTTTCACCGAATGCAAGTGATAAAGTTTATCAGGTAGGTGATTTAATAAATAAAGGGCCAAACAGTGTTGCTACACTTGAATTTGTTCTAAAGCACAATATAAAATGCGTAATGGGGAACCACGAGGCAAAGCTCTTGAATATTTTGACTAAACAAAAAACAGAGCTGACCCCCAAAGAACTAAAACTTTTGGATAACGTTCAAAAACCGGAATGGATAGCCAGCGTGGTTTCAAAATTCCCGCTGTGGATAGATACGGGCAAAGAACTTTTATTGCATGCCGGGTTGGAACCCAAGAAAAAAACATTGGAAGAGATGAACTCAAAAGAGATCTTGACAATAAGGCTGTGGGAGGGAAAGCCGTGGTATGAACAAGCTACATTCAACGGGCGGTTGGTTATATTTGGGCATTGGGCTATGAACGGCCTTGTGGACTTCCCTAATGTAAAAGGGTTGGACACGGGCTGTGTTTATGGAAAACTTTTAACAGGGTATTGCCCAGAAGAAAATAAATTTTACCAAGTGGTAGCAAAAAAGATTTATGCACCAATGGTACATTGATAAAGATTATCTATACATTATAGTAGCCACTGATTAACTTTGAATTTCGCTGTGGCGTTCCCCCCGTTAGCTCTCCGAGCGGAAAAAACGGGGGGACGAATGGTGATTTTGTTAAAAAGCACCATTCAAGGGGGGCGGGAAACGCTGATGGGATAAAATTGAGGTTGTGAGTTAATCAGCGTTTACTTATATTTATCTAGCTCTTCAAACCACTTTTGCCAAAATGGAGCATTGGGAATAAGTGCGAGCAATTTGCGCATCGCATCGTTATAGTCATTTATTCCGGTACCGCGAACCATTTGCCCCCTTAAAGTAAAATATAATTCATCGGCGCAGGAACGCCCTTCCAAAGCTGGCAAATAAGAGCATTGAGGGCCATAAGAGCTATTGTTTTCGCAAAATGCTTCCGGTGAAATTGGAATTAATTTAAGCCCGTGAGTACAAGCACCTGTTTCAATTTTATACTTAGAAGAAATTTTAGACACAAGCACTTGGGAAATTTGCTCATCTCCCCCCAACCATATAATCTTGTATTTGGAAGAGAATTCTCCATAATTCTTAATCATCTCTCCATAAGATTCATTTTCTTGCAATTCCATATTTTTCCCAAGTCCTTGCAAAACCTGTACTGCCATTATTTGCCGCATTCTTAAATTTTCCGCTGACTTAACAGCTTCTTTTTTGGTACGCGGGTGGTCTTGAGCAAGTGCTGTTTTTATTGCAATGCTTATAGAATCATTTGCCTTCTGCAATTCACTCAAATACGGTTTTGCAGCGTCTTCACGGCTCATGCAAGCAACTACCCCTATCTCGTTCCCGACTATTTTTATCGCTTGCAACCTTGCATCTTGAGCATTCAAAAGCTCAGTTGTTTGCTTCATTTTAGAATTAAATTCCCTCTCAAAAAATTCCTTACTCCCGCTCACAAGTTGCTTTTCATACAGCTCGCTGGCAACTGCCAGCGAAAGTCTTATCTGCGAAGAGATGTCCGCACGAGCTTTCGCCATAGCCTGTTGCTCGCTCTCTCCTATGCCAGAACCTCTGATAAAACCTGCCGGACAACTTATCTCTCCTAAAGAAAAGGCTACTGTTTCGCTTTTTTTAGATTGAACACAACACAAACAGCAAAAAATGAATAAAAGCAAAGCGCAACGAATAATTTTTTTGCTAAGCACTATTATCCCTTTGCAAGTTTCCCTGCTTCGTCAAAATCACCGTATAGAAGCTGTTCCGCAATTTTGTCTATAAGAACTCTGGTCTCTTTTTTCCAAGGTAATTTTTTGAGGGCTTCAAGCGCGGCGTTGACAGGTCTCTCATCGTAAATTGCGCAGGCGTTGGAAATTACCTGCAACTGCTCGCGCAGGAAAGTCGTGTCCTCTTCAATATCGTCGCTGGAAGCGGAATTATCATTTTCAAGCTGCATTCTCGCTTCTATAAGGCGTATGGAATCTATCAGCGACCTGGCATGGGTTTTAATAAAACTGCGGTTCTGTTCTTTGCCCGCCAACTCCAAGGCAAGGGCACGCTTGGAAGCCGAGACCTCGCCTATATTTGCCAAGGCGCTCTTCATAGCATGCACGTTTATTGTGAACAAACGCAAATCGCCTTCAGAGGCAACGTCTATGCGTTCCAAAGTCTCTTCCAATATTGGCAAAGACTGCTTAACATCAAGGAGAAATACCGTTTGCAGCACAGAATCGGGCTTTGAAAGGCTGCTTCGCTGATCCGAATCCAAATCGTTCTTTTGCTTATTCGCCTCTGCTATGACTTCCGGGGTCTGTTTATTGCGAATAAGATTGTTGAGAATGGTATTGAGCTGACGTATATCTATGGGCTTGGATATAAATTCATCAAAACCGTTTTCAAGGAAATATTTGGCTTGGCCGGTTATGGCATTAGCAGTAAGCACAACTATGGGATTTTTATAACCTAAATCGCGGATGATTTTAGTCGCCTCAACCCCGTCCATTTTGGGCATCATGTGATCCATGAAAATTATGTCGTAAAGCTCGCCTGCCTTAACTTTCCCTATGGCTTCCGCCCCGCTGGTAACCGTGTCTATGGACAAGCCGTAAGGAGACATCAAGCCTTTTGCTACATACAAGTTGGAGTAGACATCGTCAACTATCAAAACTTTGCCGTAAGGCATGTATTCGCGGGTTATTTTAGCC
>JAITFO010000001.1 GCA_031281265.1 Candidatus Fibrimonadaceae bacterium
TTCAGCACGTGGATGCTGTTCTTTTCGGTTAGGATGTAAGGTTTCATTTTTGGGTTCCAGCGACGGGTCTGATGCCCAAAGTGCACACCTACGGTGAGCAGCTCTTCTATAGAAGGCAAGTTTGCCATATTGTTCTCCATTTGGTTGTTCTTCCCGGCAGATACAAACGGCCAAATCACGGATAAACCGCAACCACCAAGCCGTCCAAAACTACCGGTGTTTTGTGTGGATGTAAAATATAGAAAAAAAATGCCACCCCGTCAAGGTCTAGGCTGGTTTTTGTATCTTCCACGGCTATGAATGACAAATTTAATTATGAGTTAAAGCAACATATAGAAGGTACTTTACCAAAATGGCATATCTATCAGCTAGGCAAGCCAGGGCTGGTTCTACAGAGTGCAGGGATACCAGACTTGCCTATAGAACTAAAAGCAAGCAGACTGGAGCATAAAGCAAGCGAGAATTATAAAAATAAACATCAGTTTAACATTACAGATATAAAAGACTTGCCAAAAGCAATAAATGAACCTATAGCCGTCTTTAACAGCACTAAAAACGATGGTGCAAAAATAATTCTAACGGATTTAAAAGACAAGAATGGGAATAACTTTGTAGCAGTTATAAAAATGTATAAAGATGCCCTAGGCAAGAAAAACAGCACGGATATAAATTCCATAGTAAGCGTATATCCAAAAGATAATATCGCAGAATTAAAAAATTGGTTCAAAAGCGGTAATAAACTTGTTGCTTGGCAGGATAAAGAAAAAGCCTCACGCTTTACATCCTCCCAATCACCCATCGCGATTGCTAGAGAATATGAAACCGAGGCTTTGGAACACGAAGTTCCTATTAACAAATATACAAAAATTTCAGAGAAAAAGCAAGAATTAAATGACAATTCTGAAAAAAATCCTGTTTAAGCCTCTCTCCAAAGCTCTTTTACCTATTTGAAGGGGTCGCCTAAGAAATCAAATCCAGCAGCCTATTCGCCGCTTTGATGTCGTTTCGCTACGCTCAACGGCTAGTAGTTCATTGAGCGAAGCCGAAGTGAACTCAGTTGTCCTTTATGCAACGCACGGAATTAAAATAGTTACCAAGCTCCATAGTGAAACCGCCTGAGAACGCAGCTACTCTTGCGGTTATACCAAAAACATAGCCGTATGCAGCGGAGTTGCTATCCTCCGTGGCACTCCACCAGTAGCCGCCGTTGCCAACACCCACGAAAGAGATTGACTCATGACCGCCAGGCAACGCGGAAAACCCGTAATCGTCTGTTTTTTCAACTGGCCAACCACTCTTTGCCACCAATTTAGTTACGTTATCAGCAAAATTCATTAAAACATCCCACTCGTCTTTGCTTGGTAAGTGCCAACCGAGGGGGCAAACATTCTTAGCTGTTTCCCAATCATAAAGACGACCGTATATTGCGCAGTTAGCAGGTTCGTCATAATAACACTTATTATTTGGTACATCGTAGTTCAAATTACGCTTGAACCAGGTTTGAGTACCGATGACGACTGTCTCATAAGTCTCGCCACCGTGAGACACGGGATCTCCATAAACAATTTGGGATGGGGTTGAGTTGTTGGAACTGCTGCTTGGGTTATCTTCCTTATTCTCCGAGGAGCAGGAAAGGGTAAAAGCCAAAGCAAGCCCAAAGGCTACCGCCAATGTGAGTTTGTTTCTCATAGCATTATCTCCATTTTGAGGGGTAAAAAACAACATTTTATAAAAATATACAAAAAAATGACAAAGCTGTCAAAAATATCTCTTTGCCAGTTTTAATTATGACGAACTCGCCGCAATTATTAGCCTGAAATCAAATCCAGCAGCCTATTCGCCGCTTTGAATGGGCTTTCCTTGCCCTCAAGAACGGCTTGCTCAACCAAAGGCAGTTCCTTTTGCACAGCGGGGTTGCTGTAGAATTTGGATATCAAGCCATCGTGGATTGTGTTTTCCATCCAGTTTTTTTGCTGCTCCTTTCTGTTCTGCAAAAACCACCCGTTTTGCTTAACTGTTTTTTCATATTCGCTTATCATATTCCAAGTTTCCGAAAGCCCTTCTTTGGTGACGGCAGAAGTGGTTATAACACGCGGACGCCAATTATAAGGAGTAGCAGGGAACAGGTGAAGCGCATTCTGATATTCGGAGCGGGCGGCTAATGCCTTCGTAACATTTTGCCCATCGCATTTTGTTATCGCCATACCATCGCACATCTCCATTATGCCACGTTTTATGCCTTGCAGTTCATCGCCTGCCCCCGCAAGCATCAAGAGCAAAAAAAAGTCCGACATCCCGTGCACAGCAGTTTCGCTTTGCCCAACACCAACCGTCTCTATCAAAATTATTGAATAACCAGCAGCTTCGCACAGCAAAGCGGATTCCCTCGTTTTTTGCGCAACTCCGCCCAAAGATGAACCAGAAGGCGAAGGGCGAATAAAAGCGTTTGTGTCTGAGGAAAGCTCGTTCATTCGGGTTTTATCGCCTAAAATGCTGCCTTTTGTGCGCTGGCTTGTGGGGTCTATGGCAAGAACGGCTAATTTTTTGCCGTGTTCCTTTATCAAGTAAACACCAAATGCCTCTATAAAGGAACTTTTACCCGCTCCGGGGCTGCCCGTTATGCCTATCCTCAATGAATTGCCGGAATATGGCAGGCATTTTTGTATCAATTCCTGCGCTTTGTTTTGATGTTCGGGCAAATTGCTCTCCACAAGGGTTATACCTTGGGCAAGGGTTGTCCTGTTGCCGTTCAATATACCCTCAAAAAGCTCATCTACACTCGCTTCGTTGCGGCGGCGCTTTGCAAGCACCGCTTTTATGTTGGGATTTACAATGGATTTCCCCGCCACACCATGCGAAATGGACAGGGCTTCGGAATCCGGACGCGAGGCAAATTCGGAACTCACTTTGCTGGTTTGATGTCTAACAATTCCATCTCAAAAATAAGCAATGAATTGCCAGCGATAAAAGGCGGCTTGCCCATTTCACCATAACCGAGATTGCTCGGAATCCATACTTTAACTTTGCTACCTTTTTTCATAAGGCGGAGCATTTCTATCCAACCTTGAATGAGCTGCCCATCGGACAAAACTACGGTCAGCGGTTGATTTTTGTCAACGGAACTGTCGAATTTTAAACCATCTATAAGAGTACCAGTATAATGAACGGAGACTGTATCTCCGTCTTTTGCCTCTTTGCCAGTGCCTTCGGCTAAAACTTTATATTGCAAACCGCTTGCTGTGCTTACAACGTCATCTTCGCTTTTGTTCTTTTCTAGGAATATGCTTTGGGCTTCAAGATTTTTTATGCTTCGTACCCTTTGCATTTCCACCATAAGCTCTTGCATGGCAACCATAAATTCGCTATCGTTCATAAGAGCTTGCCTTGTGGTGTCTATTTGGTCTCTTATGGCTTGCAGGATTATGGCATAATCCATATCAACACCCACTTGCTTCATGGTGTTGGAAATATATTTGCCAAAATCCGTCCCGAAGGCGTAGCTGAACTTGCCTTTTGGCGTTTCAAGGGCGGCTTTGGTTGCAACGGTTTGGTTGTCCGCATTTAAATCGCAAGACAGAAAAACCGCACTTATAATGATTGCGAGGAGGAATAGAGATTTTTTCATGGTGGTAATTTAGTAAATGCTGATTAACTCACAGCCATTTTCTTAGCTCTTCTGCCGCCATTCCCTTTCGCAAGGCATAGTCCGCGAGCTGGTCTTCGCCTATTTTGCCGAGCTTGAAATAGCGGCTTTTGGGGTTTGCCGCAAAATAACCGCATTCGGAGGCTACGGGGCTCATCGCGTAATTTTCCGTTAATGAAAGCCCTATGTTTTTTTCCGGTTCAAGCAATTTCCAAATCGCGGCTTTTTCCGTGTGGTCGGGGCTTGCGGGGTAACCCGGTGCGGCTCTAATCCCTATGCCGCCCAAAATATCCCTGTGAAGTTTCTCCGCCAAAGCCTCTGCCAAGCGGTCTGCCAAAAGCCCTAAAATTATGCTGGAATAATCATCGTTTTTCTCAATGAATTTTTTTTGTGCCTCACTTACGCCCAAGCCTGCGGTACAAGCAAAAAGCCCTATAAAATCCTTTTCCTTTGGGTTAAAAAAATCCGCCATGCTCAAAAAGTTCCCATTCTCATCGGGTTTCTGCTGCCTTAAAAAATGCAACTTCAACACCTCGCCACCTGCCTTGTCTAAAACAGAAAGCGAGTCTCCAGCCCTTTGAACCTCAAAAAAACCCACAACCGCCGCAGCTCGGAGCAAACTTTTCTCCACAATTTCCTTTAATAAAACACGGGAATCACTTTCCAGATTTTTATGGGCTTCCGTATATTGAGCGGGCCTCAAATCCCACGCGCTAAAATACATTTTCCAGTTTATCAGAGGAATTATGGAATTCAAATCCACATTTTCAAAAATTCTAAGACCCCAAAAAGGCGGTGCAGCCATCAGGTGAATGTAGAAAGAATAAAAAGTAACACTTTTTGCTACTTTAGGTGTTTAATGGTTATGAGAAAGACTATTTTTGCATTTTCGTTGATTTTGGTGGCTTTTTTGAATGCCGCTCCACAGAAGGTTGAACGTTTTTTGCTCGTTGCAGGGGCAAATAACGGGGGAACGGATAGGGTTAAGCTCCGCTATGCGGAGAGCGATGCCAATTCCTTTGCTGGAGTTATGTCCCAAATGGGCGGCGTGGATAGAGCCAATGTTCTGCGGGTTTTTGACCCCAATGCCCAAGCTATGCAAAACGGCTTTGCCGAGCTTGAAAAACGGTTGCAAAGCAAAGAAACCGGAGTCCGCAAAGAAGTAATTGTGTATTACAGCGGTCACGCAGACGAAAAGGGTTTGCGTTTAGGCGGCGATGTGTATAGCTGGGCGGAGTTCCGCAAAAATGTGAACAGCATAGACGCAGATGTAAAAGTTGCCATATTAGATGCCTGTGGTTCGGGGGCAATCACCAGAACAAAAGGCGGTGTTTCAAGACCGGCTTTTATGCAAGATGCGAGCAGTGAAATGAAGGGTTACGCATTTTTAACCAGCTCAAACGAAAACGAAGCCAGCCAGGAAAGCGACCGCATAAAGGGCAGCTTTTTTACCCACGCCCTTGTCGGTGGTTTGCGTGGCGCAGCGGATATGACGGGCAACGGCAAGGTGACCCTTAGCGAGGCTTATCAATACGCATTTGACGAAACGCTCAGGAACACGCAAAACACAAGCGCAGGCAGCCAGCACCCCAACCGCGATATGAATTTGGCGGGGACAGGGGATATTGTTATGACGGATTTGCGCGAAACAAGTGCCGTGCTAACGCTGGATTCAAATTTGGAGGGGCGGCTTTTTATAAGAGATGAGCAGGGCAATTTGTTTGCAGAACTTAACAAAATTCGTGGGCGGCAGATAGAGCTTGGAATGCCCGCGGGCAAGTACTCCGTGCAGATGGAAGCCCCTTCAAAAATTTGGATGGCAAAGGAAGTTCAAATATCAGAGGGCAAAAAAAGCGTGCTTTCTATGGGTGATATGCAAAGCATAGAGCGGGAAAAGGCGGTTGCCCGCGGCAATGCGGATTCTACCACGATGACAGGCTTGGACTCGGCACGGGCAAAGCCATTCCGTCTCAATATTAATGCAGTTGCATATAGCAAGGAACCGGCAAACGAATTGCAAATAGGTCTTTTCTTTACAAATGCTCAAAAAGCACTTTCTGGAACGCAAGTTTCATTGATTGGAAACTTAGCAATGGATGATATGGCAGGCGCTCAAATTCCAGCAGTGAGCGTTCAAGTTTCGGCAGTGATGAACATCGCTGCAAAAAATATTTATGGAATACAGTTAACCAGCAGTTTTAATTATGCAGACAGCATAAATGGCTTACAGGCATCTTCCGCACTCAACATAGCAAAGAATTTCTATGGTGCTCAAGCAGGCATCATTAATTTTGCGGGAACAGGCAGGGGTACCCAGGCAGGCATTATGAACCTTTACGCAGATAGTTTGGACGGCGGGCAAGGCGGCGTTATGAATATTGCCCGCAATGTGAGCATTGGGCAAGGTGGCGTTATGAATATAGCTGGCGATGCAGGCCTAGTTCAAGGTGGGGTGATAAATGTTGCTGGAAAGGTTGAAATTTTGCAGGGTGGAGTAATCAATATAGGCGGCCATGTTGGGCGGCAAATAGGTATAGTAAACATCTCTGCGGAAAGTGACCATACCCCCATAGGTTTACTCAATATAGTGGGCAATGGCATTATAGATGGAACTTTTTATATAGATGAAACAAGCAGAACAGGCATTGCCATGCATTTGGGAACGCCTTATTTCTATACTGTTATTGAATATGCTTTGGATCCATTTAACAACCCTTGGCCTCAAAGCTCGGGCTGGGGTTTTGGAACCCGCTTTGGAATGTGGGGCAACTTCTTTAGCCTTGATTATACCTTCAAAAATGTTTACAATGAAAATCCGTTCAAAGATATAGACAACCCAACAAAGGACAACCAATTGCATAAAATAAGGTTTGGAGGAGCTTACAAGCTTTTGCCGGGCGTAGCACTTTCTAGTGGTTTAACGTTCAACACCTTGTTTAAGCATCAAGGCGAGGACTTTTATTTGGAACCTCGCGGTGGGTACCATTGGCACTGGAAGTTTGGCGACCACAAGGCTAGGGTGTGGCCCGGATTGTATGCCGGATTTACGGTGGGAAAGTTTTAGCACCTAAAATTTAACTTAATATTTTTCTATATTGCTCCTTGAATATATTTTTAAGGAGTCTCTTATGAAAAAAATTCTCTTTGCAGTAACTATTGCCATTTTTGCCAGCACACAGGCTTTTGCCATAGCAGGAATAGGTGCGCATTACATTACGAACACAGGCTCGTTAGGAGCTAGTGATGGTCTTATCGGCAATGGGCTAATATATGTAGAACAGGAAAAATCAGAAGGGTTGAAGGGCCTTGGCTTCAAGCTCTGGATAGATTTGTTGCCCCTTGTTGACATTGAAGGAACTTTTAACATTGCCGCCACGAGATACAATACTATTTTAACTATTCCAACAATGAATAAAACCATACCTTTGACTTTTCCTGTGGAGGCTCCATACAGCATGTTGTTTGATGAGGCAGCATCCCCTATTTACGGTATAGCAACGGGTGATGTATCCGTAACCTATCCCTTTGATGTTATACCGCTTATCACCCCGTATATAGGCTTGGGCGTGAGCTATTTTATCAGCACTCCGGTGGTGAATGCAGCCTTTGTTGAAAATGTGTTAGCGAATACTGTGGACTTCACCGACGTTGCGGGATTAGCTGATGGTTCGGCATTTAATAACGTTGGCAGTGCTGTTGTGGATGCCTTAAAAAATTCAGACTACGAATCAGGCATGGGCGGGCATATAATAGCTGGAGTTCGTGTTAAGCCACCTGTTATTCCTATTGCTGCTTATGCCAACTGCAAATACTACTTTGGTGGCAACACAAACAGCAAATTCTCTCAAGGCTTGGTGCTTGAGGTCGGTGGCGGATTCGCACTGTAACGGCTCAGAACAAAGAAATAGTCAGAAAGCCTGTTTATATAAGCCATAACATTATCGTTTATGGCTATGCTGTTTTCCTTTGCGTTGCATAAAATGCGCTCCGCTCTGCGGCAAACGGTTCGGCATATATGGGCTTCTGCGTTTATCTCATTTTCGCCGGGGACGGTAAAAGCCTTTAAAGGTTGTAAAGCGGAATTCATTGCATCTATTGCTTTTTCCAATGCTTCTATATGCGTTTGCTCTATGGAAGGCATATTTTCCCATTCCTTGCCCTGCGGCGTGGCAAGAATTGAGCCTGCATCAAACAAACGGCTTTGAATTTCACCGAGTTCTGCCGCGATCTCTTGAAAATCCTCTCTTTTACCGCATAAAATTTTCAATTTTCCCGTGAAGGCATTTAACTCGTCCAAAGTTCCGTAACATTCCAAACGCAGATGGGATTTGGGAATTCTTTCGCCGCCTATAAGGGCAGTAGAGCCTTTATCGCCGGTACGGGTATAGATTTTGGAAAGGAGCATTGTTGGAAATCTAGCAAATTCAGCAACTACTCTAGAAATCTTGTTCTTTTCCTTAAAAAAAATGTATATTATGGAAAAACGGAGTTTTTTTATGATAGATCGTTTAAAATTATCGCTTTGCGTGTTCACGCTTTTGTTTTTAGCCGCCTGTGCAGGCTCTAAAGGCGGTAGCGGTGGCTATGACGACGACGATGATGAAGGCGGTGGCGGCGGTGGCGGCGGAAAGCGCTCTGGGCAAGCTGCTGCTCCAAAAGCCAATGATGTTAAAAAGGTTCGCGAAGAAGCTGCCCAGATAACAGAAGAGAATCACAAGTTGGCTAGGGAAGTCTTTGAATTGAAAAACAAACTTGGCGAAGAATAAGCACTGTTTAATTAATAAACGCCCTCTTTAAAGGGTGTTTTATTGTTACGTTTTGGTTACGCAAGGCGCCGGAAACTTTATATATTAAATTTCATGACAAAAACAGCATATACATGCTTTAGCACGGATGTAATTCACGAAGGGCATTTGAATATAATCAAAGAGGGCAAAAAATACGGCAGATTAATTGTTGGCGTACTGAGCGACAAGGCAAAAGTGCGCAGTGACAGGTTCCCCGTGATTCCGTTTGAAGAACGTTTTGAAATGATAAAGAATATCGATGGGGTTGATGAGGTGGTGGAACAGAAAAATGTTCTATATGACGAAGTGATAAATTCCATCAAGCCGGATTATGTGGTTCACGGGAACAACTGGAATGAATACCCCGATTCCATAATTAAGGACAATGTGATTAAAAATCTGAGCAAATACGGCGGGGAACTGGTAGAAGTTCCATATACGTATAATGCCAAAGTGCTTAAAATAAATTCCATTATGAGAGAAAAACTAGCGATGCCGGAATATCGCCGCAAGCGTCTACGCCAGTTGTTGAATTTGTGCCCAATAGTAAAAGTTATAGAAGCACATAGCGGCATCAGCGGTTTAATTGCGGAAAAGACAATAGTTGAGAGAAATGGAGAATTAGACCAATTCGATGCGATGTGGGTATCCAGCTTATGCGATTCAACAGCAAAAGGAAAACCAGATATTGAATTGGTTGATATATCGTCCAGAATGAGAACGCTGGACGACATTTTAGATGTGACTACCAAGCCGGTTATACTGGACGGAGACACAGGCGGGCAAGCGGAACATTTTGCATATAATGTAAGAACTTTGGAGAGAATGGGCATTTCCGCGGTGATTATAGAGGATAAAATAGGGCTAAAGCGCAATTCGCTGTTTGGCACGGAAGTTGAGCAAACTCAGGATTCCATAGAATCCTTTTGCAATAAGATAAAAGCGGGAAAAGAGGCACTGAGAACAGAAGAATTTATGGTAATCGCACGAATTGAAAGCCTAATTTTAGAACAGGGAATGGAAGACGCTTTAAAAAGAGCCTTTGCTTATGTTGAAGCTGGAGCAGATGGAATTATGATACACAGCCGCCGCAAAACTCCCGATGAGGTCTTTGAATTTTGCGATAAATTCAGGCAAAAAGAAAAACAAACGCCTATAGTAGTTGTGCCCACTTCGTATAGCCAAGTGACTGAAAATGAACTTGTGCAACACGGCATAAACATTGTAATCTATGCAAACCATCTAACGAGAAGTGCGTTCCCCGCCATGAAAAATACCGCTGTTGAAATTCTTAAAAATCACAGAGCGTATGAGGTTGAAAACAATATTATGCCGTTTAATGAAATCATCAAACTCATAGATGAATTATAGGAATGCAGCGATGGAAGCACAGAATGAAATTGCCGTGATTATGGCAGCTGGCACAGGCACAAGGATGCTGCCCCTTACAAAAACTACCGCCAAACCGCTGCTTCCGGTTTTGGGCGTTCCGATGATAGAAACCGTGATAAACGCCCTGAAAAAACGCAACCTTTTGAAAATCTACATCGTGGTTGGTTATAAAAAAGAGCAGTTTGAATATTTAAAACAAAAATATGAAAATATAGAGTTGATTGAAAACACGGAGTATTTGGAAAAAAATAATATCTCATCGCTAAAAGCGGCAGCAAATGTGCTCGGCAAAGAAAACTGCTTTATCTGCGAAGCCGATTTATACATAACAGACGATTCCATATTCCATCACGAATTTGAGCGGTCGTGTTATTTTGGCAAATTCATAGAGGGCTATTCCGATGACTGGATTTTTGAAATGGATAACAACAGGATTGTAAATATAAAAAAAGAGGGAACCAATCTTTTCAACATGGCGGGCATCTCTTATTGGCTAAAGGAAGATGCCGCTGAAATTGCAAAGGCGTTGGACAGAGCGTACAAAGAGCCGGAGCATGGCAAGTTGTTTTGGGACGAAGTTGTGAACAAAATACTGGATAAAGTGAATGTGGGGGTGTACCCCATAAAACCCGAACAAATCACAGAACTAGATACCGTGGAAGACCTTAAGAAAATAGCGGGGTGAGTAGGAACTTCCCAACAACAGCGTTGAACTGCAAATCGTTTTTGCCCTGCATTCTGTTCACCGCCATTAAGCTATCTTCTTCGTCTGCGCCGTTTACCAAACTGAACTCAAAATAACCGTTTGGAACAAGAACGTGCTTTGTACCCTTCAACTTCGCCATAGCCCAGTACGCAATATCATCTGCTTGGGGGGCTAGTTCCATTATCTCGCTCAGATGCGTTAAATCCAATGACTGCGGTGGGTAAAGCACCCCCCCTATGCCGGTTGGGAAAAGTAACTCCGCATCATCTTTTTCGGTGGCACGCCATTTCCATTTGTTGTAGGGCAAACCCTTCTTAATTATATGCGCCCTGTGGCAGCAAATTTTTTGCGGATTTTCCCTGTGCGTCTGCAAAAGTTTTTCCAGCCAGTCTCTTGGGTAATACGCATCGTCATCCACGGTTATCAGAATATCGTTTGAAAATTCCTGCAATGCAAAATTCAGTTTTTTATAGGATTTTAAATCATCGCAGAACTTTATCTCCAAGCCCATCTCTGCTTCCGTTTTCAAAAGACTTGGGATGTTGCTCAAATTCCAATTCTCCTTGTCCAGCCAAAGGATTATTTTATCCGGCTTTGCACTTTGCTCAAATAAAGACCATATCGCGTAGGGGGCGGTGTCTTCTGCTCTTTTCCCATAGCTTGTAAGCGTAACTATTAGCAATGGGGATTTTTTTGGGGTGCTTTGCAACGGCTCAAATTTTTTTTGCTCAATTATATTTTTTAACTTTCCCTTATGCCGCAGAGCTATTTTTTTTTGAATAAAACGAATAGGCTTTAGGAAACTTTTTAGCATTATGGATAAAGATAGAAAAACGCTCCGCAGATTTGGGCAAAATTTTTTGGATAGCGAAATGTCCAAAAAAATCGCAGACGACCTGCCTTGCTCAACGCGGGATTGCATTTTGGAAATAGGCCCCGGGCACGGTGCCTTGACCGAATGGCTGCTCCCCAAATGCTCAAAACTAACCGCAGTTGAGATAGATGATTTTTGCATTCCAAAATTGAAGGAAAAATTTAAGAACCGCGGGAATTTCAACCTTATCCATGAAAATTTTTTGAAATTCGACATTGAAAAATGGATAGACGAGCATCCCGGCTCATGGATAGCGGGCAACTTGCCATATAATATGGCAACCGCAATAATAACGCACATATTGCCGCACATATCAAAGATAAAAGGCTGCATGTTCATGACCCAATTAGAGGTAGCGCAGAGGATAACCGCACACGCAGGCTCAAAGAGCTACGGAAGCCTTTCGGTATTTTGCGCTTGCCATGCCAAAAGCCGCATAGAAAGGCTTATAAGCCCGGAGCATTTTAACCCTAAACCAAAAGTGAACAGCGCAACCATAATTCTTGAGCCATTGGAAAAGCCCCTTAGCCTAGATGACAATTTTTTTGAATTTGTCAAAGCGGCATTCTCGCAGAAGAGAAAAATCCTTGCGAACTCACTTTCTGCCTTTTACCCCAAAGAGGAAATTATAAATGCGCTCAAAAGTTTGAATTTTAAGGAAAATACAAGAGCCGAAGAATTATCGCCAGACTGCTTGATAAAGATTTACTATATTTTACCCAAATGAGTTTTCTAATAAAACTTACTGCCATTGCGGCTGTTGTTGCGGCTATCTATTTCTTTGTCCAAACAGAGCGGCTGGATAAGCAGTTGACAGAAGTAAAACCAAAGGCAGAAGCCAATTTTGCCGAATGGGAGCAACAGAACAATTGCCTTAAAGTCCCGCTCCCATGCAAGGAATACTCAACGCAATTTAAAGACTGGCTGGTGCAACTTGAACAGTACAAAGAGGCCAAGGAAAAATCTCCGCAATTTAAAGGCTATAGGTTTTTGAAAGAATTGGACGGACTATATGCCCCAAACCTTAACTCTGGAGGTAAGGCGGCTCTTGCAGTGGTATGTTGCGGTATTTTGTTATGGTTCTTTTTGGTAGCTCGCCTTTTCGGTGGCAAAAAAAAAAAGATAAGTACTCCGTCAATTAAAACCCGCCCAACCGCCCCTAAAGACACCGGGCCAGATGCCCAAACCTTGCTCCGCAAAGCCGCGGAATATGCAGAAAACGAACCAAAACAAGCCATAGATTGCTTTGAGCAAGCCCTTAAAAAGAGCCTCAGCGCCAAGCTTGAAGCCCCAGCTTTGCTCATGTGCGGCAGTTTGCGCCTAAAAAATAAGATAGGCGCAAGGCAAGGCAAAAAACAGCTCAATAAAATTATATCCAATTATCCCGAAAGCACGGAATCCCAAAAAGCAAAAACCGTGCTTGAGACGTTTAAATGACGTCATAATTATCTATTTTTGACTTATGTATAACATTATTCGTTTATCAGAACAGCTTTCTGAAAAGCATATAATTGTTCACTCGGGAAGTTCCGATGCAGAGAGTATTTTATGTGAAATGGTACAACTATTGTCCGATGAGTTGGGACCTGAAGCTTGCAAAGATATTTCGGATGCCGTTTTAGAGAGAGAAAAAAGCAAAAGTACAGGCATAGGCTATGGCGTAGCCGTTCCACATACAAGAACATCTTTGGTTAAACAGCTTTATTGCGTTGCAGCCACTTCAGAAAACGGCATAGAATTCAAAGCCTTGGATAGCAAGCTCACAAGTTTGTTCTTTTTGATAATAAGCCCGGATTTCACCGTTGGCCCGCATTTGAATATAATAGCTGCCATAAGCCACTTGGTGGGCAAAAACACGAACATGAGCGCAAAGCTCAACAATGCTCAGTCCCCAGAAGAATTTATGGAAATACTAAAAGCAGAAGAAGAGAAATATATTATTTAAATCGGAATGAGTGGATTCGAACCACCGACCACTTGAACCCCATTCAAGTACTCTACCAGGCTGAGCTACATTCCGAGACTTTTAATTTACTTTGATAGTTTCTATGCCCGGCCTGCCCATGGCAAAGAAAAAGTTGACCTCTGCGTTCCAAGATTTATCTTTACATTCGTTGAATATCATTTCGCCACCACCTTTCACGCGAAGGCGAAAGAAACTTTCACGGAAAAATATAAACCCACCACTTAAATTGGTTGCAAAACCAAAAACATCACCGAATTTAAGGTCATCTCTTTTGTTGTAACCGGGGTGCCTAGCTCCCAGTTGAAGTTCAGCAAAGGGAGTTACATCTGTTTTAAGAAATTGTTGCTCCAAACCAACCCAGCCACCTAAGCCACCGTTTGGTCTTGTAAAATCCAATTCAAGAGTCACGGCTGTTAGCTCTGCAAACTGAATACCCGCCAAGATGGAAGGGTTGAAAAATGCTTTGCCCTGCTGTTTATAGCTAGTGTTTAACGAGCCTAATGCTCCAAGGCCCAAACCCAAATTGAGCCAAGAGGAATGTTGCTTTTCCTCATTGGGTTTGCCTAAACTCAAAGGTTGTGCCAACGAAAAAGAAGTTAGAACGAGAAGCAGGATTATGTAACGCATGGGAATAATTTAGAAAAATTCCAAATGGTCGATGAGCCTTGTTTTGCCAAAATGACAAGCGAGCAAGATGACAGCATTTTTTGAAACCTTTGTTTTTATAGGCTGTAAATCGTTTTTATTTGCTATTTCAACGTATTGAATTTTGCCACCAGCTTGTTTTATTTTTTTTTCAACAATGCCTTTTAATTTTACAACGGAATCAATTCCTCGCTCATACATTTTTTTTGCTTCCATAAGCCCTGCGTAAATTGAACTTGCGGCTTCACGTTCCTTTAAGCTCATATATTCATTGCGGCTAGACATGGCAAGCCCATTTTTTTCCCTTATTGTTTTTACGCCTATAACCTTGACAGGGAAATTCAAATCAAAAACCATTTTGCGAATTACATGGAGTTGCTGAAAATCCTTTTCCCCAAAGTACGCCCTGCTCGGGAGTGCTATATTTAAGAGCTTTGCCACCACGCTGAGAACTCCGGCAAAATGTCCGGGGCGCCACTTTCCGCAATACACATTTTCAAGTTCTGCATTGCGCACGTAAGTTTGCAATGGTTGTGGATACATCTCCTTGGGCTCGGGCGCAAAGACTATGTTTGCCCCAGCCTCGGCGCAAAGCTTTGCATCTGCCTGCAATCTGCGTGGGTATTTTGCAAAATCCTCGTTTGCCCCGAATTGCGTTGGGTTTATAAAAATGCTGACAATAGTCACATCATTGTTTTTTGCAGAAGTTTCAACCAAATGAATATGCCCTTTATGCAAAGCTCCCATAGTGGGCACAAGCCCTATGCTCTTTCCCTGACCGAGCATTTTTTTTGAAAATTTTTGCAACTCCAATGCTTTGCGAATTATTTTGATTTTTTTCGGATACTTTCGCATGTGCTTTCCAATGGGCAAAATGATAGCAATGCAGCTGCTAAAAATGGCATCCACAGCACATAGCAAATACATATAGCAAACGTTTGAGGCAAACTTTTGGAAATGAGCATTGGTAGCTTTAGGCAATAAAAAACTATGTCCAAAACTATTAGCAAAAGAATTGTGAGCAAGCTAGCTGGGATGGTTTTCTTGGCCCCATGCGCAATGGCACCTTCAAGAGTTTTTTTCTGTCTGGCATTTTCGCTTATATGGTATCTAATTCCAAAAATCATGTGGAATATGTCCGCAAAAAAAACAGAGACAAAACCAAACCACGCCAAGTTTGAAACTCCCAAAAATAAAAACCAAGCGGAAAGTGCATAAACTAAAAGTATGGAAGGGAGTATCGATTTTATAAATAGGCATCTTATAAAAATGAAACTTGTTATAGCGAGGAAAAGAATGGCTGCCATAAAAATTGGCATCACATCTTTATACTCCGAAACGGCGAGCATAAACAGGGCGTTGAGCAATAAAAAGAGAAACCAGAGAAGCCCACATTTAAAACCGAAACACTTCCATCTAAAAAGAAACAGTACCAAAACGGCAAAAACCGCCCCGAAATTCCAATTGAGCGGTCTAAAATCGCCATAAATAAAATCGGTTACAGTTGCCGTCACTTCGTCCGAAAGCGGTTGTATAGAAACCAAAACACCATCTATGTTAAATAGGGCTATTGCGCAAAATAAAACTGCGACAAGAACTTCTATAAGCCTAAAACGGATAGAATATTCCGAAACTCTCTGTACCAACAACGCTTTTTCTCTTAAATCCATTTGTAAGGTGGAATGTAGAAAAATAAAAAGTAAGTATTTTTACTAAATTGCCCTTGTGTTTGGCTTCTTTTTCTTTTTGCTTTTTGCCTCGTTTTTGTTCGCGGCGCAGCCGCAAACCGTGAAACGTGATATGAGCAAAAGAATTGTATTCGAAAATCCCGATATCAAGACGAGTTATTCGTCGCTTATGCGGGAAAAAAACTCGCGGGCAGACTCCCTTTTGCCTGCCCTTAACGGAGATATGGTTTTAAAAGACCTCCTCTCCGCAAACCCAAATCTATGGAGCATAGAGAACCTTAGAAAAGAAAAAAATTTGAGCACTAAATTGCACGTAAATATAATCTATGTTGACGGCACAAGGGAAGAGGCGTATTGCGATTTTTCAAAAAACACCAATGCGGAAAACTGGATGCTTACCATAGGGATAGATTTTGTATCTGGCAGTTCAAACACGGCAGGCATACATATTCAACAGTGCATTGACTTTGTTAAAGATAGCATAGGTTATGCTATGCTGGATTCCGCAGGGAAAAAACAAGTTATCCCGCCTAAAAGGATTTTACAGGAAATTGAAAAAGTCCAAATACCAGATGTAATTCCCTTGGACTTGCAAATAAAATTATTAAACGCCCACAAAGGCGTTGAAGAAAGCGGCAATTGCCCCAGCGATATAGAAGCATACATGATTCTTTTGGATGTTTGGAAACAGGTCAAAAATATTGAGATGGATCTTTTCACCATAAGCGAGGCCCTGTACCATGAAACCGTCCGAAGTTGCGCGTTCAATAGAGAATGGAATAAAAAATACAGCGAAACCGCAACATTTCGCTGCGGCTCAAATGATATATGCGAATATAACCAAAGTGAAGATGGTAAAACCATTTGGAGTTGGAACGCTTATGATAACCGCCTAGAATTTCAGAGGAAAAAAATTCTGTTCTTCCCCTACGGCAAAAAAAGCATCCGCGATGGAGGAACCATGCTGGATTTGCGCATAACACCACTTTCTTCAAGGCTTTTTTTGGAGAGCTACCTGAACTTAAAAGGCGAGCCTGTGAGTCTAGGTCTTATAATACTCGGCAAATGATTCGCCAAAGTTATATTTTTTTTCTTTTTCTTTTATCCAATTCTTTTTTTAGCCTAAGCCAATAATCTTTTCCAAAAAATATCAGGTAATTTGCAAATAACAAAATCATGTATATCTGCCGTTCTGGATAACCTAAGAACAGCGGAACAACGAGCAAAACTGCCGCTATAAAAACCGCTATCCATTTAAAAGCTATTGGCAGTATAAAAAACAGATGTATTTCTCTATTGGGATTAAGCGTGGCAAGAGCAAAAAAGAAAGAACATTCCATGTAGGCAAAAGTTTCAATCGGGATTCCCGTTATGAGAGACGCTAAGACCGTATTAAACCACGCGAATAAAAAATAAACGGTTAAAAGAGTTGAACCCCATGCACTCTCAAGCCAAACCATAACGTCGTAAAAAAACCAAAGCACAAAGAACACCAATATATTGTCAACAAGAGGGATAGCTATAAAAGTGAAAATGCGCCAAACTTCCCCGTGCAAAACCGCGTTAGGATCTAAGACAAGCCTAGATACAAACTCCGGTCTTTTCATTGCCAAAAAAAAGCCTAGCACCTGTGTTATGGTTAAGAATAATGGCAGTTTTGGTATAGACAACCATTTAAGGTTTTCGTCTATACGAACAAGCCAATCAGGTAAATTTACTTGGCGCATTTATTCTTCGGAAGAAGATTCAATTTTTTTTATCAATTCTTCTAAAATTTTACCACCACTCTTTATGTTGGCCACCATTACTCTAGCATCTTCGGAAAGCTCACTGTTTGGGAATTTCTTGAGCATTTCTTCAAAGGCGAGCAAAGCAAGGGAATCTTTCTTTTCGTATTCGCTCAGAACAAAACCTTGCATAAAATAGGCTTTATATGCATCCGGTTCATTTCCCCAAAGCCCTGCTATCACCTTATATTCGTCAATTGCTGCTCCATATTGACCAAGGTCTTGATAAACGCTCGCAAGTTCATAAGATGTTGTTCGCTGTATGGAATCGCTTTGCGGAAACAAAGTTCTGGCTTTTTCCCAAAGCTCCTTTGCTTTTTGCGGATTTTGGTTGTTGTATTGAATTTTTGCCTGTTCAGCCAGCTCCGCAAAATTATCCGAAGTGAACTCCAAACCCCATGAGGTATCTATAATCGCAACGGGAACGGATTTTCGCAAATTAGCCTGTTCGCGCTCCTGAATGCTAGAAAATTCATTGTATCTTATGTTTTTATAAGCTGATCTCCTGATGTTTTCCCAACTAGCAGCGTCTCCATATTTTTGCCTATTGAGCACAAACTCCCTTCTATAAGATATATCGGGAATACGAAGCCAAACCGCTACGTCCAACTTAGAATCTTCAAAGCTCTTTGGCAAAAATAAGGAATCTTTTTCCGATTCATACGCTGTTTTTAAAGCCTCCTCTGGAATTCCAAGTGTGTAGGTCAAAATCGAATCCATCAAAACCCGCACATAAAGCCTATCCGCTATTTGGCGTGTCCAAGCGATGTATTCAACAGATTTATCCAAGCCCTTTTCTTTTGCTGCCCTTGCATAAAGACCTTCTTCTATCAAATTGCTAATGATAGCACTTCTGCGGAGCATTTGCTGCCGAGGGCCTAGTTTTGCCCTGAATTCCAAAACCTCTCTTTCGGTTATGAAAGGTTTGCCGCCAATTGTCACCAAAACAACAGAGGAATCAAGCGGAAAATCACCTTTTGATTCCACCACGGATTTCGCAAAATCCTTAGCTCTATCCCAAGGTTTTAACTGAGGTTCCACTATGGAATCTATGTAAAACACATAATATGCATTGACATCTGGAGCGCGTAAAACCGGCGTGAACTTTTTTGCGCCGAGCTTTGAAACCTCTTCGTCAAGGGCTGGCAACATCCCTATATTCATAATGGCATGGCCTTGTTTGACAAGCGGCATTTCCACAGCTATTTTTGCAAATTCTTCCCTTGTTGAAATTTTCTTTATTTTGCCCGCCAAAGCAGCAGAATCTTTATCGGAAAGGTTCAACAATTTATACATAGCTCTAGTCTGAAATTGTTCGGGATTTCCTTTATAATATTCTTCCAAAGCGGGCGGCTCTATTTTAACAAGCTCAACCTTGTAGAGTTTTTTTAACCTATCCAATTCCGCGTTCATCATTTCACGGCGGCAACTGTCTATTATGGCAGCTTTGTTGGTATCATTTACCCGAGCTGCGAGTTCGGCATTTTCTTTTAAGAACAAGTCCGCAGCTATCTTCTCTCTAAAATTTGCAACCGGCATGGAAGCGGAAAGCATGGAAGAATCCGTATAGCGACCTTCATTCTTTTTATAGAAGTCCAACAGGGCTTTATTGTTATAACCCAAATTCGCTTGCAGATATAAATAAACATAAATTTGGGCAAGCCTGCCGCTCTCGCCTTCTTCAAGCTTTTTTTGGATTGAGTTTTGCTCACCGGCAAATAAAAGACGAGCAACTTCAGCCATTCGCCTTGTCTCCGCCACTTGCTGCAAATCCGGTGCTATGGACTTTTTATTGCGAGCAGATTCCGGCCTTGTGGCCGCCAAAAATTCCACATCAGAGGTGAACAACGATGTGTTGCCAATTTTAGCTATAGGCCTATCTTGTGGAAAGAGGCTACAGCCAAACAGAACGAGAGATGCCAAACTGGCAACGAGAATTACGAAAGATTTACGCATAACAAAGCTCCTTAACTTTTTAGAGACGCCAAGGCCTCTTCCTTGGTTTCATAAATTTTCAACAACCTATTAGCTCCAACTATTTCAATAACTTCAAAAACATTTTCATTTGGACCTACTATCCCAAAAGAACCTTTTTTTGAAAGTAACATTTTTGATATTCTTAAAATAGCGCCTAATCCTGTGCTGTTTATATAACGAAGTTTTGAAAAATCTGCAACCAAATGTACCAGCCCTTCCTTTTCAAACATATTCTGTACGAATTTTATCAAGTCCTGAGCGTTGAAACTATCAAGATCTCCTTCCAGTGCAAGCAAAAAACAACCTGAAAGTTCAGGTACCTGAGAGAACTTCATTTGCATTGTTTCGTCTAACATCCTATACCTCAACTATTTTGGTTACTTGTACAATAACTTCTGTTTGACTAATATTTACATTAACTGAATCGGAGAGCATTTTTACTAAGGCTATGCCCCTGCCTCTTGGAGCGTCTTCATCTATTATGGGGTTTTGATATCTGTTAGAAAGCGCATCCATTGCCTCTTTGTCCATTTTACCGTGTGAATTTTTAATAACCAAAACTATTTTTTTTCTGCTTATGGATATGCTTGCAAAAAAATCAGCACTCGTCAGGCTTGAATAATCAACGGCATTGTTTGTCAATTCATCTATTATGGTTTCTATGTGGAAAATCAGCTTGGGCTTAAAACCCTTTTTGGCAAGCACGGAGCAAATAAGCCTTCTCAAAAGCGTGACGTTGGTTACTCGCGAAGGTAGAGAAAACGAAAACCTCTCCACCGAGCCTAAAAAGCGAAAATCCGATATAGCGGCCTGCGGGTTGGAATAAAAATGAAACACCCTATCCAAACCTACTACAGACAAACGGTCTTGCAGGAACAGAGGGGCGGAGCTTATAGCTAAATCGCCGCCTATTTGCTGAAGCATTTTGCGGCAACTCATAAGAGTACCCACAAATGGCGAGCCTATAAATTTCACATTTTCCAAATTAACCACAACAAACACGTTTTCGTTCTCTATGCACCTGTTGACTGCGGTTTTAAAAGGAACAATGGCAGGAATATCCAAAGAACTTGTGACGCTTATTACCGCAAGCCCCGGTTCCATAGAGGAAATAGTCAAACCTTCCGATAAAAAATCCATTGCGTTGGAGAGTGTCATTTTTTACCCCCTGAATTTTGCAGATTCAAAGATGTTATGAACTCTTTTTTATCGGTTGTTACTATTTGCACGGAAATAATATATCCGGTAGTTTTGCATGTAAAAGAAATTGTAGGCACTGCGTGCAAAAATTTTTCATCTGAGGTAACGGAATTAAACCATTCATAAGATTCTTCGGCTACGCTTTCCGCAAGCTCTTTGCTGAAATCAAAACTTTTTAAATAATCCCTCAGAAATTCCTGAACAAAGGGAATATATCCTTTATTTGCCGGAAATTCTATCTTAAAATTACTGTCGCAAGGCATTGGGGTAAATATAGAAAAGTAACGAACTGCTACTAGTGGTTATCGGTAAAAGATTGGGGAATTTTGTCGTTTATCCTATACACAAAAGCCAAAACTCTGGCCACCGCTTCAAAAAGTTCTTCCGGTATATAAGACGGAACGGAAACCTTGGAGAGCACAGCCGCTAGATGGTCATCTTTGTGTACTGGAACATCGTGCTCAACGGCTCTCTCTATTATTCGCTCGGCAAAAGAACCTCTACCAGAAGCTACTACCATAGGTGCATCTGGTTTTTTAATATCATGCTTTAAGGCAACAGCCAGCTTCACTCTGTCACCTAAGCCCAAAGAACACTATAAATCCAAAAATCAAGGCGAAAAATGAAATCAAATGCATACGCCACGCTATCTTTGCATTCACAAGAGGTTTGGAATCTCCAAAGCGGCCCTTCCATTTAAGCTGAAAGTGGTGATGCAACGGAGCGCGCAAAAACAATCTGTGCTTATCTGCGTAGTCCCAGCCGCGTATTTTTTTATTCAGCTTAAAATGCCCAATTTGCATAACAACAGACGCAGCTTCCGCTAGGATTATCACGCCAACTATGGGCAGGAACAATGCCGCCTGCACAAGTATAAACATTATGCCGAGCAACGCGCCAAAACCTATTGAACCCGCATCGCCCATATAAATCTCCGCAGGCGGACTGTTGTACCAAAGGTATGCGAGCAAAGCTCCTACAGAAGCCATGGCTATTGGGAATAATTCATCGCAACCTTTCAGATACGGGATGTGCAGATAATCGCTGAAAATAGCATTGCCGCTCACATACGCAACCACGCCCACAAAAAACATTCCCGTAATCAATGGAACGCTAACAAGGCTATCTATGCCATCTGTGAAATTTGTCCCGTTTGCGCTGGCAGCCACCACAAATGTTATGAACAAAATAAACAGCCAGTTTGGCAGATGAGGGTGCCAAATTTGGAACTTCACGAATGGCACATATAATTCGCTGGTTAAATCCGGCACTAGCTTATAACACGAGATAGCTATTGCAAAACTGAACAAAAAGTAAAGCACCAGCCTGATTGTAGTTCCCATGCCGTCCGCTTTTTCTTCGTAGTCTTTTTTGGTCTTTTTTCCGCTATCCACGAGTTTTTTCATACGTATTTTGGTTATGTCGTCCGTTGCGCCAACAGCTGAGTACAGAACCAAAATTACAAGAGCAGCCACCACATAGCCGTTAAAAATAGCCGTTATGCAAGAAACAACAACAACAATAACAACCATCAAAAGCCCGCCCATTATAGGCGGTGAATTTTCCTTGAAATCCGATGTAGCATTTATCCTTTTTAAAAAAGCGATGTAACGGGGCATGGTGAAAAACACCAGCAGCGCAGCCAGCACCGCCGCTAAACCAGCCCTAAACAAGCGGCTATCAAAAATCTGGTACCCTGTAATCTCAAAGAGGAATTGAACCAGCATAAAAAATCCTCAGGTTTTGTTTTCGCCACGCATCATTATTATTTTCCCAGATCTAACAAACTCAACTATCTCAAATTTTTTGCAAATGGAAAGCATTGCTTCTATCTTTTCGGAATTTCCGGTCACCTGAATTATCATAGAGCTTTCCGTCATATCTATGGTTATCGCTTTAAAATGGTCGCAGAGTTGCAAAAGCTCTGTTCTCTCATCCCTTTTGCAACAAATTTTTAAAAGCGCAAGTTCCTTTTCAACCACGTTTTGCCTTGTGTGGTCTTTAGCTTGAATAACATCAACCAGTTTTTCCAGCTGCTGAATTATCTGAGCCAAGGTTTCTGGGTTGCCACGAGCAACTATGTTCATGCGGCTGATCGAATCGTCTATGGTAGGGGAAACAACCAAGCTATCTATGTTGTAGCCACGCCTTGAAAAAACCAAGGCAATGCGAACAAGGGCACCGGGTTTGTTGGAAACTAAAATACTTATGGCATGCGCGGGAAACATATCAAGTCCCTCCCGTTGGTTTTTCCAAAACCGCTTTTGGGCGCTCAGTAAGGATGTCGTCTATGGAAGCCCCCGGCGGAATCATCGGGAATACGTTGTCTTCCTGCTCACATTCGCAATGAATAAGAACTGGCCCGTCGTTGTATTCCATAGCTTTTTCTATTGTGCGTTTAACATCTGCATTGCGGCTAACGCAAAACGCTTCCATGCCGTAAGCCTTTGCCAGCTTAACAAAATCCGGATTGTTTTCCATCAACACGCCCGAATAGCGTTTATCGTAGAATATGTCTTGCCATTGGCGAACCATTCCCAAAAAATGGTTATCCATAACAAAAATTTTTATAGGCAGTTTGTTCACCTGCGCTGTTGCAAGCTCGCAAAGCGTCATCTGAAAGCCACCGTCTCCCAAAATTGCGCAAACCGGGAAGCCCGTTTTGTTGCCAAACGCAACGCCTATGGCTGCTGGCAAGCCAAAACCCATAGTGCCCGCCCCACCGGATGTCAAAAATTGCCCGGGGTAATCGCATTTAAAGAACTGAGCTGTCCACATCTGGTGCTGGCCAACGTCGGCAATCACTATGGCTTTCCCATTCGTGACCTCGTGGAGGGTCTGCACAACGTGCTGCACTCTTAGGCCGCCTTGCTTTGGGTAATGCAAGGGATATTTCTTTTTCCAAGCAAACACGGTTTTTAACCACTCCGAGGAATCCAATTTTTCCGTGAGCGGCAACAGCTGCTCCAAAACAATTTTTGCATCTCCGCACAAAAAATGCCTTGGCGTTATAACTTTGCCATATTCCGCAGGGTCTATATCTATATGCACAACTTCGCACTGCTTTGCAAACTCGGAGAGTTTTGCCGTTATGCGGTCATCAAAACGCGAGCCTATGCTGATGAGCAAATCGCATTCGTGTATAGCCTTGTTTGCGGCAACCGTTCCGTGCATACCAGTCATCCCAAGCGATAATTCGTGGCTTGCCGGGAAAACCCCAAGCCCAAGCAGAGTAGAGCTAACAGGTGCCCCCAGTTTTTCCGCCAATTCCTTGACGGCTCTGCCTGCGCCGCTTATAGCCGCGCCGTGGCCTGCCAAAATCAAGGGCTTTTTGGATTTTTTAATTGTAGCGGCTGCCTGCTCAATATATTCCTGCTCCGCCTTGCCGGGGATTTTGTACCCTGGCAAAGTTGCGTTGTCAACAAATGGTGCGGTGCAAGGCGCTGTGCTCACGTCTTTGGGAATGTCTATCAAAACCGGCCCCTGCCTGCCGGAATGCGCTATATAAAACGCTTCTTTTATTATGCGGGGCAAATCATTGGTATTTTTCACCAAATACGAGTGCTTAACAGAAGCAAAGCTCATCCCGCTGGTATCACATTCCTGAAAAGCGTCCGCTCCGAGCGAGCCGGTCACCGTTTGCCCTGTTAAAATTACCAAGGGAATAGAATCCATATAGGCGGTGTAAATGCCTGTTAGGGTATTTGTAGCACCTGGGCCGCTCGTGACTAAAACAACGCCTGTTTTTCCGGTGACTCTTGCATAACCGTCTGCGGCGTGGGTTGCGCCTTGTTCGTGCCTTGAAAGGACTAATTTTATATCTGAATCCAAAATTGCGTCAAAAATCGGGATGACATTACCGCCCGGGTAGCCAAAAACGGTATCTATACCCTCTCTTTTGAGGCACTCTATAATAACCTGAGCGCCATTTAACGGTTTTGAAGCCATATTTTACCTATAACAAAAACAAAATCACCCTATTTTAGCATAAATATAGTAATTTTTTAATAAAACCTCTCCCTTTCTCTCATAACTTTGCGTTCTGTTTTGTTATTGTGGTCATAACCGCACAGATGCAAAAGGCCGTGCACGAGTACTCGCCTTAATTCCCCGTAATAAGTATTGCCGTAAAGGGGTGCCTGCTTTTTAACCTGCCCTTCCGCTATGTAAATTTCACCCAAGAGAGTTGGTTCGTTCCATACAAAAGAGAGAACATCGGTTACATGGTCTAGTTTGCGAAAATTGCGATTCAATTCCCTCTGCTTTGCATCCTCACAAAGAATTATATTCACATGCGAATTCTTTTTTTCCCTTTTTAGCAAAGCCTCGGCTACAAGCCTTAAACGCTTTTGCCACGGGAAATTTTTATTTGGCACGGTTGAGAAAAAATTACAACTCATACCATTTTTTGAACACTTCTATAATCTGCTGTGCCTGCGCTTTGCTGCTCACATTGAATTTGCTACGCTGCTTATATGCACCCGCTATTTTCTGATAGCGGCGGAGCGAAACCTTGGCTTCGCCAAAATTGCCATTCTTGTCTTTTTCTTGATAGAGAAAAGCTATGGTTGCCCAAGCACCTTTTGTTAAATATTCCTTTGCAAGTTCTTTAACCAAAACTTCACCGTTTTCGTCCTCTTGCGCCACTGTAGGTTCTATGTTTTCCGTTTCCATGGCAGTAATGTAGTAAATTTTACTATATTTACCAGACAATGTCTAAAAAGTTTGAAATTTTTATCTCGTATAGACGCAAAGGCGGTTATGATACCGCAAAATTGCTTTATGACCGTTTAAGGATAGATGGCTATTCCGTTTCGTTTGATATAGATACTTTGGAAAAGGGGGATTTTGACAACGAGCTGGAGCAAAGGGTATATGATTGCAAAGATTTTTTGCTCGTGCTGAACCCCGGTGTTTTTGATAGATTTTTTGACCCTGAATGTGACCCTAAAGACGACTGGGTTCGCCAAGAGATAAAATGCGCCCTAGAAAAGAACAAGAATATTGTCCCACTGATATTGGATGGCTTTACTTACCCAAAAAATTTACCAGAAGATGTTAAAAATATAACCAAAAAAAATGCCATAGACCTTAACCCCAAGCATTTTGAAGGTGCTTATGCAGGCATGAAGCAAAAATTTTTGCTTTCAAAGCCTCGCTGGGCTAAGAGGAATAAAAAGCTGATTATCGCTTTTATCTCTTTGTTAATTTTGGGAATAGCGGCCGGCATAACTTCCCTATTGCTCGCTATATCCGAACAGAACAAACAAAAAGACCTGCAACTGGAAGCAGAGAGAGTAGCCGCAGCGCGATACGCGGATTCAATAAAAACAGCCATGCAACAAACGGACTCACTAAGAAAAGCCGAATTGGACTCGATAAAAAATGTCCAAACTGCCGCTCAAAAAGCAAGCGCGCAAAAAACAGCTGGGCCTAGCACGGCAAAAGAAAAACCTGCGCAAAAATCTTCGAGCAAATCCATTTACTGGAGCGGCCCTAACGATGTAATAGGGCAAGTGGTGTACGGGAAATTGGCATCTACTGGAATTCAAAAAGCAAATTGTTCTGGCAACGGCATAGTAGCAAAACTCAACAAGCCGAATTGCAGAACCAATGACCTCGGGAAAATTATATGCACTTATTCCCCAAAACTAGCAATCACCTACTGCGACGGCACACACTATATTAATCTTGAGATTAACGAAAAATTTAAATCTTCTCCGCAAACAGATGAAAACGCGGCAAAAGAGGAAATCGCGAACGAATTGCGCGAGTTCAATTTCAGCGGTTTGGTTAAGGAACTTAAAGAACTTAAATAAGCTATATGAAAAATAAAATAATATCGGGGTTTGCCGTAATCTTCTTTTTATCCTGCTCGGACAATTCGTCTTTGGAATTCCCAAGCGAAAAAGAGTGGCTAGAAAAGTGGTTTCCGGGCAGCTCAAGCTCTGCGTTGCTGGGTAGCTCAAGCTCTGTGCCTGTGGGCAGTTCATCCAGCACGGGTTCCTCGTCAAGCATAGGGTCAAGTGTTGGCTCTGCGGCTAGGTCATGCGGTACTGATAAGACGTACGAGCCGGCAAATCAGATTTGCGACGAGCGTGATACTCCCAAAGTTTATAATATAATGACAGTAGAGGGTAAAACTTGGATGGCGGAGAACCTTAACTATGCTGCGAGCGGCAGCAAATGCGGTACTGGT
>JAITFO010000030.1 GCA_031281265.1 Candidatus Fibrimonadaceae bacterium
GCGGAAAAGAACATCTTGGGAACCCTTGAAAGAGACGACCCAGAGCTTGCCACAGAAATTAAAGCTCTTATGTTTGTGTTCGAAGATATGCTTCTTTTGGACGACAAATCCATGCAGACTGTTCTAAAGCAGGTGGATTCCAAAGACCTTTCGCTTGCGCTCAAAGGCGCAAACGAACAGCTCGCAAACAAGTTCTATACAAATATGTCTAACCGTGCTGCTGAAATGATAAAAGAAGAAATTCAATACATGGGGCCAAAACGTCTCCGTGAAGTTGAAGAAGCCCAGCAGAAAATCGTAGATGTGGTTCGCCGTCTAGAGGCGGAGAACGAAATTGTTATCAGCGGTCGTGGCAGTGAAGACGATATTATTGTGTAGCATTGCACTGCTCGTTTCTATCTCCTTTGCTCAAAATTCACATTTGCAACGGGGAGACATGTATTACGAGCTTCGTGCCAAAGATGCAAGCGGCAACATGGCAAACGATAAAAACATAAAAGAATCCATAAAATATTACCGTTTGGCACTTACGGATTCAAAAGCAAGAGAAACAGCAGCCTGGAAATTATTGAGAGCTTATTATTTTTTGGGTTGCTTTACCAAGTTGGATTTCAAGGATATGCAAAACATTTTTGAAAAAGCCAAAAATGAAGGCAAGGATTTTTTTAAGGTGTATCCTAAAAATGCCGAGATAGCTTATTGGTATTCCGTTAATTTGGCTCTGTGGGCAAGCGTGGTAAACCCGCTTGTGGTGTTGAGCACGGGGAGCATAAAGGAGACTAGGGATATAGCGAGTATGCTGATTGAGCAGGAGAGCGTCAATATGGAAGCGGCTGCCTATGGTTACAGGATACTCGGAAGGGCGCACCAAAAATTGCCTCACGTAGCCTTTATTTTGAACTGGGTGAATAAGGATTCCTCGGAAATTTATTTTCAAAAATCTCTGGAGCTGAACCCAAAAGATTTGGGAACGCATCTCTTTTTGGCGGAACTATATGTGGAGAAAGGCAAAAAACAAAAAGCTGAGGAATTGTTGCAACCCATAATTAAAACAAAGCCGCGCACAGAGGAATTCTTGGAAGACGAAAGAAATTTGATAAAAATGCGGAATTTGCTGAACCTTCATTAACAAGCTGTTATAATTTCTAGATTATAGCTTATGTCAGTGGAATCCATAGCAGAGACGCTTTTAGAGAAGCTAAAGAGCATAGCTCAAACCGAAACTGTAGTTGGCCAGCCTATACACTCAGGCGAATCGACCATTATTCCTGTTAGCCGTATATCCGTAGGCATGGGTATGGGTGGGCATACCGGCAAAGGCGACACAGCCTCCAGCGGCGGCGGGTTTCGCATAGAGCCGGTGGCATTTTTGGTGCTCAAAGGCGATGATGTTCGGGTTTTGCCTATAGAGAAAGCTCAATCCGTTCTCTCCAAAATCGCAGACCTTACACCTGATGTGGTGGCTGCCCTCTTAAAAAATGTTCCAAAAAAATCCGAAAAAGAAACTTGAAAATTTCTAAATTGCCTTGTGTAATTTAATCAAGGAGTTATCATGGCAAGAAAGAAAATAGCACTTGTTGGCGCAGGGCAGATAGGTGGTACAATGGCACTCGTTTTGGCTCAGAAGCAGCTCGGCGATGTTGTACTTATTGACGTTGTAGAAGGCGTGCCTCAGGGTAAAGCCCTAGATATAATGGAAGGGCGCCTTTCAATTCATACCAGTGCAACTTTAACTGGTAGCAACAATTACGACGACCTTGCAGGTTCAGATGTTGTTATAGTAACCGCAGGTGTTCCACGCAAACCGGGCATGACTCGCGATGACCTTTTGAATATCAATTACGGCATTGTTGAAAAAGTTGGCACAGCCATAAAAAGCAAAGCTCCAAATGCTTTTGTTATAGTGGTCACCAACCCTCTTGATGCTATGGTTTATGCGATGCAGAAAGTAACTGGCATTGCTCCTGAAAAAGTTGTTGGCATGGCTGGCGTACTGGATAGCTCCCGCCTCGCTTGCTTTGTTGCGATGGAACTCGGCGTTGCCGCAGACGACGTTCAAGCTGTTGTTATGGGAGGCCACGGCCCTTCCATGGTAAGCCTATACGATTTTGTCTCTGTTGGTGGCATCCCACTCCCTCAGCTTATGAGCAAAGAGAAATTCAATGAACTTTCAAAGCGTACCGCAATGGCTGGTGATGAAATAGTCGGCTTGCTCAAAACTGGTTCCGCGTTCTACAGCCCCGGAGTTTCCGCTATCAGAATGGCAGAGGCATATCTCTTGGACAAGAAGAGCGTTTTAACCTGCGCGGCTGAGCTTAAAGGGCAATATGGCGTTAACGGTTTATACTGCGGCGTTCCGGTGATTATCGGCTCCAATGGCATCGAAAAAATCATCGAAGTAAAAATGAACGACGAAGAGAAAGCCGCATTTGCCAAATCTGTGGATGCCGTGAAAGGCAACGCCGAATGGGTTGATGCTAAGATAAAAGGATGATTTTAAGTACGGGCTACAAAGCCATAATCTCGTGGCGCGAAAGCCCGGTATAACGTTTGATTTTGTCTATAGCCTCGCCACCAGCTTTCATTGCTTTAGCGGTTCGGTTTATGCATTTTTTTTCGGCTTTTGCTATAGCCTCGTCTATGCCTGTATGCACCAATTGCTTTAATGTCATATCTACCTCCACAAACTCCGGGTATTTGCCGTAGAGTTCCAAATTCATATTTAACAACCTGCGTAGGAGCATTGCTGCATCCTTAGCGGTAATATAGTTATTTTGTACGAGCCTTTTAAAAACTTTGTCTATCTCCAATATGTAACCTTCCAACCTCTTGGACAAGATTTTTCGCTTGGCAGAGTCCGTGCTCTTTTTCTCCAATTCCTTACGGATTTTCAAAATGTAAAATGGCAACAGCAATGCCATATCCTCTAACTCGGAAACGGTATGGCGTAACACCTTAAACGTCGGTATCTTATAAGTCACGCTTTTGTTGTTTGGAAACTTTAGCTCAACGGAAACTATATCTTTAGTTTTGCTCGTTTCCCAGTAGATCACCACAGGAGAGGGCATTTCTATTTTCAAACAAGAGCCATCATCCGAAATAGTCCTTTTCTCCAGAGCAATCAATGTACTGTAATTGAAAATTCTCAGTATCATCTCCAAATTGTCATTTATTTGAGCTTCCAATAAGAATGTATCTTTTTTGTCCTTGCTATGCAGGGTTATGATTATGTCGGAGATGATTTTCTCCATTTTCCCGGATTTAGGGTGTTCTTTGATAAGCTCGTTGGGTTCAATTGTCACCTGCGTGTCTAAAGGATAGTTCTTTTTGTAAATGCCGTTTATCAAATGCACCACTGCGGATGAGCTTGCATCCTTTATTATGCCTTTGAACATCAAGTCAAACAGCTGCGCCGTTCTTCTAGAAATTCGGGGTTCTATTTTGTCTTTCATAAAAAATCCTCTTTTTTACTTAGACGCTTGTCAAGCCGAAAAAAATTCAGATTTGTATATTTTGCAAACAGTTGTTTACATTTTTTAACCAATTTTCTGCAAATTGAATTGTCATTTTTTTGTATATTTATCCCCGTTACGGGGGTATGGCACAAAATAGACCCCCTACCCCAAAAAAGGAGCTTACTATGATAACGCAACTCTTTAAACTTACACTCTCGGCAGTCCTCGTGCTTGCTATAGCATTAACCATTTCTTGCTCATCGGACAAAGACGATGGCAGAGGGAGTGATTTTGGCGGTAACTCAAACAACGAATCCGGCTCAGTAACATACGCGCTCACTTGCACTGCCGTGCCTTCAACGGGCATTGCAAGCATAGCGATAATCCCACCGACAGTTACCTGCAACGGTACAGTAGTTAGTAGCGGCTTCGATTGGGTAAGAGCACCGAATTGGAGCAATCCTGCGATAGGCACATATAATGACATATTGGTATTTGTAAGCTCTGGAGAATGCAAGGACAAATCAGCTAAATGCAGCGGCACATTGACAGTGGGTGCAGCACCCTCGGCCGACCAGCTCACTTGCACAGGAATGCCAGCGACTGGATTTGCTGGCACGGCTATAACACAGCCAACGGTTAGATGCGGCGTCAACACGGTTGCAACCGGAATTACTTGGGCAAATGCACCAGTTTGGGCTAATCCTGCTGCTAACACATACAATGTATCGGCTACGGCAAATTGCGGAGGTAGCAGCAAAACAGCGAGCTGCGGCGAATTGACAGTGGCTTCCGTGCTTGCTTGCAGTGAAGTGCCGCAGTACGGTATGGCTGCTATGGCAATAACCCCGCCAGCGGTCACTTGCAACGGCACGGCAGTCAGTGACAGCCTTCTTGACTGGATAGATGCACCGGACTGGAGCTATCCTGCGGCAGGCACATACAGCGACATATCTGTATCGGCGAGCTACGGGGAATGCAGCGGCAAAACCGCTACTTGTAGCGGAACGTTGACGGTGGCTCCCGCATCTAGCAGTTCAAGCATTGGCAGCAGTAGTTCAAACGTACCGCCCAGCAGTTCAAGCATTGGTAGCAGTAGTTCAAGTGTACCGCCCAGTAGCAGTTCTAGTACTCTGCCTAGCAGTTCGTCCAGTGAATACACGGGCGGTTCTTGCAATGCGGCGGATTACGGAGCCGTTAATATCAACGGTCAAATTTGGATGGTGAAAAATTGGGGCTGCTATGCCGCTGGCAGTAAATGCTATGACAATGACCCCGCCAACTGTACAAAATATGGTCGTCTTTACGACTGGGCAACAGCGATGGCTCTGCCAGCTAGCTGCAATTCCAGTTCCTGTGTTTCTCAAATAAAAGCAAAGCACCAAGGTGTATGCCCCACTGGTTGGCATATTCCTAGCACTGGTGAATGGGATGAACTTATGGAGTATGTTGATAGCAATTTTGGTTCTTTCAATACTACGCCCCAATATTTCTATAGCCTCACGGCAGGCAGGTATTTGAAAGCGACCGACGGCTGGAACGATTACTATGGAATTTCGGGCAACGGTACGGATGATTACGGCTTTTCCGCCCTGCCTGGCGGTCGCGGCTATTCCAGTGGCTATTTCGACGATGTCGGCAACGGCGGCGAATGGTGGAGTACCTATGACAACAGAGATCCTCAACGCTACACTTGGTATTGGTTCATGCGCTACAGCAGCGAGCACGCCCTCTGGTACCTCAATGATAAGATCAACTTGTCAAGTGTTCGTTGTTTGAAGGACTGAGGCGCGTTGTGAACGTCTGAACCGATGCCCCCTATTATCGGGATTGACAGGATAGTGATTGAGAAGCTAACCGCGAGAGCTAGGATGTTCGCCAGCGAGTAAGTAGCGCATGGGTGCTTGGTTCAGACAATTTTACTATCTTCTTTCAATGCCTCAGCAAATAGATACGGAGCATTTTGACAACTGCGTTGCTACGCTTGAGTTTGCGCTTGAAAAGTTAAAGGGAATTACGGAGAACGAAAATAATTTGGAATACAACATGGCAAGGTCGTCTTGCATAAAGGAATTTGAGATTATTCTGGAACAGGGCGGGAAACTTTTAAGAAAAGCACTAAAGCCATATTTTTCAAGTTCTGCCGCAGTTGACAAGCTGAACTTCAAGGATGTTTTTAGACATTCCGTTTTGCACGGATTGTTGAACGTGGAAGAAAGCGAAAGGTGGCTTGAATACAGAGACAGCAGGAATACGACTGCGCATGATTACGGAGAGGAATTTGCAGAAAAGGTTTTAGTTTTTCTGCCTACTTTTGCAAATGATGCTAAAAACCTGTCTAAAATGTTGAAGGACGCAAAATGATATTGCGAGATAAAGATAGGCAAACTTTGATAAATATTTTTTCCTCTGTAGATTATCAGATGGATGTTTTGGCTTATGGTAGCAGGGTTGAGGGTAGCGCGCATAGCGGTAGCGATTTGGATTTGGCTATACGCGGGAAAAATTCGCAAAGCCTCCCGTTTGATGTTTATTCAAAGCTACTCGAAAAAATACAGAGCAGCAATATCCCAATTTTGGTGGATATTAAAGATTTTTACGCACTGCCAAACAAATTTCGCCAGAATATTGAAAGCAAATACGAAATCCTTTACAGCAGCCATTAGAACAAGGTCAAAAGTTTAATAGGGGGAGCAAGCCTACAGACGAGGCTCTAGATTTACTATATTATAATGCTATTTCAAGGGGTATATCTGGAAAATACATCCAAATTGGATTCTTTGGTGCTGGGCGCGTGCACGCGTTCCGGCGTTGATTTGGTCGAAAAGGACTTATTTGGTGCGGGCAACAGAAAGATTTTGAGGATATTCATAGACAAGGATGGCGGGGTTAGCGTTGAGAATTGCGCGAGCACAAGCCGTTATTTAAGCGAAGAACTGGACAAAGAGGAAAACGCAAATTTAATAGATGGCTCCTATACCATAGAGGTATCCTCGCCCGGATTGGACCGCCCTTTAAAGACCAAAAGAGATTTTGAGAGAAATTTAGGCAGAAGGCTCCGCATAACGCAAAACGGCAAGTTCATAAAAGGCGTTTTAAAATCGGTAAACGGGGTTTCTATAGTTTTGGAAACTGCAAATGCAAATGGCAAAAAGCCTGCGACAGAGGCTTGTATTCAGGTAAATGAAATTTTAACCGCAAAGGTAGAACCATAAGAAAGGAAAGTGATGGCAAAGAAAACCACAAAGAGAACGAATGAGATAAAAGAAGCTTTGGAGCTTTTGGCAAAGGAAAAGAACGTTGCCATAGAAGAGGTATTCGCAGCTTTTAAAGAGTCCCTTATACAAGCGGCTCGGAGGTACACCAAGCTGCACAAAAACATAGAGGTAGATGTTGACCCCAATACCGAGGAACTCAAGGTTGTGCTCAGGGTAGAGGTGGTTGACGATTTTCCCGATTACGACCCAAATCTCTCCGCAGCAGAAGTTGAGAAACTGGATGAGCATTATATGCTGGAAGACCAAGCCAAGGAGTACCATTCCGAAGCAGAAGCTGGCTATATGCTGGAAGTTGAACTACCATTTGAGAATTTTGGCCGCTTGGCTATACAAGAGGCCCGCCAGCGGTTAAAGCAACGGGTAAACGATGTTGAGCGTAACCGCATTTTTGAAACCTACAAGAACAAAGTTGGTACCCTGATAAACGGGCAGGTTATGAGGATTGAGAGAAACAATGCCATAATCTCCATAGGCAGCGTAGAAGCCGCCCTCCCCAACAGTGAGCGCATGAGCAAAGACCGCTGGAAAATAGGGCAATCGGTAAAAGCCGTTATATCCGGCGTATCCAAACCCTCTGAAGGCATTGGCGCATTGGTTAAAGGTGTTGGCGCGCAGGTTACCCTTTCCAGAGTTAGCAAAGAATTTTTAGGGGAATTGTTCAAGCAGGAAATCCCAGAAGTTTATGATGGCACAATAGAGATAAAAGGAATAGCCCGTATACCAGGTTACCGTGCCAAAGTCGCTGTTTATTCAAGAGACGATCGGGTTGACCCTTCAGGAGCTTGCATAGGCATTAAAGGGCAGCGCATACAAGCAATAACAAGGGAACTGAACAATGAACGTATAGATGTGGTGCATTGGGATCCAGACCCGGATGTATATTTGCGCAGAGCTTTAGGCGCTGCCGGCGGCATCAACATAGTGAAGATGTTTGAAGTTCCAGGATTTAACCCTCCGCGCACGGTTGTGATAGTCGGGGACGAGGATGTTGGAATTGTGATAGGCGATAAAGGGCAGTCTGTTCGCCTAACCAGTATGCTGCTCGGAAAAGACATTTGCGTATTCAGCGAATCGGATTGGGCAAACCACTCCGAAGAGGAAAGAGAGACTCTGATACATTCACAAGACCCTCGCACAATTGTCAAGAAATCAGCATCGTTAGATACTTTATTTAACAATAACAAGGAAAATGCGGAAGAACCTTCTCCAAGCGAGGCTTTAAACTCTGATGAGTAGTGAATTAATATCGGTTCAAGCATGGATAGAAAAACATTCCTTTGACCAAAAGGACACTTTCAATTTTTTGGTTGGAAAAACTTTAGACGGGGTAACCGTCAAATCTTTAAAATCAAAAATTTCCGAAGAGGCTTTGGATTCCTATCTGGTTGACGTTCGCGCCGCCCAAAAGAGGAAGCCGCCAAACAAAGGGGTTAAAAAAACCAAAGACCATGAGCCGGCTCCGCAAGACGGTCACGTTGGGAATATAACTTTAAAAAAGATAGACAAGCCAAAACCAGCGCCAAAACCTAAGGTAAAAGAACCTGTTATAAGCGAAGAGCCTGCGGCAGAAAAACTGGAAATTAAAAAAGTTGAAAAACCTGTTGTAGTTGATGTAAAACCGGAACCAGAGCCAGAACCGGAACCTATTCAACAAGAATCACAGCCGGAATCGGAACCAGATAAAACCCAATCTACACAAAACCAGCCGCCACAGAATGAGCCTAAAAAAACCGCATTCACAGCAGCTGTTTCTAAAAATGTTGACCCAGCAATTTTGGCGAGAATCCAAAAGAGCCAGCAAGAAAAAGCCTCCATACGCAACAATCAAAAAGGTGGCAGGCAACAGGGCAACAGAAACGACAATCGCAAACCGACTTCTGCAACCGGTTACAGCGGAAATTTGCGCGCACAACCCAGGCAAACGGAAAACAAAGCCCAGGTGGGTTTGCAGGTAAGCCGTTCTTTTGGAACTACTCTTCAAGATGTTTTATCCGAGAGCACCCCTGCCCATAAAGACTTTTTGGACAACAGAACGCATGGCGGTGCCAGCAGAGGTCACAGCGATGCTCGCGGTGGAAAGGGGCGTGGCAAAAAAGGCAGGGATTCCAAAAGGGAAAGGGAAATACAAAAAGAGAATATCGAAAAAGCACAAAAGAAGGTGTCTGACGTTTTCACCTCTCTTTCTAAAACAACTGCCAAAAAGGTATATACCAAAGATAAAGTTTCTGACGAAGGGGATGCTACACCAAAGACCATCAATGTCTCTGCTTTTATTTCCATTGGCGAACTAGCAGGTCTTTTAGAAATACCATCTGCTGAGATTATAAAGAAGTGCATGGAAATTGACAAAAAGCTGATGCCCACCATAAATAAACGGCTGGACTTTGAAACGGTGGAAATAATAGCCGATGAATTTGGTTTTAAAGCACAACTCATGGAAGAATATCAGGAAGAGACTCTCGGTATTCAAGATGATGATGCGAAAAACTTAAAATCAAGGCATCCCGTTGTGACCGTTATGGGCCACGTTGACCACGGAAAAACCTCGCTCTTGGATTACATCCGCAAAACCAATGTTGTGCGTGGCGAATCCGGTGGCATAACCCAGCACATAGGTGCTTATGAGGTGGCTACGCCAAGCGGAAAAATTACATTCTTGGATACACCCGGTCACGAATCCTTTAACGCAATGCGTGCCAGAGGTTCGCAGGTCACCGATGTAATAGTATTGGTGGTTGCCGCAGATTCAATGGTTATGCCGCAAACGGTGGAATCCATTGAGCTTGCAAAAACCGCAAAAGTTCCCATTGTTGTTGCCATTACAAAAATCGATTTGCCCAATTCAAACACAGATAAAATAATGGCCCAGCTCTCCGAAAGAGGAGTGCAAGTTGATGAATGGGGCGGCAATGTGAGCTGCGTGAAAATATCCGTTAAAACCGGTGAAGGCATAGAGAAATTGCTGGAAACACTTGCGCTTGAATCCGAGGTTTTGGAATTAAAGGCAAACCCCGATGCCAGCGCAAGAGGTGCGGTTATAGAGAGCCGCCTTGATGCTGGCAAAGGAACAATAGCTACAATTTTGGTTCAAAACGGAACACTGCATATCCGCGACTTTTTTGTATGCGGGAATTACAGCGGAAGAGTCCGCGCCTTGTTCAACGAGCGGGGTGAGATTTTAAAAGAAGCTGGCCCAAGCACGCCTTGCCAAGTTTTGGGTTTTTCCGGTACTCCGCAAGCAGGTGATGATCTGGTTGTTGTGGACAGCGAACAGGATGCCTCTGAAATTGCAGTAAAGCGGCAGCAAGCCGCTCACGAAAGAGCCTTGCGTTTCCGCGAGCGTATGTCTTTGGAACAGGCTTACGATGCGGCTAAATCCGGTAGCATATCCGAGCTAAATTTGCTCATAAAAACCGATGTGGCTGGTTCTTGCGAAGCGTTGGCAGAATCTTTGGCAAACCTCTCCAACAACGAGGTAAAAATTAAAATTATTCGCAAAGGCGTTGGCGCAATCAACGATGATGATGTATATTTGGCATCCATGTCCAATGCGATTATAATAGCATTCCATTTAATGCCCTCCCACTCCATAAGGGAATTAGCGGAGCAAGAAGGCGTTGAAATTAAAACATACAGAGTTATATACGATGCCATAAACGAAGTCAAGGGCGCAATAGAGGGCTTGCTCAAACCTGTTTCCAAAGAAGAGGTGACGGGTGAAGCCGAAATTCGTCAGGTGTTCAAGATACCAAAAATTGGCTTAATCGCTGGCTGCATGGTTAAGAGCGGCGAAGTGGATAGGGAATCCCAGGTTCGCGTTTACAGAGATGGCGTTGAACTTGGCATAACAAAAGTTCAGTCTTTGAAACGTGTTAAAGAAGATGTCTCTTCCGTTAAAACAGGGCTTGAATGTGGCATTGGGCTTAGAGGCTATGAGAATATACAAGAAGGCGATTCCCTTATATTCTTTAAGCAGGTGAGTGTTGCCCGTACTCTTGCCGATGTAGCAAAAGAAAGCAAATGATGAGGCTAGCATGAGTGTGAGAACCGATAGGCTTGGCGCTCTTATACAAAAGGAAATATCCCTTCTTTTGCACAACGGATTGAAAAATCCCAATGTAGGTTTTGTTTCCATTTCTCGCGTAGATGTGACTGCCGACCTTTCCCATGCAACGGTTAAGGTGTCTGCTATGGGTTCAAGGCAAGAGCAGATGAAGAGCCTGAACGCCTTGCAGAAATCGGCTGGTTTTATGCGCTCGCATTTGGCAAAGCTCATAAAAATCCGCAAATTCCCAGAACTCCATTTTGTGTTTGACGAAAATCTGCAACACGCAGCGCGCATAGACGAAATTCTGCACGAGTTGAAAGAGAAAGGAGAGTTGTGACCTCTGCCTTTGTTCTCATAGACAAGCCAGCTGGCATAACATCTTTTAGAACGCTCAGGGGCATAAAAACGCAATTCGGCACAAAGAGGGTGGGCCACGCCGGAACTTTAGACCAAGCGGCGAGCGGCTTGATAGTTGCCGCTGTTGGCAAATGCACAAGGTTATTGCCTTATATAGAAGCACAGGAAAAAGTTTACTCCTTCAATCTGCATTTGGGAATTTTAACCGACACCTTGGAGCCTACGGGGAACATCCTAAAGCAGGACAATGATGCCGCGAGAGAGGCAGAGCAAGTTGAGGCGGCTTTGCAAACCTTTATAGGCGAGATTGAGCAGGTTCCGCCCGCGTACAGCGCCATAAAGATAAACGGCAAAAGAGCCAGCGATTTGGCATTGAAAGGCCAAAATATAGAACTAAAGCCCCGACATACGTATATAAGCGAGTTAAAAATGCTTCCCACACCCAATACCACACACACCAACCTCCTATACCCACTATACTGCCGTTGCTCAAAAGGAACCTACATCCGTTCCCTTGCCAGAGACATAGCCGAAAAACTTGGGACTTGTGGCGTTGCCGATAAAATAAGACGCCTAGCCATAGGTAGCATTTCCGTGGAGCAAGCCTCGGACAAACCAATTTTGCCCCAAGAGCTTTTTAACTGGGAAATCGCCGAAATAGGGGAAGAAGACGCAAAAAAAATCCTGAACGGAGTGCCTATAGCCAACAGCGTTTTATCCTCGCCAAAATCCATGGCTTTTATCTCAAATAACGGTCAAATCATCGCAGTAGCGGAATACCAAAACGGCTATTTTATACCAAAATTTCTGTTATAAATAAAACATCTCCATTCTGTTAATTCTTAAATTCTGAGAATTCTGGTTCAGACGTTTTCTATATTATCCACCGAAATGGTTTTTGTTCAAAAAAGGAGATACAAATATGTCTAGTTCATCAAGCAACGCAAAGTTGAATGCGTGGGTCAAAGAAATAGCCGCTCTAACAGAGCCGGATTCAGTTTATTGGTGCGATGGTTCCAAAAACGAATACGACGATATGGTTAAAATCTTGGTTGATGGCGGTTTAGCAACCCCACTCGCAAAACGCCCGCACTCATATCTGTTCCGTTCTGACCCTTCCGATGTGGCTCGTGTTGAAAGCCGCACTTATATAGCAAGCAAAAGCCAAGATGATGCTGGCCCAACAAACAACTGGATTGACCCAGTGAAATTGAAAGAAGAGATGAAAGCTCTCTACAAAGGCTGCATGAAAGGGCGTACTATGTATGTTATCCCATTCTCAATGGGCCCAGTAGGCTCCCCCATCGCAAAAATTGGCGTTGAGCTAAGCGATTCTCCTTATGTTGTTATAAACATGCACATCATGACACGCGTAGGTTCAAAGGTTTTGGAAGTTTTGGGTGATGGCGAATTTGTCCCTTGCTTGCACTCCATAGGCAAACCACTTGCCGCTGGCGAAAAAGACAACGGCAAATGGCCCTGCGCACCTATCGAAAAGAAATATATAGCTCATTTCCCAGAAGAGAGAACAATTTGGAGCTACGGTTCCGGCTACGGTGGCAACGCTCTGCTCGGCAAAAAATGCCTTGCGCTTCGTATCGCTTCCACTCAGGCAAGAGACGAGGGCTGGCTCGCTGAGCACATGCTCATCTTAAAACTTACCCGCGAATCCGATAAAAAATCCAAATATATAGCAGCTGCATTCCCATCTGCTTGCGGAAAAACAAACCTCGCTATGCTTATCCCAACAATTCCGGGCTGGCACGTTGAGGTTATAGGTGATGATATAGCTTGGATGCGCCCCGGCAAAGACGGCAAGCTCTACGCTATAAATCCAGAAGCAGGTTTCTTTGGCGTTGCCCCTGGTACCGCCGAAGACACAAACCCAAACGCCATGAAATCCATCACTAAAAACACCATCTTTACAAACGTCGCTTTAACCGAAGACGGCGATGTATGGTGGGAAGGCATTGGTCACGATGCCCCAGGCAAACTCATAGACTGGAAAGGCAACCCTTGGGTACAGGATAAAGGCAACAAAGCCCAAGAACCTGCTGCTCACGCAAACGCTCGCTTTACCGCCCCTGCTTCGCAGTGCCCGGTAATCGCACCAGAATGGGAAAAGTTAGAAGGAGTTCCAATAGACGCTATTTTGTTTGGCGGCCGTCGCCCAAGCACCATTCCGTTGGTTCACGAAGCAAAGAATTGGAACCACGGCGTGTTTATGGGTTCCATAGTAGGCTCAGAAATCACCGCTGCTGCTGTTGACCTTAAAGTTGGCGACATTCGCCGCGACCCGTTTGCAATGCTGCCATTCTGCGGCTACCACATGGGCGACTACTTTAAGCACTGGATTGAAATGGGCAAAAAAATCCCAGAAGCCAGCCAGCCAAAATTCTTCTTTGTCAACTGGTTCCGCAAAAAAGATGGTAAATTCGCATGGCCCGGCTATGGCGAAAATTCCCGCGTTCTCAAATGGGTTTTTGAGCAGTGCGAAGGCACAGGCAAATCGGTTGATACTCCGATTGGTCTAATGCCGGATGCAGCTTCGTTCGATAAACCTGATTCCGTTTCTGCTGATGTCCTAAAAGATATTCTCTCTGTGGATGTTGAAGGTTGGAAAAAGGAAATCAAGGATATCCGCGACAATCACTACCCGAAGTTTGGAAACAAGATGCCTCAAGAGTTGAAAGACGAATTGGCGGCTATTGAAAAGAGACTGGGTTAAACCTTTCATTCCCGAACAGATGCCTGTTTCTCCATTCAAGAATCAAGGCATCTTGTTCGCTCTTGGGAAGCGAAAATTTTTCCCTACCTTGTTCTTGCATATACATGTCCAGATGCGCGAGCAACACGCCCGCTGCAACTGAGACATTCAAGCTCTCAGTTAATCCGTATTGTGGCAAAATAAAATGTTCATCTGCTTGTTCTAAGGTATCTTTATGGTTGCCCCTGAATTCCGCGCCCAGATAAAAAGCCGTGGGTTTGGACAAATCCAATTCTTTTAACGTTTTGTTCGCGTGTGTGCTTGCAACGGCTATTCTATAACCCTGTTTTTTAAGCTCGTCCATAGCTGTTTTTCTTTTGCTGTAGATAAAGGCGTTGAGCCATTTCAGCGAACCTTTTAAAATAGCCTTGTTCACCCTGTAAGTATTATCCTCTTCTATTATATGCACATTCTGCAAACCAAAAACCTCCGAGGTGCGTATAACAGCGGATATATTGTGAGGGTCATAAAAATCTTCCAGAACAAGGCAAAAATGTTTTGTGCGGAGTGCCGCCGCCCGTTCAAAAAGCTGTTGCCTACGCTCCGTTAAATCTGAGAATAACATTGCCCTAATATAAGAAATATTACTATATTCAAATCTCCGATGTTTTTCAGGATATTGTTGTTTTGGGTTTTCTCCAGTATAGCCGCTTTTGCGCAGTTTGCTGACTTGCCTTTGAGAGCTTCGGATAATAACCGGGTCAACAGCATAAGCATAGATGGCCTTTTATACACAAGCCAATCCTCGCTAACATCTCGCATATCGGTAAAGGAAAATACGAGCTACCCCCCTTCCCTTTTGGCAGAACAGGTTAAAAAATCCATAGAAGCCCTTTACGAAACTGGGCTGTTCGATGATGTTAAAGCATCTGCCGTGTATGGCGCAAACGGTGATGTGGATTTGATTTTTGAGGTAAAGGAGCAGCCAGCTTTGGACACCCTTGTGATAAAAGGCAATGATGATTTAACGGAAGACGAGCTGAGATTAAAGACTAGAATAGCTTCTGGCGCGGTTTACAGCAAAAGCGAATTGGAACGCGACAGGCAGGCAATACTGAGCCATTACCGCTCGCAGGGATTTTTGCTCGCCGAGGCAAGCATAGAGGAAATCCCTGTTGGAGAACATAAGAATAGGGTTGTTATATCCATAAGCGAGGGCAACAAGGTAAAAGTGGATTCCATTGCCATCTCCGGCAACAACGATGTACCCAGAGAGGAAATTTTAAGCCGCATGGTGACAAAAACAGAGTCTTGGTGGGGCGGCGGCGATTTTAAAACAGATGTTTTTAACTCAGACAGAGACTCCGTTATAAATGCAGCAAGGCATTACGGTTATTTGGATGCAGAACTTTTGGAATACAAAGCGGTTTATTTGCCGGATTCCACCTGCCGCTTTTATATGGGGCGCATGGTGCGCAGAGGTTCAAGTTTGCAAACGCTCTATTCCCAGATGAACAAAGCCATATCTGACCAAGGCGATCCATTGCACTTTTTGATAGGAAAAGGGATGGCAATGGCTTCTCACTATTACAGGGAACACAGGGCAAAAATGGAAGATAGGCAAGCGTTCCCCGTACCGGACATATATAACGAAAGGTTGGCTGCGGATGTTTTGAACAACGTGATAACATATAGCAGCCTCAGAAAGGAATGGGTGAAGAGCCTAAGAGGCAAGGTTTGGAAAAATCCCCGCATAGACAGCTTGCTCAATTTAAAAAAACGCACACGCTACCAAGATAAACTACTTGTCCGCTATTCCTTGGAAGAGACAATCCCTGCGCTAATGCAGTACGATAGCGTCAACACCGCGAGCTATGTGCGCATATACATAGAGCTTAAAGAAGGCAGAAAATATTATGCCGGCAAAGTGCATTTCGCAGGCAACGAGGTTTTGTCAAGTGCATTTTTACAAGCGCAGGTTCGTTTGGACAGCGGAAAGGTTTTTGACTATTATCTATACGAGGCTACCAAAAAAGCGGTTATGGATGCTTATAGAGAAGACGGCTATCTGTTTGTGCAGATGGACGAGACAAAGATTTTTGTGAACGATTCAATTGTAAATTTGAGTTATGCCTTACGCGAAGGCTTGCCCGCGCAAATACACAAGGTTCATATAAGAGGCAATACAAAAACAAAAGACAAGGTGATTCGCAGGGAAATAAAACTCTACCCAGGCGACACTTACAGGCAATCTCTTTTGGAACGCAGCTTTAGAGATATATTGCAGCTGAATTATTTTGACAATGTAGTGCCGGATATTCAACCCGTGAGCGAGCAGGATGTTGATTTGGTTTTCTCGGTTGTGGAGCGCGAAGCCGGCACAGGGCAGTTTGGCGCGGGCGCAGCGTATAGCCAAGCGGATGGCTTGGTATTCACGCTTAACCTTTCGATTCCCAACTGCTGCATGGGAGATGGGCAGTCCGCGAGCATGAACGGTGAATATGGATTTGATAAAAAAGGCATATCTATGGGTTTTTCCGAACCGTGGCTTTTTGATACCCCAACCAAAATTGGAGTGTCCGCAAATTACACCTGGTGGAAAGGTTACTCTTTCCCTGATGTAACGCGCTACGGAGGCAGCGTTTATGTAGGGCGCAGACTCACTTGGCCAGATGATTATTTTTATGCGCAAACAGGCATCACTTGGCAGAGAAACGAACAAGGCCCCAATGTGGAAGGCAGCCTTATTCGCTTTACAGGAAACGAAGCCTCGCTTGATTTTGTGATAATAAGGGATGATAAAAATTTGCCCATATTCCCAACTGATGGCTCGCGTTATGTGCTCGCCTCTTCTTGGGCTATCCCAGGTTTTCTCGCTGGAGATTTCAGCTTTTTGCAAACAGACCTGAGCATAAAATGGTGGTTCCCGCTTTATACCGATAAATTAGCCCTTGGCGTGACAAACGAGTTTGGCGTTATAACCGGAAGTTCTCTTCAATACCGCACGCTTTATCAAATGGGCGGCACCCTTGGCTATAAAGGTTTGATGCGCGGTTATACTCCGGGTTCTCTAGGTGCATACAGGCTTGGCAGGAGCTACCAGTATTTTGGCGCAGAATTGACTTGGCCTATTGCCCCCAACCGTTTTTACCTGCTCCCGCTCTTCTTTGATGCAGGAAATGTGTTCGGCGATGTTTATTCATCAAGCCAAAAAGTCAGCAAAGACATAGGCTCCCCGCTTCGCGAGTGGGATATATCTTCGCTCAAGCGTGATTTTGGCTTTGGCTTCCGTGTTATAGTTCCTATGCTTGGCATTATAGGCTTTGACTTCGCGTGGCCTCTTGACCCCGCTGAGATAGGTGGTTTTGATGCCGCCAATGTTGGTACTATGGAATTTAACTTCATAATAAGCCAAGGATTTTAGACAGATGAAAATTGCTGTTATAGGTGGGGCTGGCTATATAGGTTCGCACGTTTCCAGAGAACTCTTGGACTTTGGGCATGAGGTTTTTGTCTATGACAATTTGAGCAGCGGGCTAAGGCAAAATTTGTTTAAAGAAGCGGATTTTACCCTTGGCGACATATTGGATGTCAAAAGTTTGGATGATTTTTTTGAGAAGACAAAACCGGAAGGCATTGTGCATTTGGCAGCTTTAAAAGCAGCAGGTGAATCCATGCTGTTGCCGGAAAAATATAGCGTCAACAACATAACGGGTTCAATCAACATATTGAACGCAGCGGCAAAACACGGAGTGAAATACATAGTGTTCTCCAGTTCTGCCTCTGTTTACGGCAGTCCAAAATATCTGCCGATGGACGAAAAGCACACAACAGAACCGGAGAATTATTACGGCTATACAAAACTCGCCATAGAACAGAATTTGGAGTGGTACAGAAAATTAAGGGGAATAAACTATGCCGCACTCCGCTACTTCAACGCAGCGGGTTACGACATTAAGGGCAGGATTAGCGGTTTGGAGCAAAACCCCGCGAATTTGCTCCCCATAGTCATGGAAGTAGCTGTAGGCAAAAGGACCTTTGTGGAGGTGTTCGGAAACGACTACGAAACCCCAGACGGCACAGGGGTCAGGGATTATATTCACGTGAGCGACCTAGCCAGGGCGCACAGAATGGCTTTTGATAAATTGCAAAGCATTGGCAAAAGTTTCACGATTAATTTGGGGGGTAGCAGCGGAACTAGCGTTTTAGAGGTTATAAAGGCGGCAGAACGCATATCCGGCAGAAAAATTGAATACAAAATAGCACCCCGCCGCGTAGGTGATGCCCCCACTGTTTTGGCAAACCCAGCTTATGCAAAGGAATTTTTGGGCTGGCAGGCAGAACATTCGGACTTAAACACGCTCCTTGAAAGCACCTGGGTTGTTTATAAAAAATAAACTCCCAAAGTCTTAGGAAAATTTTACTATTTTTGAGGTGAGTCTAAAAATTGTAAATTTATGTCTGTAAAGAAATATCTAAAGAAAAATGTGTATGCGGCTTCAATTGAACGTATAGGTATTATTTTCAAAAAATTTGAAAAGGTATATTTAGCATTTAGTGGGGGGAAAGATAGCGGTGTTATGCTGAATCTTGTGGTTGATTATATGAGGAAACATAAGATAACCAAAAAAATAGGCATCCTATTTATTGACTTAGAAGGTCAATACGAGGTGACAATTGATTATATCAAAAGAACGCTCGCAAAAAATCACGATCTGTTTGATGTGTATTGGTGTTGCCTGCCACTGAACCTCAGAAATTCCCTGAGCGTTTTTGAACCATTTTGGACTTGTTGGGACTTGAAAAATAGGGATAAATGGATTAGGGAATACCCAGACTATCCGTGCATTACCCAAAAAAATTGCCCCTTCCCGTTTTTCAGAAAAAATATGGAATTTGAGGAATTTATCAAGAAATTCGGGGCATGGTATGCAGGGGATAAAAAAACAGCGGGCTTGGTGGGAATTCGCTCCGATGAGAGTTTTAACAGGTTTAGAACCGTTGCTTTTAAAGATAAAAATATGTTGGATAATTACAGATGGACAACAAAGATATTCAAAGATAAAGAGTTGTACTATTGTTACCCTATTTACGACTGGAGCAATAGAGATATATGGATAGGGAATTACAAACTTGAATGGGAATACAATAAACTATACGATTTATTTTACAAAGCAGGAGCTACATTAGACCAAATGAGGATTTGCCAGCCCTATGGAGATGACCAGCGCATAGGATTAAGCATGTTCCGCAAAATAGAACCGGAAACTTGGGCAAGGGTGGTGAACCGCGTTAGCGGTGCGAATTTTGGAAATATATATTGCGGAACTAGAATGTTAGGATATAGGCATGTAACTCTTCCAAAGGGGCACACTTGGAAGAGCTATACCCAATTGCTGCTGGGAACCCTTCCAAAAGCATTGGCTGACCACTATAAAACAAAGTTTGCTAGGTTTATAAGCTATTGGCAAACCAAAGGCTCTGCTGTGAATACATCTTGGTTGCCAACAGATGCCATTTTATCCGGTGAATTTTCAAAACGCGGTAAAAAAAAGTTGCCGCTTGTGATTTATAAAACTATACCGGATAGGCTTCCAATATGGGCAGAAGCAAAAAGACTTGGGCCAACTTGGCGTCGCATGGCTATATGTGTATTGAAAAACGACCAACTATGCCATTCCCTCTCCTTTGGGCAAACAAAAAATCAGCGGGAACGTATGCAGGCCTTACTAGAGAAATACAAAATGATATAGGAGCAAAAATGAAAAAAGAACAAAAGACGAAAAAAAGAGAATTCATAAGCCCTGCTTACAATGTCCGAGCTATTCCGGTGGAAAAGCTAAAAGCTAATGAATACAACCCCAACAGCGTAGCACCACCGGAAATGGAACTCTTATATCGCAGCATCAAAGAAGATGGCTACACAATGCCCGTAGTTGTATATTATCACGAAGAGAAAGATGTATATGAAATAGTGGATGGCTTTCATAGATATTCCATAATGCTCAATCATCCAGATATATATGAAAGAGAAGAAGGGCTTATCCCTTGTTCTATAATAGAAAAGCCCATAACCGAGCGCATGGCATCCACCATAAGGCACAATAGGGCGCGAGGCAGCCATAACATAGATTTGATGAGCAATATAGTTGCGGAATTGGTTGAGATGGGCAAAAGTGATAATTGGATTTCAAAACATCTGGGAATGTCCAAAGATGAAATTTTAAGGTTGAAACAAGTAACGGGCTTGGCAACCTTATTCAAAGATCAAGAATTTTCAAAAAGCTGGGAAGTGGATCAAAGCGCGAGGCGGTAGGAGCGCGATGCCCCTACCGCCCCCGTTTACCTACGCGCAATGGGTCGCACGCGGCACGCAACTGGGCGTATTGAAGTGGACGGCATGTAGCACCCAGAGGGGCGTATGCGATACGCCGTTGGGCGTACCGGAACCGACATGCAACGCGCTGGGAATATGCGATACTCAGCAGAGCATATACGGTTCCCAACCGTGCTTTTATCCTTACTTTTGGCTTCAAGGTCAAAATACATAAGACTACCTCTTCAAGTTCACTGCTTCTTCTAGCATTGTGTCACTCACCGTTATTATTCGGCTGTTTGCCTGATAACCTCTTTGGGTGGTTATCATGTTGGTAAACTCATTAGCCAAATCAACGTTTGCCATTTCCAATGCACCCGGCCTCAACGAAGAGGAGCTTTGATTCTTTGGTCTGCCCCATATAGGTTCGCCGGAGTTAGCGGAAAGGGTGTAAACGTTATCGGATACATCCATCAAGCCGCCTGGGTTTGCAAAGTCAACCACTAGAATCTGGGCTATTTTTTTGTTTATGCCATTCGAGAATTTACCCTCTATAAGGCCAAACTCATCTATGCTCATCTCCGTTAGGCTGCCTGAGGTGTAGCCATCTTGAGTTTGGGCTTGAGCGGTTGATGGTGCATCGGACTGGGTTAAGCCTTTCCAATTGCCGGGGCCACCTGCGCTCAATCTCACTCGCATAGCTTTTGCACCGTTGGCAGGGTCAAACTGGAGGGCAGAACCGCCATCGTCAAAGAGCCAAGCCGCAAGGGTGCCGTCTCGTCCAAAGGTTATCTTGCCAGAACCGCTGCCAGGAGGGTTGATTATCTCCTTGCCACTGAAACTCGCCTTCCATATCCATTCACCATTGACACCGGTATGCGTGAACTCAAATCTGAGCAGATGTTCTGCACCAGAATCATCAAAAATCCCAATAGTGGTGGAAACAACTTCAGCATTTATCGCCGCCCTGTATTGAGTTGTTGCCATCGCTTCCATAAATCCAGAAGGTGGAAGCGCAACTCCGCCGGGGTTTTGTGCCGTGATACTCAGGTTCTGTATATCAAACGCCTTGCCGGGCAAGCCGCGGAACACAAGCGCTCCTTCTGGTATGCCATCTTCGCCCAAGCTGGGTGTTTTTATAGCAACGCTGGGGTAATTGTTATTGTCCTTGCCCATATAGTCGTAGGGCAATTTCAAATCGTTGCGCAGCTGCATCATCAAATCATCCAGCAGGGTGGAACCTTGCTTGAAAGTCAACGGGGTGGAGTTAATCCTATCCTCGCCTATAGAAGCGACAAAGCTGATTCTCGCTCCGTCCACCAACTTCATCTCATTTCCGTTAGCGTTTAGAACATTTGCCAAATAATCGTATTGCTCCGCTGGGCGTAGCAATACGCCTGAAGTGGCTTCTGCTTCAACCCTAACTACAACCTCAGCAGCACTACGATTCTTAGAGCCAGCTGGAATAGGAGTTCCAACTTGGGGAGTAGCGGTATCAAAATCAACTGTGCTTGCGACAAATACATTTACGGACTTACCGCTAATATTAATGCAGTCCACTAAATTATTACCAGTCTGGGTAAAAGTACCAGCGCTTACAAGTACTGAAGCAGGGATAGCCTCTGTACCGTTTGATAGGTCGCCAGTAGTCCATGGAGGAACAGGAAGTTGGGTGCCAGGATATTGAACTGTGCCCGGAACCCAAACAGCTGCTGCTCCAACAAGAGTAGCACCTACAGGAAAAGACTTACCATTTCCAACTTGAGAAGCAACACCATTTATTGTAACATCCACGGGCGAACCGCTATTATTAATGATACCATTCGCGGCAATCACCGAACCAGCAGTTAAAGTCCCAGGAATCCGTACGCTGAGGGTTTCTCCACTATCATTCACTACAGAAATAGCTGGGGTAGTGTTATCATAATTCGGAACCAAGCCTGCAACAGTACCAAAGCTAGCATTATTGGGAACGGTTACAGGTACCCATATCTCAAGATCTGTTCCTGCACCACCTCCGTTTTTATCCAAATATAAAGCATTAGCCGGGAAGGATGCGCCATTTAGCGCATTTAATGCGGTTGCTCCGGGGATGGTCACAGGACCTACATAACCATTTGCGGTGTAGGTTTGGCTACCCAAAACGCCGGGCCCAAGATAAGAGCCAAAATTAAACGCCTTGGTCACAGAAGCACTTTCATCAATTTTTCCGCTGTTGGGATTGGAGCTTTGTATGCTAAAACCAAAGATATCGGAACGGACACCTTCTATTTGCAACGCTCCTGACTCGGATAAAGAAACGCTTAATGGGCCTTTATAGTCTATGTCCACACCAGGAAATAGAGTTGTATCTAATGGAGAAACGGTGTCTAGGTACGATTTTAAAGTGAACTGAATAGCTTGCATTAAATCGTCCAAGCTGTTGATATTCATATTGCCTTTGCTGAAATCAACCGTTCCAGACACAGTATTGATGATGTTGGTAGGTGTAGGGTCAACAGTAGGAGGAACGGTCCCAGTAGGAGGGTTCCACTGAACACGATTTACCTTAGCCCCATCTCCTGTTATAAAGAACGAAGCTTCTATCTTGTTTTCATAAGTAGTGTCGGTATAGAAAGACATTGTTATAATATCGCCTTCCTTCATGTTGAACGACTTGCCGTTGCCATCATATAAGGAAGTGAGAACAGTGTCGTGTTTGCCGCGGCCGTTGTCGTTAAGTCCGTTTGCTCCGTAAGACCTTTCGCCGTCTGCTGCGTGCAGCAGTCTTTGGGTATAAGTGACAGAGCCTTTTGCATCTCCATCCATATTTAGGTTGCGAGCTAAGGTCACCTCGGTGGTAGCCTTTGCCGGAGATTGCTGGTTAAGTGGAATCTGTAAATTGCCTATCGCGGTGCCCGGAGGGAAGTTGCCCATGGAGTCCGCCATTTTGCCCTGCAAAACCATTCCGTTTGTGGGTAGCACTATATAACCCTGTGCATCCAATTGGAATGCTCCGCAACGCGTGTAATATGTACCAACACCATCGGAGACGCCAAAAAAGGCATTGCCTTCTATGCCAATATCCAGCAACCTGCCTGTATTTTGCAGATTACCCTGCCCCATTATCATATCAACGGAGCCAACGGCAACGCCCAAACCTATCTGCATAGGATTTGTGCCACCCGCCTTGCTTTCCGAGCGGCTCGCGCCCTTCACAAGTTGGCTGAAGCTTTCCGAGAACGTGGTGCGGCGGGCTTTGTAACCGGTCGTATTGACGTTCGCTATGTTGTTACCAACGCTATCCATGCGGACTTGGTGGTTTAGCAATCCGGACACACCGGAATTAAGGGATCTTAGCATTTTGCTCTCCTTCGGTTAAAATATTTGAGACTATTTCCCATATTTTAGAGAATGCAAAAACCGTGCCAGAATTTTTGGGGTTGTTTGTGGTTGGGGCGTTGCATGCAACGCCCTTACTTTTACTATATTTATAAAAAAGTAAAGATTTTTGAATTTTTTTTGCCTTGACAAGCGTCTAAGGATATATAAATTCAAAAAGAGGTGCTTTTTATGGAGAAAATGGTGGAATTGCTGGTAAATGCAGATAACGTACGTATGCTGGTGGTGATAGCGGTCGGCTTTTGCGGGTACGTTAGGCTCAATATGTCTTTTGATAGGAAGTTCTACGCCTTGGACAAGAAGATAGATGATAGGTTCGGCTTCTTGGACAAGAAGATAGACGACAAGTTCGGCTTTTTGGACAAGAAGATAGACGGCAAGTTCGGCTTTTTGGACAAGAAGATAGACGAAAAATTCGGCTTCTTGGACAAAAAAATCAATGGAGTGGAACCGTCTCTTTTAAGGGCAATTGACGAAAAGATAGACCTAAAGCTGGCGGCGTTTCATGCCCAGCTTAAAGCCAATGACTTCGCTCACTTAAACAACACTATCGAAGCCCTTACCTTCACACTTGAAAAAAATAAGTTTCTCGAAAAAGAAGACAAGGAATATATAGACGGAAGGCTGGACAGGTAATTTGAAAACCATTGTCGTTAAAATTGGCGGGTCGCTTGCGGTGGATGAGGCTAAATTGCTGGATTTTGCGGTAGTGGCGGCAGAGGTGTCCAAGGATTTTCGCCTGGTCATTGTGCACGGCGGCGGCAAAGATATAAACGCAAATCTGGTTTTGCTGAACGAGGAACCCAAATTCATAAACGGGCTTAGGGTTACAACCCCTGCCATAATGGATATGGTGGAGATGACTCTCAGCGGCAAAGTCAATAAAAAACTCGTTAGAATGCTGCTCTTAAACAACGCAAACGTCGCGGGCATTTCCGGCGTAGATGCCAAACTGCTGGAAGCAAAACCCTTGCAAGGCAAAGGCGATTTAGGGGCGGTTGGCGATATATTCAAGGTGAATACGCAGATTTTGGAGGCTTTTTTTGCCTCAAACATAACCCCCGTGATTTCCCCGGTATCTTATGGGGACGGAATTTCTTACAACGTGAACGCAGACACAGCCGCCTCCGAGATTGCTATTGCGCTCAAAGCGGATAGCTTTATTTTGATAAGCGACATAAGCGGGGTTTTAGATCAGGATAAAAAAATCATCCCTCATTTAAACAGAGGCTTGGCAAACTCTCTAATCCAAAGCGGCGTAATCTCCGGCGGAATGATCCCAAAAGTTCAAAGCGCTTTAGAATCCATAGAAAGAGGTTTAAAATCCATACACATCATTGGCTGGGAAGGCGCGGAGGCTTTCAAAAAGCAACTCTCCGGCATTTCTAACAGCGGAACTATTATAGGTAACTAATAACTAATTGCTTTCCGTTTTCCACCCCATTTTTTTATCTGCCGCCAAGTCTGCCACCGCACTTGCGGGAAATTCGTAGAGCAGGGCGCAAACTTTTATATTCTCAAAGCCCGCTCTTTTCAGTGCCCTCGCGCAGGAAGAAGTTGTAGCCCCTGTCGTGTAAACATCATCCACAACAACAACTCCGTTTTTTGGAGCGAGGTTTAAACTTTTTGCATTTTTCGCTTCAAATGCCCCTGCAACATTTAAGGAACGTGCTCCGCTGCCGAGCGATGTCTGAGATGGCTTGTAAATTCGCCTTTTTAAGATGTTTTTCTGCAATTTTCCTCCGCAATGCAGGGAAAGCTCAAACGCGGCAAGCTCGCTTTGGTTGTAGCCCCGCTCCCTCATTCTGGCATTATGCACAGGCACGGGGATAAAGGGCATATTTTTTCCCCAGCCCTCCAAAATTTGCAGGGCTTCCCCTTTGCGCCCAACGGAGGAATGTGCCACCAAATACGAGGCTATTTTCTGCATACCCTTGTATTTCATAGCCAAAATGAGGTTTCTTGTAAGCGAATTCATAGGGAATAGGCAAATTGCATCTTCTTTGCCGGGCCATATAGGATGCTCACCGCATACAATAAGTTCCTCTTTGCAATTTGGGCAAAGCCAGGGGTCAAGTTTTTGCGAACCATGCCCGCACCCAACGCAGACATTCCCAAAAAAGAAAAACGAAAGCGACTCTCTTAGATTCATATACCTTAGACGCTTGTAAAAGGGAAAAACTGCCAGAATTTTACTATATTTGTAAAAAAGTGAAGATTTTTGAATTTTTTTTGCCTCGACAAGCGTCTAAGGATATATAAATTCAAAAAGAGGTGCTTTTTATGGAGAAAATGGTGGAATTGCTGTTAAATGCAGAGAATATGCGTATGCTGGTGCTGATAGTGCTCGGCTACTGTGGGTACGTGAAGCTCAACACTTCTTTTGAGAGAAAGCTGAGTGCTTTAGAAGTGTCTCTTTTAAGAGCAATGGACGAAAAAATAAGTGCATTTCACACCCAGCTTAAAACCAACGACTTCGCTCACTTGAACGACACTATCAGAGCGTTGACTTTTATGCTTGAAAAAAATAAATTTCTCGAAAAAGAAGACAAGGAATATATAGACGGAAGGCTGGATAGGTAGTGTATTCTACAGTTCAGACGTTTATAACAATCCCTTCAAAACCCTGCAAAATTAGGCCGCCGCTGGTTAGGGTTGTGCCACCGTGCGTTGAAAAAAGGATTTTTGAGGTGTATCTTATAGCGTTTATGTGAACTTTTTTCTCGGTTTTGCTGAAATTTAAAAGCACTATTATCTCCTCGTCCCCGTGCTTTCTGGAATACATCAAAAAATCATCTTCGCCTTTATTGAGGAATTCTATATCGCCCGCGTGGAGAGCGGCATATTTTTTTCTGAGGAATATCAACATTTTGTATATGCTTAAAATGGAATATTTGTCTTTTTGCTGTGCCTTTACATTTATTTCCATATAATTTTCCGAAACAGGCAGCCACGGGCTTTGCTCGCTGAACCCAGCGTGTTGCTTGTCGCTCCACTGCATAGGCGTACGTGCGCGGTCGCGCCCTCTGAAAAATGGATAGAAAAATTTTCCATATAAATCCCTGATATGCCTTTTAGGAATTATGGCGTTTTCCATACCTATCTCTTCGCCGTAGTATATAAACGGAGTCCCTTTCAAAGTCAGTAGCAGAACAGCGTGAAGTTTTGCCTTGGCGTATTTGTTGCGCTCCCATAGCAAACGCCTAACGCTACGCCCTATATCGTGATTGGAGAGAAAAAAACTAGGCCAGCCAGTCGCAGGCAATTTTTCATAATAATTAGTTATGATTTTATAATAGCTGGACGCTTTCCACAGCGTGAATACCAGCGAAAAATCAAAGACCAAATGCAGCATATCGGTGCCGCTTCCCAAAAAACTCACCGCCAAATCCGTATTCCCCGGCGGCGGAGCGTAAATCTCGCCAACACTCGTCTTTTCGGGATAGCTATCCAGCAATTTCCTGAAATCCCTTAAAAGGTCATATACTTCTGGTTGATTGCGATTATATATCTTTGATTTTTTGAAAAATCCAACTTCATTATCCCTTAATTCACTATCTTTGTAGAGCAAGTTTATTACATCCAAACGAAAACCGTCAATGCCCAAATCAAGCCAATGGCGCATTATATCGAACATCGCTCTTTTCACTTCGGGGTTTCGCCAATTCAAGTCCGGTTGCTGCC
>JAITFO010000022.1 GCA_031281265.1 Candidatus Fibrimonadaceae bacterium
TAAAATGACCCTACCACGGCTATCGCGTTAGCGGTTGCAATTTGCAGAAAAATATCTGTTTTAACAACTTCATGCGCATCGGGTCCTAAAAAAATCCATTTTATAATTTTTTTCAAAACAAAACTCCGATTAGCCAGTGGCTACTATAATCTCTGTTTCCAAATCCACTCCGTGGGCATCCTTGACGGTTTGCGTCACTTTTTTAATCAGGGCTTTGACATCTTTTGCCGTGGCACTGCCCCTGTTCACAATAAAATTAGCGTGAAGCTCGGAAACTTGCGCATCGCCTACCCTGCACCCTTTTAACCCACAAGAATCTATGAGATAACCCGCAGACACGCGGCTGTCTGCTAAGGGTATATTATTGGTTGGATTTTTAAACACGGAGCCAGCGTTTGGGTATTTCAAAGGCTGTTTTTCGCGCCGCCAAGCCAAAACCTCTTTTCTATTCTTGTTTATAACATCTTTGGCCATCGGGACAAAATTGAATTCAGCGGAGAGGATACTTTCATCCAACATTCTGAACACGCTGTTTCTATAAGCACATTTACATTCTTCCTTTGTTCTTGTTATTATCTCGCCATATATAGTCACGGAAACAACGCTTTCTATGCAATCGGAAATTTGCTGCCCGTGCGCGCTGGCATTCATAAAAATAGCCCCGCCAATGGTTCCGGGAATGCCCTCCAATTTTTCTATACCGCCTAAACCCTTGTCTGCGGCAGTTTGGATAAGGGTGTGCAAGGATTTTCCTGTTTCAAAATGCTTCCCTATTTTTATCACCAAGCCGTCAAAGCCTTCATCTCCAAAAAGCACATTGCTCCCAGCACCCAAAATAAAAAACTTTTCATTATTTTGCCTGCAAAACAGAAATAAATCCTTAATGTCGCGAATGGTTTTAGGTTCGGCAAAAAGCTTCGCATTCCCCCCAATCTTAAAAGTGTTATATTTTTTTAAGGAGACGTTTCGTGAAATCAATGCAAACCTCCGGAGCGCCGTTATTTTTAATCTTAACTATTTTTTCCACTCCCCATTCCTTACTCCCAATATCCTGTGGCTGCATACGCAGCCTATTCTCAACATCCTTCTCGTTCATCCCCTTTTTCAATAGACGTTCTCTCCTTACGCTTTCGTCTGCTTCCACAACCCAAATCGCCTGCATATTTCTTGCAAAGTCTGTCCATTTATATAAAACGGCAGCTTCCACAAAAGGCGGGTTTCTCTCTTCAATTTCCTGTTGCAAAACAGGGTGAACTATGTTATCCAAAAGGCAGAGCTTTTGCGCATCGTTAAAAACTATTTTTGCAATATAAAAACGATTTATGCCTTTTTCCGTTATAGCTTCATAGCCAAACGCTGCGGCAATTTTTTTTCGCAACCCTGCATGTTCCTTGTAAAGCTCATGGGCAACGGTATCTGCATCTAAAACTTCATAACCAGCCTCTCTAACAACAGAAGCTACAAGGGATTTCCCAGAACCTATTAAACCTGTGATTGCACGCATTTTATGGGAAAATAGAAAAAATGTAACTTGCTTTTTCTAGATTTCATTTCGCAATGAAGTTTTTCAAAGACAATCCGCAAAAAGGCGGGGTTCAGGAAATGCTGGTGGTGGCTATGCCTATGGTGCTATCCATGTCTTTTGATACATTTCTGGTTTTTATAAATCGCCTATTTTTATCAAAACTCGGCTCCGATTATATGAACGCTGCTTTAGCGGGCGGGCTGATGGAAATGGTAACGGTAGTATTCTTCAACGGAGTGATAGGCTACTCCACCGCAATGGTGGCGCAAAATTTAGGGGCACAAAAAACAGCCCGCTGTTCGCTTGTGCTTGTGCAGGCATTGCTCATGGCTATATGCAGCTACCCGCTGGCTCTTGCTCTTATGCCACTCGCGCATATTTATTTAAACTCCTTTGATGTCCCTGCGCAGCAGAGCGTTTTGCAAATACAGTATTACAATATCCTGCTCTACGGCTCAATAATCACAATGGCTCGCCACGCTTTTGCCTGTTTTTTTATAGGGCTTGGAAAAACTCGCATTGTGATGGCGGCAACATTAACAGGGCTTGTGGTGACTCTGTTCTTCAGCTACGGCTTAACATTTGGCAAGCTCGGTTTGCCCGCGCTTGATATAGTCGGCGCTCCCCTTGCCATTATAGCTGGCAGCTTCGCTGCTCTTTGCATTTTGCTTTTCAAATTTTTCAGCAAGGAATACAGAGAAAATTTTTCCACAAACAAGTGCTGGCGTTTCAGCAGAAGAATTTCTTCTACCTTGATAAAAAAGGGCTTGCCATCCGGCACGGAGATATTTTTGAATATGCTCGCTTTCCAGGCTTTAATACTCGTATTTGATTCTCAGAGTTTGGCAGCGGCAACCGCTACGAGTATCACGTTCAGTTGGGATATGGTATCTTTTGTACCTTTAATAGGCTTGGAGATAGGAGCTACCAGTTTGGTTGGCAAGTACATAGGAGCGCGGGATTTTGCCTCCGCAAATCGCTCGGCTATTTCCGGCATAAAAATAGGGCTTTGTTATTCCGGGTTCATAATTATATTATTCGTAGGCATACCGGATATTCTGGTAAATATCTTTAAACCGCACGTTATAAATCCTGAATGGGACGAGTCAAAAGCCTTGGCTATAAAGATGATACGGCTCGCAGCGGTTTATGTGACGGTTGAAACCCTTATGGTGATTTATGCCGGAGCATTGCGTGGCGCAGGCGATACCTTTGCGGTTATGTTCATATCAAGCGGTTTGCACTGGGCAATAACAATTCTATCTTATGTGCTCTTAAATATTTTTAAAATTGGGGTTATAGAAACTTGGGGCACAACCGTGTTTATATGGACAGCCTTCCCGCTATTCCTGTTTTTGCGGTGGAAAAACGGAAAGTGGCGGCGCGCTTGGGAGTAATTTGGAATTCAGCATTTCGCCCAAAAGCCCAAGCGATATGAACTGAATGCCAGAGACAAAAGCAAAACCCGCTAAAATGAGCAAAGGGCGAACTCTTAAAGCACCTGTGGAAATCCATTCATAGCCAAAATAGCCAAAAACAGCGGATGCCGCAATGCACATGAATAAACCCAAAGTGCCAAAAAGGTGCAGAGGCTTGATAGAAAATTTACGCAAAAACATCAAGGTCAACAAGTCTAGAAAACCCGATACCAATCTGGAAACGCCATATTTGGAAATTCCGTGCCGCCTCGCTCTATGCTCAACAACTTTTTCCGCAATTTTATAACCGTTCCAGCTCGCCATTAGAGGGATAAATCTGTGAAAATCGCCGTAAAGCCTAACGCTCTTTGCAACTTCTGCTCTGTAAATTTTCAAACCGCAATTAAAATCGTGCAGGCGTTGCCCGCAAACTATTGAAACAACCAAATTGAAGAATTTGCTCGGTATTGTTTTATGCCAAGGGTCGTGTCGTTTCTTTTTCCAGCCGCAGACCAAATCGCAGTTTTCGAGCATTTTCAGCATCTCTGGGATTTCCGCTGGGTTGTCTTGCAAATCGCCGTCCATTGTTGCTATATACTTGCCCTTTGCCATGCCAAACCCGTGTGATAAAGCCGCAGCTTTTCCGCAGTTATACTGAAACCTAACCGCTTTTAAAAAATCGTATTCCTTGGATAAATTTTGCAGAACTTCCCAGGAATTATCCCTTGAACCGTCGTCTATTGCTATAACTTCAAAACGTGCGTTGCAAGGCAAAACGGCTGTTTTTATCTCAGCAAATAATTCTGGCAGGCTTTCTGCCTCGTCCTTTATGGGGATTATTATGCTTAAATCCATCTATGGTCCCTGAACAGTAGTACCGTTTAATCTGCCCAGCATTTGCGCCAAATATCTTTTGCCATAAGTTTCTGAACTTATTTCGGACAGTCCTTTTTCCAAATATACAGCGGCACGGGCATTTTCTCCAGCTATTTGCAGCAATTCAGCAGCAATAGCGTAATTACGCCATTCTTTTGAAAATTGTTTTATGCCAAGATCTGCATAACGGAGTCCCTTTTCCAACATTCTTGGAATATCCGCTGAGTTATCCATAGCTCGTGCATAAGTAATGCTGTCTGCCATTGAGCTTGTCAAACGCATATATATACTGTTGTAATTGTAAAGGAGCTGTTCCGTTTCGTTGTTTATATAGGTTGTGCCATCGCCCAAGCCCCTATATTTGAATACGCTATCCACAAGGAAAGCTGACCTAGCTATATCCACGCTATCCTTGATTGGAGTGAGCACTCCCTTTACCAAATCCCATACCATGCCCTTTTGAACCATGTATTTGTCCAAGCCAACAGCATTGGAAAGCCCAACAGTTGTCGAAACATGTATAGGCTTGTCCAAATTAAACATCGTTAAATCAACAACAAGTTTGTATTGCGTTTGCATAATACCGCCAGAGCGGGGTGTTCCCCATTCTTTTAACGCGGTATATGTCTGAAGCCATACTTTTCGCCGGAAAAGTTCTTTGACTATTTCCGATGTATCTGCTTCAACAGCGCGAGCAGAATCCAAACGCTCATTTAAAATTTCAATGCGTTTTTCCAAAGTCGGAATTGCTTCAGTTGCTCTTTCAACCCAAAAATCTATTTTTTGCTCCCGATCTCTATAATTACTTTCAGAGAGCACCATTCTCTTGTCTATGCCAGCTTTATCGTACCTCAGTTTAAGGATGGGTTCATTTTCCAGCATCTGCTTTATATACCAGTCGGTATTGCCAAGGCTCAAATTAACAACTCTCACATCCTTTCTTATGCCTGCAACCTCTTGAGCAAACCAAAGAGGGAAAGTGTCGTTATCGCCATTGGTGAAAAGTATTGCGTTTGGTTCGCAGCTCATCAGCAGGTTATATGCGTAATCCCACGGTACCCAAAGGTTGCCTCTGTTATGCTCCTTGTAGTTGGCAAAAAGCGGAACCGCTCCGCAAAGCACAACTATAGCTATGCAACTGGGCAACAGCAGATTCGCTCTTCTCCTCTGAATGTTTATAAGGCAAAACCCTATACCAACCCCGTAAAGCAGGGACATGAACACAAATGCCGGACTGTAAAAATAATCCCTATTCCTAACCTCCAAATGTACCGCTTCTGGTAGAGAAAACTCCGGAATTCCCACATTTGCAAAAGCAGCTTGAATCCCGCTCCAACTTTGCCAAGCGCTCGATTGTTCGGCTGGGCTAGGTCTTATGCCTTTTGCATAGTCTTCGCCAATTTTACGTTGAATGTTCAAAAGTTTATTGGGGTCTGGAATTTTTGTAATTCCCGTAGATATCCCATTTTTTGAAAGCATGTCCAAGTAAGAATTCACTCCCTCTTGCCATATTTCATAATCACGCCTCTCCGGTTTGGTTCCATCAGAGAAATTCAAATACCATAAAAGCCCGCCGGAACATAACAGGTAAAGCAAAGCTAAGTATATGGCTATAGTCTTATCACTTTTAAATGCTTTGACAATTACCAACAAAAGCAAGCCGTTGAAGAGCAAAAATATAACCGCTTGTATTGGTTTATTGTTGCCAATGCTCATCATAATGGTAGGAAATTCAAAAGGGCCGCGTACAACAGGAGGATTATTCTCCGGGTCAGCTACATAATTACCGCCTTTTCTGGTGTAGTTGACTTCGCCGGGTTTAAACGGTGTATATTGGGCGAGCTGCCAGCCACCGTAACCCATGTGCGGGAATGCTAAAATTTGATTTTCAAACTGCGCACGGCGGTAAAAAGATCTAGTGATCATGCTTTCGGAACCGTACTGTTTGCGTTCGAGATAATCGTAAAAGGCTCTCCAATTTTCTTTTTCTTTGCCGGGCAAAAGATTTAGCAATTTAAAATTGCCATCGCTATCCCTTAAATCTATTTTAGGGGAGTTTTCGTTTATCGTGGGGTTTAGCGAAGAGCGAATTGGTATGTAGAGATGAGCACTGAAACCTATAAGAGCCACTACGGTCAAAGCGAGGGAAAGCGAAATATCTTTGTAATAGTCGCTCTTCTTTGCCATTAGCCACGCAACAAATAAAACAACCAAAAGAATCAAAGACCAAGTTAAGAAATTTGAAATAGCATAAACCAAGGAACAGAGTATGGTGCCAGAAACCCAGAGCGGCCAGCGGCTTATCAAGTCTTGAACGGGCCTCCCGTTTGCGAGCAAAACCAAAACAAAAACAGCCGGTATTATGAGCATCGCAAAAAGATGGAAACCCACGCCCAAATAAGCGAGGTAGCATATAAATACCAAATAACGGTTTCTTTGCCCTTCATCGCTGCAATTATAATATTTTAAACCGAGCCAGGAAATTAGAAGCGTCAAAAACATTATGATATTATAAACTTCGGCTTCCACAGCGTTAAACCAAAATGTATCCGCAAAAGTTAGCAGAAAACCAGCGGACAGAGAAGCTGCCATTAAGATAAATCTCGAAGTATTCTTTGTCAATTTTACGAGCAAATCCCAAACGAAAATCACCATCATAAAAACCGCGGCAGAAGATGCAAAGGCCGATATGTAATTAGCTCTTTTCGCAATTTCCTCAACCATGGGCAGGCAAATCATCACAGCGCGCACAAACAAGATGAAAAAGGGCCTCCCTGGCGGATGTGGTATACCAAGGGTATAGGCACTGGCTATGAATTCACCGCAATCCCAAAAGCTAACGGTGGGTGCCACGGTAATGGCGTAGGTTATTAGAGCTATCAAGCCAGCCAAGCCAGCTGTCAAATTTTTGCAAAGTCTATCTGTCATTTTATCCTCGGAATAGGAAGATAGAAATTTCTATCTTCCTCTCATGACAAATAAGGCCTTGATAGTAGGAGCGGGGGGCGTTGCTAATGTGGTTGCCCAAAAATGCGCGCAGAATAGCGATGTGTTCGGGGAATTGCTCATAGCGAGCCGCACGGAGAGCAAAGCTAAAACAATAGCAAGCCGCATAAAAAACATTCCAGTAAGCACGGCAAAAGTTGATGCGGACAAATCCGCTGAGGTTGCAGCCCTCATAAAGGATTTTAAACCCAAAATGGTTTTGAACATCGCACTCCCCTACCAAGATTTAGCTATAATGGACGCTTGTTTAGAAACAGGCGTTGATTATTTAGATACCGCAAACTACGAGCCAAAAGATATTGCACACTTTGAATACTCTTGGCAATGGGCTTACCACGAAAGATTTAAAGACGCTGGCATAATGGCTTTGCTCGGCTCCGGCTTTGACCCCGGAGTCACGAATGTCTATACCGCCTACGCAAAAAAACACCACTTTGACAAAATGGATACGCTGGATATTGTGGATTGCAACAACGGCGACCACGGCAAAGCTTTTGCCACGAATTTTAATCCTGAAATAAACATAAGGGAAATAACGCAGAACGGTCGCTATTTTGAAAATGGCGATTGGAAGGAAATTCCGCCGCTATCCATCCGCCAAGACATAAGCTACCCGGAAGTAGCCGTACGCGGTTCCTACGTGCTGTTTCACGAAGAATTGGAATCCCTTGTGAAACATTTTCCCGAAATAAAACGCGCTCGCTTTTGGATGACATTTGGAGACGAATACATCAAGCATTTGACCGTTTTAAAAAATGTAGGGATGACACGCATAGACCCCGTGAAATTCAAGGGCGTGGATATTATACCTTTGGAATTTTTGAAAGCACTCCTCCCAGAACCCTCAACGCTTGGCGAAAATTATTCGGGCAAAACCTGCATAGGCTGCCAAATCACAGGGCAAAAGGACGGCAAACCGCAGAATTACTTCATCTACAATGTATGCGACCACGCAGAGTGTTACAAAGAGGTTCAGGGGCAGGCAATTGCCTACACAACTGGTGTACCCGCGATGCTCGGCGCAAGCCTCATTCTAACCGATAAGTGGAGGGGCAAGGGCGTATTCAATATGGAACAGCTAGACCCAGACCCGTTTATGGCGGAAATAGGCAAATGGGGGCTACCCTGGAAGGAATTATTCGGCAAAAATGCTGAATTAGTATAAAAAGTGTAAAAAAAATTGCAAAAATTCATTTTTTTGAATTTTTTTTCCCGCGACAAGCGTCTAAGGTGTATGGCAAATACATCATCATTCAATCTGTCCGTAGCTGGATTCAGCGGAAAGCCCGCAGTTCTCTCTTTTAGCTTGTTAGAGGGTATTTCTGGAGACGATTATCTAAGCGTCAGTTTTTTGGCTTCTTCCGGCTGCTCGGAATCCATGTTCGGGAAAAAAGCGAGTTTTTCCTTTGAATATCAAAAGAAAAAGGAGTTTTTCAACGGCATAGCAACGGAGTGCCACGAGGAGCAATCTGGCAAGGGCTTTTCCCGAATAACCCTGCGCGTTAAAACCTTCCGGCATTATGCGGACAAAGAAAAGAGATGCGCGGTTTATTGCCAAACCGATGCGGAAACCATCATCCGCTCGCTTTTAAAGAAAAACGGCATTCTAGCGAAGTGCAAACTAAATTCCTATTACGAGACGAATTTTAAAATACAATATGACGAAAGCGACCTGTTTTTTATGCAAAGGCTTTTGGAGGGTTTAAACATAATTGAGTTTGCAAAGCACTCCGAAGGCGGCAGCGAATTGGTTATACGCGATGACAATGTTTTTGAAGAGCGGAAACTGAATTTTGCAAAAAGCCGATTGGAAACGAGGGATGGCGGGAATTTCTTTTTTGGATATGGGCATTACCCAATGAGACCGGGCACGGCATTCGAAGCTTTTGGCGAAACTTTTATAATTTGCTCTGCACTCCACAGCGGCAACCAAGAAGCGGCATTCGGGCTAAAGGGCAAAACCGATGGCTACACCTGCCAAATTACGGCTTTTTCAAAACGGATGCTGCGCAAGCTGCCACGCACCAAAACAAAACCGCAAGTGCCAGGCATTATAGTGGCAAAAACTGAGGGCTTTAAAGGAAGTTTTGCATCTCTAGACGATAAAGGACGCTATACCGTCCGTATGCCTTTTGACGAGGAAAATCACAACGGCACGTTGGCGAGCTACCCTGTTCATTTAGCGCAGAATTTTGCTGGAGAAGATTGCGGCGTTCATTTCCCGCTAAAAAAAGACACCCCTGTTTTAATAGCCTTTGAAAACGGAGATATAGACTGCCCCATCGCTTTGGGTGCATTGCCAAAGGGAACCTGCAAAAGCCCTGTTGCCAAAAAAAATTCCCACCAGAATATCCTCAAAACTTCGAGCGGGATAAAATTCCTTTTAGATGATTCCTCCAAAAGTTTGGAAATAGAGGCTCCCACCAACATCACCATAAAAGCAGGAGGTAGCTTGATTTTGGAGGGAAAGAATGTAAAGATTAATTAAAAAAATCCCAACGAATCCACTGGTATCATTTTCACATTTTCCAAAAGCATTTTATCGTTTGCGCCCACAACGCTGATTCTAAATGAATCTGGATTAAAATACTTTGCCGCCATCGCTTTGACCTGCTCTGCGGTGACCGCTCTGATTTTTTCGGGATATTCCTTGTAATGCTCTAAGCTACGGCCATTCAGTTCGGAAACTGCAAATGTATTCGCTGTTGTTTCCGCATTTTCAAACATACCAGGGATGGATTCTATGAGGGACTTTTTCGCGAATGCAAGCTCCTCTTCGGTAGGCCCTTCTTTGCCGAGTCTTAAACATTCCTCCTTAATCATCTGCAAAGCGGCTTTTGCGGACTCCGCCTTTGTCTGCAAAGCTATCCCAACAAGAGCAATGTCTTCGTAATCGGACTGGGCAAAGCTGTAAATGGAATACGCAAGCCCTGCTTGTGTGCGAACTTTATTGGTAAGCCTAGAGGAAAACGAACTGCCGCCTAAAATATAGTTTGCAATGGCAGTTTGGTAATAGTCGGGATGCGGACGTTTCACAAATGGAGCCGCCATTATTATATTCGCTTGGCTGATATTTTTCTCGCTTGTAAAAATGCCAGTATGCTCGTTGAATTCAAGCAGCGGGAATTGCGGATGCGCTTGTTTTTCCTTTTTCCATTTTGCGAACAATTCAGTTAAAGTTTTTTTCAATGAGTCCGTGTTAAAATCCCCCGCTGCGGCGATTATAACCCTGCGAGGTACAAAAACCTCATCCTTGATAGCCAGCAAGTTTGCCCTTTTCGCCTTTACAAGGTGCGCACTATCCGCTTCCCACAATTTGGGGTTATTTTTGTACACAACTTTTGAGGAGAGCGCAGAAGCGTGAGCGCTCGGCTGGTCGTAGCGGTGGGTATATTTTTGAATGGCAGAGTTTTTTTGCAATTCAAGGCGAGCGGAATCCAAGCGGGGTTTATTGAAAAGGTCAAAAAGCAACGGCAAAACCTTGTCAAAATCGCGTGAGAGGCAATTCAAATGTATTTTGCTCTGGGTATTCCCAATGCCACCACTTATACTAGCGGATAGAAATTCCAGAGAATCATCAACTGCCGCAGGGCTGAGTTTTTCCGTGCCCCCCCTTGAATATAGAGAGGATAGCAACTGATAAGCGGCAACCTCATCCCTGTTTTTAGGGATTGTATTTTCCTTGAAGTAAAAGGTTAAATCTATGAGCGGAACGCTGGTGTCTCGTACTGCGTAAAGGGTTATGCTATCGGTTATGTCTATGCGGTAATCGCCCGGATACGGAGCGATGTATTGAAATTCCGGGAATGCTATGTCTTTATAGGATTCCGGAACGGCCTGTTTAGTGGTGACGGATGTAGCGCAACCCGCCAAGAAAAGGAAGAACGCAATTTTCCAGTTATTTCGTATGCGGTAGATAAAGCTCATATTTTACAGCCAGCTGCCTTTATCTTTCTCTTTTTCTTTCGAGGCTTTTTCTTCCTCTTTTTGTTCTTTTTTCTCTTTTCTCCGCGCAGCGGAAGCAGCCATGCTCTCACTCAACTTATTTTTCAATGTAGTCGCATAAGGTATGCCAGCAAGGATGATTGTAAGAATTCCAAAACCAACGGCAAACGGTACATTTGGTCTCCCCGTTTTTTCAGAAACGGGTATTCCTTTTTCGTCATAATTGATTCCTGGAATTTCTTTTGCGATGGCAATCAACTTTCCCTTTTTAATCGCATAGATAATCCTTCTGTAGTCGTCACCGCGAATTATTGTTTCATCCGCGTTAAGCTGATTGATCTTTCTTGTGATTTGCCTTCTCTGCTCTGTGACCATCAAGGTATCATAACTTGAATGTGGAATCACATTTGCGAGCATACTAGCAAAACACGCCCCAACAGCGAACTTTCTAATTGAATCCAGTCTTTCGTTCATCTTTTCTCCTCTAAGAAGGTTCTGTTAAAGTATCCGTAGCCACATCCATAGCTACATTCAAATTCTCATCTGCAACCGTATTCGCATCAGTATCCATAGCCACATCCATAGCCATATTCTCATCAGTAGCCGGAGCGGTATCCGTAGCTACATCCATAGCCACATTCTCATCAGCAGCTGGAGCGATATCTGCAACCACATCTGTATCCGCAGCTATATCCATATCAGTATCCATAGCTGCATCAGCATCGTTCATTGCTTTTTGAGCGTTCTCTTCTGGCAATTCTTCCGGCAATGTTTGGACATCACGCAACTTTCTCTCTATTTCTCTTGTTTGCGTATCTGCACTTTCAATTTCACTGAGCGCAATATTCAATTTCTCTTTTGTTTTTGATAGCACATCTTTTATGCTGCCAACTTCATTTGCTATGGTTTTAGTTTCCCCAAGGCCTTTTTGCACAAGTTCAAGTTTATCACTTAATAGTTTAAATGATTCGCCAAATCGTGTTTCGAGTGTTCTATGCAATTTTTCATCTACGGCTTGACTCATTCCATCTAATTTCTTTTCAATTATACCGCTCAATGCTTCAATTTTTGCCGAAAATTTATCTTCAAATCCTTTTAGAGATATTGAAAGTCCTTCGCGATAATATTTTAAGCTGGAATCCATAGCCTGCGTAATTTCATCCAACTTTTTTTCATTTCCTTGCTGTATATCATTTAATTCTTTTTCAACTGAACTGCGAGTTTTTTCAAGCCCTTCGCTCGTATTTTTTGCTAATAACTCAATTTTTGTCAAAGATTTTACTTCAAATGTCTTTAGGGATTCCAAAAGCTCTTCGCGGGTAGATATTAAGCTGGAATGCATAGCTTGTGAAATTTCATCAAACTTTTTTTCATTTCCCTGCTGTATATCATTTAAATTTTTTTCAAACGAATCGCGAGTTTTTTTATGCCCGTCATTCGTGTCTTGTGTCAATGCTTCAATTTTTGCCGCAAATTTTTCTTCAAATTCCTTTAAGGATGTCAAAAATTCTTCGCGACTGGACTTTAAGCTAGAATCCACAGCTCCTTGAATACCTTTCATTTTATTATCAACCAATCCTGTAAAACTGGGAATTATAGTTGGCAATTGCTCCGAAACAGATTTTAAATTTGAAGACAATTCTTCCACTGATTCTTTTACGGATTTGCTCGTCTCCTCTTTATTTTTTCCAAATTCGTCCAGCAAAGCAGTTTCATTTTTCTCAAGGCGCCGCATAAACTCCGAGACCTCTACCTGCAAACTATGTCTATTCTTTGAAAAAAGCGAGAGCATCGCAATAAATTGTATAATTACAACTGCTAAAATTACACCAAGGAATATATCCATAGTATTCTCCTATATTTTTTTACCAATATAAATATAGAAAATTTACCCCTCTTACCTCTCATCCCTCATAATCTTATAATGAATCCCGTCCAAAATAGCGAGCCAAGACGCTTCAATAATATTGGTGCTAACTCCTGCGGTATGCCAATATTCCTTGCCATCGCCAAAGGTTATCCACACCCGCACAGAAGCGTCTGTACCAACTTTGCTGCCCAAAACGCGAACTTTGTAATCATCTAACTTCACAGCGTTGATGCTTGGGAAATGTTCAACTAGGGCTTTGCGGAGAGCGCAGTCCAAGGCATTCACAGGGCCATCTCCCTCGCTGACCTCGTGTATTGTCGTTTCGCCTATTTGCAGTTTAACAGACGCCTCGGAAACGTGAGCGCCATCTTCGCCCATATCCTCTATAACGCGGTACCCAAGCGTTTTAAATTTGTCTTTATAAAGACCTAAATGGCGGCGGGCTAACACCTCAAAGCTGGCTTCCGCAGTATCAAAGGCAAAACCCTGGTTCTCCTTTTGCTTAACGTACTTTAAAAGCTCTGCAACAACCGGAGATTTTTTATCTACGCTCGGCAAAATATTAGAGAGTTTTTCCGCAATCAAAGCACCACCGGCTTGGTCGCTGGTGATAAATTCCCTCGTGTTGCCAACCGCCTCCGGTTCAATATGCTCAAAGCTGCTCGCAATTTTCAGCACACCGTCTATATGCGCTCCGCCCTTGTGCGCAAAGGCTGTTTCACCTACAAAGGGTGCACGAGCATCGCTTTGCAAATTAGCCACCTCATCTATAGCAAGGCTGTAATAGCGAAGTTTAGGCATATTGACTTTGCATTTTAAATTACAACCCATTTTAAGGCAAAGGTCTGCCGCAATGGTTATTAGATTTGCATTCCCGCACCGCTCGCCATAACCGTTCACAACGCCTTGCACGTGAGTGGCACCAGCTCTTACCGCAGCAAGTGAATTTGCAACCGCAAGGCCACTGTCGTTGTGGCAATGTATGCCAACTTTACAACTCACATTTTTGAGAACTTCTCTGATAATTTCCTCAATTTCCCAAGAAAGCGCTCCACCATTGGTATCGCATAGGGCAATGCACCCCGCACCGGCTTGCTCTGCCCTCTTTATGGTTTCCATCGCATATTTAGCATTTGCTTTATAGCCGTCAAAAAAATGCTCGGCATCGTATATAACTTCCTCCGAATGTTTTCTCAAAAATTCCACCGAAGAACTTATCATATCCAAATTCTCTTGCAATTCGGTATGGATAACTTCTGCAACGTGAATGTCCCAAGATTTCCCGAATATGGTTTTTACGGGAGCCTCACTTTTAACCAAATGCTGTAAAATCTGGTCTTGCTCAGGCGATACTTTTGGCTTTCGCGTGCTGCCGAATGCGGCAATTTTTGAATTTGAAATACTCTCCTTGCGAATAGCCCGGAAAAATTCCTCGTCCGTTGGGTTGCCTTTATTAGGCCATCCGCCTTCTATATAATCCACACCAAATTCATCCAATAAATGAGCTATTCTTATTTTGTCATTGAGCGAAAAATTTATGCCTCTGGCTTGGTTGCCATCTCGCAATGTGGTGTCGTAAATGGATAAAAACTCTTGTTTACTCATATCTCAATGCCTCTATTGGGTCTAACCTCGCAGCTTTGCGTGCCGGATACCAGCCAAAAAAAACGCCAGTCGCAAAGCAAACCGAAAAACTTATGATAATGCTGGATATTGTTACGCTAACAGGCCAGTCAGCAAAAAATCTCACCGTATAAGAAACCAAACTCCCCATCAAAATTCCCATAAACCCGCCTGTTAAACTTATCAAAACAGCTTCGAACAAAAACTGCATCAGAATATCAAAACCCTTTGCCCCTATAGCCATTCTAAGACCAATTTCCCTTGTACGCTCTGTCACCGAAACATACATTATATTCATGATTCCAATTCCACCCACCAAAAGACTTATGCCTGCAATAGCGGTCAAAACCATGGTCAAAAGCTCTGCTGTGCTAGAAACCATATCCAAAATCTCCTGCTGAGATTGAATGCGAAAAGCATCGTTGTCGGGAGGGAGTTTGTGCTCTTCGCTAAGAATTGCCTTAACTTCTTCAACGGCGAGCGGTGCGCTTTGCTCATCCCACGTAGCAGCGTAAATGCTCTGAACATTCGTTGAGGCTAGAACCCGTCTTTGAACGGCGGAGAACGGAGCTAAGATAATATCGTCTTGGTCTTGCCCAAAACCCGCAACCCCTTTGCTCTTCAACAAGCCTATCACTTTGAAAGGAATATTTTTGTAGCGAACGGTTTGCCCAACCGGATTGCCATCGGGAAAAAGATTGTCTGCAACGGTTTTTCCCAAAATGCAAACTTTGGACATATTCTCTTCGCCTTCAAACATAACGCCGTCTTCTATTTCATAACCACGTATTTTAAGATATTCGGGATAAACACCCGTGATTGTGCCGGGCCAATTGCCACCAGCTGCCACCACCTGCCCTCTTGCAGAGACCACCGGCGAAATCGTAGCCAAATATTCAGATTTTCTTCTTAGTGCATGAGCATCGTTTACCGTTAAAAGCTGGACCGCTGAACCGTCTGTGCGCACGCCGCTTGCAGGACGAGGGTTCGGAAAAATCATAACCACATTTGCACCCAAACTCCCTATTTGCTCTTTTATGGACTTTTTGCTACCCTCGCCTATTGCCACCATCGTTATAACCGCCGCAACGCCAATAACAATGCCAAGCACAGAAAGAAAAGTTCTCATCCTATTTCTGAGCAATGCCTTAAAGGCTATTCGCATTAGGGCAATAGGTGTCATAAGTTTGAAAGGTAGAAATTTTACTGCGGTTCAGACAGGAGAGTATCAAATATATATTTGTAGTTTCTGCTTATGGGATTTAAATGCGGTATTGTTGGGTTGCCTAATGTTGGCAAGAGCACTATATTTAATGCTATAACAAATGCGGGGGCAGAAAGTGCAAATTATCCTTTTTGCACAATAAACCCCAATGTAGGTATGGTAAACGTGCCGGACAAGCGGTTAGATGTTCTTGTAAAAGCCTATAAGCCTAAAAGCATTGTTCCAGCAGTTACGCAGTTTGTGGATATTGCAGGGCTTGTGAAAGGAGCTTCGCAAGGCGAGGGTTTGGGCAACCAGTTTTTAACGCACATCAGGGAATGTGAAGCCATTATGGAAGTGGTTCGCTGCTTTGACGATGAGAACATAATTCACGTGCACGAAACGGTAAGCCCTTTGCGAGATGTTGAAATTATAGAAACAGAACTCATATTGAAAGATTTGGAAAGCGTGGATAAAAGGCTTGCTCAGGAAGGCAAAAATGCGAGAATAGGCACGGCAAAGGCTAAGGAAAGGTTAGCGGTGTGCGAGGCACTTTCAAAGCACTTGGGTGAGGGAAAGCCCGCCAGGAGTTTTGAGAAAAGCGAGGCGGCAAGCGAAATTATTTTTGAGCTTGCCCTGCTGACCGCAAAACCGATTTTTTATTGCGCGAATGTGAGCGAAAGCGATGTTTTAACGGGCAATGCCTACACCGAGGAGTTGAAAAAATACGCAGCCGAGCGTGGGCAAGATATGGTTATTATATGCGGAAAAATAGAAGAGGAATTGTCTTCTATGGAAGCGGAGGAAAAGGCGGAGTTCCTCAAAGATTTAGGCATGGCGGAAAGCGGTTTGGATAAAGTTGTGCACAAAGGCTATGCAATTTTGGGGCTGCAAACATTTTTCACAGCAGGTGAAAAAGAAGTCCGTGCTTGGACATTTCACAAGGGTTGGAAAGCCCCTGCCTGCGCGGGCGTTATACACAGCGATTTTGAAAAAGGATTTATAAGAGCAGAAACTTTGTCTTATTCGGATTTTGAAAAATATGGAAGTTTAAACGCGGCAAAAGATGCCGGACATCTACGCACCGAGGGGAAAGATTATGAAGTGCACGATGGGGATATAATGCTGTTTTTGTTCAACAGCTAGGGAGCCTTTCCCAAAATGCCCGAAGTTTTGGAATGTACAATATCATCAGTTGTTTTCTCAAATGAGCGAAACGGATTTTCCGTTGTGCGTATAAAATACGGCAAGCATAGCGAGACCGCTGCTGGGAATTTTCCGCCTATTCACGCGGGAGAGCGTGTGAATTTAACTGGGGATTGGGCTGAACATCCAAAATTCGGAAAGCAGTTCTCCGTTGTGAATTGCGAAGTTTTGCAGCCAAAAGGCGAAAGCGGTTTGATAGCGTATTTGGCAAGCGGAATTTTTGCGGGCATTGGCGAAAAGACCGCAGAAAAATTGGTAGCGATTTTTGGCGAGGATTTGCCGAGTGTTTTGGACAGAGACCCAGACAGGTTGAAAGGAGCGGTTAGAGGACTTAGCGGAAAGAGATTGGAAAAATTTATAGACGATTGGAGCTTGCAACAAGAAAGCAGACGTGCCTTGCTCTTTCTTTACAAATTGGGTTTCACCGGTGCAAAAACGATGCTCGTTTGGAATTTATACAAAACGGAAACGGAGAGCATTGTCAACGAAAATCCCTACGCCCTGTGCGAAGAACCTTTTGCCTATCCATTTGAAATAGCCGACAACGCCGCAAAAAAACTCGGCTTTGATGAAACGGCTGGCTTAAGGCTCCGTGCTTCGGTGCTGCACGTCTTGCGAGAGGCTAAATACGATGGCGGTCACGCCTTTATGCCAACCGAAAATTTATTGCAAAACTCTCTCAATTTTTTGAGAATAATTCCAACCTTCCCCGATGATGATATCTATGATTATCTGTATTCCGCTTTGGCGGATTTGAAAAAAGCGAAAAAGGTAATTATACAAGGGGAAAGGGTTTGGCTTCCCGAACTTTACGAGGCGGAGCAGTATATTGGAATGTTTGTGCGAAGGGCTTTGAATTTGGATTTTTTGGAAAGCTCGCACAGCGATGCGGAGATAAACACAGCAGCGAGCAGCCTTGAAATCTCTTATAGCGATGAGCAACTGAAAGC
>JAITFO010000036.1 GCA_031281265.1 Candidatus Fibrimonadaceae bacterium
GCTTGCGGGAGTATCCATCGGTAAAAGCATTTGTTATGTTTTGACCGCTGACATTTATACCCAGCTGGGAAGCTGCCAAGCCCCGTGTAGCTACGCCTAAACCTTCAAATAACGACATACTGAAGAGTATGCAAAAATTGTGCCAATTCTGTACGCCCGATTGGCTGGAAATTCCCATATATTTCTATATTATCCCCATGAAACACCCTTTCGCCTTGATTTTTATGGCTACCCTATCGTTACTTCTTTTTACCCAGTGCCAAAATGCACAGATTTCAAGCTCCAGAGCAAAGATAAACCAAATCGGCTATGGAGAGGAGTCTAAAAAAATCCTCGTTTTTGGTGATACAGATGCCAAATCCGTGGAATTCAAGGATTCGGCGAACGGAAAAACCGTTTTGACCGCCCCATTGTCCGAGCCAGGGGTTTGGGAATACAGCGGGGAAACAGCGCGCAAAGCGGATTTTTCTGAATTGAAAAAGGGAAGGTACTCCGCATATATAAAGGGGGCAAAAAATCCAGATGATATAATAGTGGACAACAATGCTTACGAAGGCGTTTTTAAAGCCGCGCTAAAATGGTTCTATTTCCAGAGGGCATCAACAGCCCTGAGCGAAGAATTTGCCGGCAAATGGGCTAGAGAAGCAGGGCACCCGGATACCAGCGTCTATTTTTTCCCCGAAAGCGACAAGCCAGCGGATTGGAAAATAAGCAGCCCCAAAGGTTGGTATGATGCCGGGGATTACGGCAAGTACATTGTGAATAGCGGAATTTCCGTCTTCACCCTTTTGGAGTTTTACGAACATTTTGAAAACGAGCTTAAAAATATCTCCTCAAACATTCCAGAGAGTGGGAGTGCAGTCCCTGATATTTTGGAGGAGGTTCGCTGGAACTTGGATTGGATGCTCACAATGCAGGACGCAGACGGTGGAGTTTACCACAAACTCACAACGGCAAGGTTCTGCGGACATATAATGCCCAATTTGGACACCGCGAGAAGATATGTGGTTATGAAAACAACCACCGCCACCTTGAATTTTGCCGCTGTAATGGCTCAAGCCTCAAGAATTTATAAACACTATGACGAGCAATTCTCAAAAACAGCATTGGCAGCAGCGGAAAAAGCCTTTGAGTGGGCGAGCAAAAATCCTGGTATCTTATACAAACAGCCAGACGGAATGAACACCGGGCAATATCACCATCCCAGAGAAACCGCGATGGACGAGCGTTTGTGGGCAGCAACAGAGCTTTATATAAGCACCCAAAAAGAGCTTTATTCAAAATCCATAGATTTTGCCCATTTGATTCCTGATTCCTCTTCTCAGAGCGATACGGGGGCAGCTGCAACTTATCCATCCAACCTCAATTCTTCTCCTTGGTGGGGGGATGCGAACTTTTTGGCGGTTTACAGGCTGGCGAACGGCAAAAACGGCTTTGAGGAAAATTTAACCAAAACGGCGCAAAGCGCTTTATTGTCCTTAGCGGATAAACTTAGGGACGTTGCGGAAAACTCTGCCTACGGATTGCCCATATTCAAAGAAAACTTTGTTTGGGGTTCAAATTCCGTGGTTGCAAATAATGGCATCGTGCTTTTGCACGCATATTACCTAACAGGCGACAAGCGTTATCTGAATGCCGCTCAAAGGGCTTTGGATTACCTTTTGGGGGCCAACCCTCTTGACCTGAGTTTTGTGACCGGATATGGCTACAGAACGCCTATGCATCCGCATCACCGCCAATCCATAGGCGATACCATTTTGGAGCCTGTGCCGGGTATGCTGGTGGGCGGCCCACACGAAGGCGGGCAGGATATTAGACCCGGCCAAAACTGCGATGATTATCTACAAAAAGGCAAGCCCGCTCTTTCTTACCTAGACAACGATTGCAGCTACGCAACCAACGAGGTTGCCATAAACTGGAACGCTCCGCTAGTATATTTGTCAGGTGCTTTGCATTTCTTGAACAACGGAGCGAAAAGGCCGTAAATTGTCGTTTTTCTTGAAAAAATGGCAATTTTAGGCATTTTTTCTTGCCTTTTGTCAAAAAATTGTATATTTTATACTTAATTTTGTTAAGAAGGAATGTACTATGAAAATTAATCGTTTTCTATTGGCAGTAGGCTTATTGTTTGCCATATTAACCATCGGATGCGCTCCCAAAAAACCTGCTCTACGCCCTGCTATATCGCAAACAGCGATAACAGTACAGAGAAACGACCCTAATACAGATGAAGGGGGGCTGATTTATGTGTTTATAGATAATGTCAAGAAGGAAAATGGCATAAAAGACAGGCAAACTGAAAGCTATATTGTGAATAACGGAGTTCACACTATTCAGGTGAAATGTCCAAAAGGCGAAAGTGCCGATCTTAATTTTACAGCAAATTCTCAAACGGTCGCTTTTTTAGCCGCTTATGAATCCCCAGGTTTTCTCGCCATTTTTTCCAGCCCCAAGTGCAGACTCGAAAGAATGACAGTTGATGATGACACTGGTTATATGACGAATAGAAAAACTCAGCAGAGCTACAATAAGCAGGAAAAGACAACTCCTCGCAAAGAAAAATACGATGCCACCGAAGAATTGGAGAAACTTGCAAGTTTAAGAGACAAAGGCATTATTACAGAAGAAGAATTTAACGCAAAGAAAAAGCAATTGCTTGGGCTTTGAATTACGACAAATTTGGCAGAATATATAGTTATTTTATTAAAAATGCAAACACCTGTTTGCAAAATGCACATATCTGAATTTTTTTCGGCTTGACAAGCGTCTAATAGGCAATAAACCTTAGACGGAGAATAAAAATGACCGAGGCAAAAACCAACCGCAAATATAAAAGCAGACGTTCAACATCACGTGGCAACGCTTCGGCATCACGCGGTTTGGACACCCCGTCAAGCGGTAGGAGCATCCCTACCGCTTGCCACCCCTCTGGTAGAGGGGAAATTCCCTCAACACTTGGCGAATTTCATACATTCTTTTCTTATAAAGACATTCCTAAAAACTTCAATTTATTAAAAAGAGCTAATAAACTCCGCAAAGCTGGGTATTTCCACGAGGTAACGCTTTGGAAAAAATTGAAAGGTAAACAAATATATGGCTTGGATTTTCATCGCCAGCAGGTAATAGGGAACTACATAGTAGATTTTGTTTGCTACAAAATACGCCTGATAATAGAAGCTGACGGAGTAAGCCATAAAGGAAAAGAAGAATACGATAAGAGAAGGGATATCTATCTGAAAAATTCAGGTTTCAATATATTACACGTTCCTGTTATAGAAATTTTTAAGAACATAAATAAAGTGATAAAGAAAATAAAAGCATACATAGAAGCACTTCCCCTTTCTCAAAGGGGTGCCGAGCCTTTACGGCGAGGTGGGGTATCCTAGCAACGTAACGCTGCATATCCAGAAAAGTAGTTTCCAGATTTTAAGAATATTTTATAGTGTATATCAACGTTTACTATATTCCCCTTTATGCAAACGCAAAATGAATTTGTAAAGGTTAGGCTGGGAAAGCTGGAAAAGATGCGGGAGCAGGGATTAAACCCTTATCCGTATAAATTTTTAGTGACGTGCAATTCAAGCGAATTGAAAGAAAAAGCGGAAGAGTTTATCGCGAATAACAAAGAGGTTTCTTGGGCAGGGCGCATTGTGCGCTATAACCGCAAGGGCAAAATGTGCTTTATGCACCTAAAAGATGCTTGCGGGCGGTTTCAGGTTTTGGCGGTGGCAAGCGAACTCAGCGAAGTTGAATACGAAGTTGTTAAAAGCATGGATATAGGCGACTGGGTTGGCGCAAGCGGCGTGGTGATGAAAACCAACAGCGGCGAATATACCCTGCAAGCCAAAAAAATAGAAATCATCTCAAAAGCCATTTATCCCCTGCCAATCCCAAAAGAAAAACGGGACGAAAACGGCAACGTGGTGATTTTTGACGAGTTCAAGGATATAGAAACCCGCTACAGAGAACGCTACATAGACCTCGCTCTGAACGACAATGTTAGGGAAGTGTTCCGCAAAAGAACTCGCATAATCCAATCCATAAGGGAATATATGCTGGAAAAGGGATTTTTGGAAGTGGAAACGCCCACGCTCCAACCCATCTACGGCGGGGCAAATGCACGCCCCTTTGAAACTCACCACAACGCCGCAGGCATGACCCTATACCTGCGCATAGCCCCCGAACTCTACCTAAAACGTTGCATAGTTGGCGGCTTTGAAAAGGTTTTTGAATTTACAAAAAATTTCCGCAACGAGGGCATGGACAAAAACCACAGCCCCGAATTTTCCTCGCTTGAATTCTACGAAGCGTTCAGCGACTACAATGACATGATGGTTCATTTTGAAAGTATTTGCGAAAGAGCCTGCATAGCCGCAAACGGAACTACCAAAATAGAATATCAAGGAAAGGAAATAGATTTCAAAACCCCGTGGGCACGCCTCACACTTTACGAGGCAATTCAAAAATATGCGGGAATTTCCGTTGAAAGCTTCTCAGACGAACAGCTCAAAGCCGAGCTTGAGAAAAGGCATATAGAATTAAAAGGCTCATGGGCAAGAGGCAGGGCAATTTTGGCTCTCTTTGAAGAAACCTGCGAACATGAACTCATTCAACCTACCATAATAAAAGATATGCCAAAAGAAAGCGCACCGCAGCAACCCGGATTTAATTGAGCAGTTTGAGCCATATATAAACGGCTGGGAAATTGGCAACGCATATAGTGAGCTAAACAACCCTGTTTTGCAAAGGCAGCTCTTGGAAGAACAGGTTGAGCGTGGGCGCGGCGGCGAAGACGAAACACACCCCATGGATGAAAACTTTTTGCACGCAATAGAATGTGGAATGCCTCCAACAGGTGGCGCAGGCATTGGCATAGACCGCTTAGTTATGCTTTTGACAAATCAGGCGACAATTAGAGATGTGCAGCTATTCCCATTGATGAAATAGCGGCTGTTCAATTTTTTTATAGGCTCCGGGTTCCATATTATTCTCCGGCAGTCTTTCTGGCGGCAAAGTTCCAGAAATGACAGACGTAGGTGAACGTTTTGCCAAACCACCAAAACCTTGGATAGCTTCTACTACTTTATCATATATGTCTATTGCATATGGGTCTGTTGGTTTTGCTAGCATATTAGGATCAGGGATAATGCCAATATTGTGGAATGTTTCTCCATTTGGATAAAATGTTTGAAGACATGTTATATACGCAAGTCCGCCCAAATAAGTTTTTGTATATATTTGCCCTATTCCCTTGCCATAACTCTTCTGCCCTATGACAACCGTTTCGGGACGGTTATATTTTACAGCAGCGAGAAGACGTTCCGAGCAACTGGCAGACCCCTTGTTTATCAGGACAATCCATTTTATATCTTTCCCTTCCGCTTCTTTACACACCCCATCTTTACACAAATAATTTCCAGCATAATCAGGGAAAGCATCTACCCTATTCTTGCCGCTTCTGCTATCGTAATAATGCTCCACGTCATAAAGCAAAAGAGTGTTTTTTGACGGAACCAATTCTGATGCCATTGCTGTACAATGCCATATATTCCCGCCGCCATTGCTGCGAAGATCCATAATAGCTACTTTTGCCCCTTTAATCTCCTTTAAAATTTCATTAAATTCATAGTAAGTTCCCCTTGGATGATTTGTACTTACCTTAAATGTGTAAACTCTTATATATGGAACACCTTCAAGAGAATCTAAATATACCGTTGGATCTGGAACCTCTGCTTTTTGCATGGGATCCAAAATTTTGGTTTTACCATCGCGCAAAACTGTAAAAACCGTTTTATCCTCAAATGGGTCATCGTTTTTCAAATAAGCAGCTAAATCCGCGCTAGTTAAGCCAATTAAAGATTTTTCGTTTGCAGACAAAAGTTTATCTTTTTTTCTTAAACCAGCGGAGTTGGCTGGCGAATTGGGATAAACCCACCAAACAATCATGGTATCTCCAGATTTTTTTTCCGTTTCTCTCTGAAAACCAAAGGAATAATATCTCTTTGTATTCTCAATATTGCCTATCTCATTGTCAGATTTTTCCGGTGGATAATAGCGCGTATATCTACTCGGGCAATCTTCTAAGGAACCTTCATAATGAACTCCGCAAAAATAATCCTTTAAACTCTTATACATCGTATCAACTTCCATCCCTTTATACGCCTCGTATTCCTTTATCTTTTCAGGATGGTAAAAATAAGCTTTCAACAGCCTATAATTATAACGGAGTTCCTGTTCTTCATTGTATCTACGTTCGTATTCTTCATCGTGTACTTTTAATTCAGCCTCGCCGCAGGCGAGAAATAGCAATGGAAAAAGCAAAACTATAACGAACATAGTATAACAATATAGAAAATTTCTAGATTCCCATTCAATGCTTCAAATTGCAAACAGAGATTTTAAGTCAAGGCTTTTTTTGGGTAGCGGCAAATTCGCATCGCCAGAAGAAATGGTGCTAGCCTTGCAGGAATCCGAAAGCGAAATGCTAACAGTTGCCCTGAAACGTATAAACAAAAATCAAAAGGAAGATTCCATTTTAGAGGCGTTGAAAGATTTTAAAGGGCAAATTTTGCCGAACACATCCGGGGCAAGAACCGCAAAAGAGGCTGTGTTTGCCGCTCAAATGGCAAGGGAAGCCCTTAAAATAAATTGGGTTAAATTGGAAATACATCCCGACCAAAAATATTTGCTCCCAGACCCAATTGAAACTTTAAGCGCCGCCACCGAACTTGTGAAAGACGGCTTTGTTGTTTTGCCATACATTCCAGCAGACCCAGTCCTATGCAAGAGGTTGGAGGATTGCGGGGTTGCGGCGGTTATGCCGCTTGGTTCGCCCATAGGGAGCAACAAAGGTTTGCAAACAGAAGCCATGCTGAGGATAATAATAGCGCAGAGCAAAGTTCCGGTTGTGGTTGATGCAGGCATAGGTACGCCCTCGCACGCGTGCATGGCAATGGAAATGGGTGCAGGCGCAGTTTTGGTGAACACGGCAATTGCAGCCGCCCCAAATTCTGGAATTATGGCCAAATGCTTTAAGTTAGCCGTGGAGAGCGGCAGGTTGGCGTTTGAAACTGGCTTGGCAGAGCAAAGAGACGAGGCTGCCGCAAGCAGCCCGCTCACATCATTCCTGCCCATGCAATAGCCAGAGCATCACTCGCATCCAAAGCGCAGTTCGCCTGAATGCCCAAAAGCCTGTTCATCATATTTGCAACCTGTTCCTTGCTTGCTGCGCCATTCCCCGTCACAGCTTGTTTCACCGAGCGCGGGCTTTTTTCGGAAAATACTAAATCGTGCTTAAAGCCAAGAGCCATCACCGCTCCGCGGATATGCCCCAAAATGAGCGCGCTATTTGCATTCTTTGCAAAAAAAGCTTTTTCCATGCAAAATGCAGCGGGCTTGTGTTTTGCTATTAGATTTTCCAATTCTTCAACTATATGCCCAATCCTAAAAATAAGTTCCGCATCTTTTTTAGGGCGAATAACCCCATAATCTAGAACCGAAACTTTATTCCCTTCTAAACTCAAAAAGGCAAAACCCGTTGCATAACTGCCCGGGTCAATGCCCATCATAACTATCTTATTCAAAAATTCCCCTCAGTCCGGGTTTATAAATACCATTGAATTTTGTAGCGATTCGTAGCTATCATCTAAAATTTTATCCAGTTTTTTTGGAGTTATTTTTATCAAATCCAGCACATCATCTCCTATTACGGGCATGGAGTAATCGCAGGGATGGCCAAATTGCAGCCCCCTTGCCAAAACATCGGCAAGCTGCACTATAGCTGTCAGCATGATATGCGCGTTTTCATAATCAATGCTTTTATGATGATTTACTATTACTTCGGAAATTTCTTCGGGTAAATTCCATTTATTGCTTATATGGCCTACTATCTCTGGATGGCTGATTCCCACCACGTCTTTTTCCACATCTAAAAATAAGCAATTTTTGCTGATGGCAAGTTTTATTGTCTCCGCAAAGAGTTCAGGAGCGCAAATAGCCAAAATTAGTTTGCCTATGTCGTGCAAAAGCCCAGCTACAAAGGCTTCTTCCCGCTTTTGAGGATAGCCTTCATTTGCTATGAGTTTTGCTATGGTCCCAACCGCTGCCGAATGTTTCCAAAAATCAGCTAGGCTAAAACCTTTTATCCTAGCTTTTAAATTCAAAGTTGATATGACGCTGGTAGTAAGCACAACGTTTTTTGTTGAGCTAAATCCTAAAACCGCCACAGCATGAGGAATGGTATTAACCCTGCTGGTAAAGCCGTAAAACGAACTATTTGCCAATTTTAAAACCTTAGATGCCATAACCTGGTCTAACGATATGGCATTGCCAATATCAATAGCCGATGTACGAGGGTCAGACAACATCTTGTTTACGGTAAAAAATACGCTAGGAAGCGTGGGCAATTCGTCTAAGCTATTGATTAGTGTCTGTATTCTCGTTTTATCGGACATTTGAATTCTTGTACCTAACTAAAGCCTCATAAATTATATTCATCGAATTATTGACTATTTTTTCTTTAAATAGCATTTCCAATGTTATCTCTTGAGATCCGCTTGCCTGCGAGGTTTGCAATTTGGAAGTGTTTTTTCCTTCCGATTCGCCCTCAACACAAACAGTCTGAATACCCCGTGCAGCAAGCCTAGCAGCAAACGCTTCGGTCAATACAGCTCCCTTATCCAAGATGAGACTACCGTGCATATTTTGCAAAGGCTCTGCCAAAACCATCCCATCTTTTACAGATTTGACACTTATTTCTTGCATGAGGTACCTTTGCTGGCAAAGATAGAAAATTCAACGGAAACTTTTTCACTTTTCCCTAAAATCAAAAATCAAGGGCAGGTTTTCTGCGGTGTAGCTTGGCGGAAGCGGCGGAGGCTTTGTTATTTGAACCGCTCTCATCGCAAGCCTATCCCATATTGAATTCCCCGAGGAAGAGCGCAGGAAAATCTCATCTATCTCACCGTTTTTTGATATTTGAAACTGCACCGAAGATTTTGTTCCCTTGGCGATTTCAGTTCCAGAGGGCGGGTTGAAATTTTGATATATAAGCCTTACAAGCCTGTCTAAATACGCTTGCAGTTGCGGGTCCATCATAATATCGCCCAAGGTTCTAATAGCTGGCATATTCATATCCCTGCTCTTTATATCAGATGGCAAGTCCATAGGCATATCCATAGCTGCAGCAGGAGCAGGAGCGGGTTTTGCCGGCTCAGGGATGGGTTCTGGTTTCACAGGTTCGGGAGTTGGAGTGGGTTTAGGGACAGGGGTTGGAGCAGGTTCTGGGGTTGGTTTGGGAGCGGGCTCTGGGACGGGTGCCGGCACGGGTTCTGGTATAGGTTCAGAGATAGGCTCAGGAATTTCAGGTTCAGGTACCGGTTCCGGCGGAGTTGGCTTTGGAGTAGGAACAGGCATCACATTTACCATTTCAAAAAAAGGAATGGCGGGCGGACTTTCTTTCTCCGGTTTAAACAACACTATCACTATCAAAATACCTATAACCGTAAGATGAAATAAAAGCGAAGCCCTTATTATCGAAGATAAATCACTTTTTTCGTTGTAAAACTCTGGATGCATCGTTAAAAAACTCCACTTATTCCAATCCTGTGCTCGCTTCCCATTCCTTCAACCAACATACTATAACTATAATCCAATGCTATACTGAAAAGCCTATAGCCTGCGCCAAGGGAAAACAAGCGATAATAGCCAGCTCCGTTATCTGAATCTATGATATCCATAAACTCTCTTTGCATACCAGCCCTTATATATACAGGCTCTGAAAAGCGGTATTCCAAACCTAGTTTCCCTAAAGCTGGGGAGTAACGCGGGGCGGTGCATTCAAAAAGCCAGGTTAAATCTCGGCTCGAACGCCAGAATGCACTTGCCGCAAGCTCTGAAGCAAGGGCATAGCCGTTAACTCCGCCTTTCACAAACGGGGTAATTTGCCTACCTAAATGCCGCCCCATCAGTGCCAATCCGTAGCGAGCAGAACCGGAATTCCACAAAAATCCCCAATCCATGGCTAGCCCCATTCCCGTCCGCGAATCTTCAAGGTCAGATAACCTTTCCCATAAAAACCTGCCTGTTACGCCAAATTTAAGATGCTTTAACGGGAATGCAAGGGTTAAGGCATAATATTGGGCAGCTGGGTAGCTAGAGAGGCCTGTTTGCTCACCGTCTTCATCGTAATGCTGAACCTCTCCGTTGTACACAATGCCATAAGTGTGTTGCATTCTCGCTTCGATTTCTCCAATGGAAAGCGGGTGGGAAAATGTCAAAATTCCCTGCATATCCGCTAAATCTCCGCTTTGCCAAGCAGCACCTGCCCCAAAATCCTCGCCTTGCAGCAGCGCGGGATTCATCAAAGCGGCTCCAAAATCCTGCGATGGGAGTGCGGAACCAGCTCCTTCAAAAGCCACGGTACGCGGGCTTTGCAAAAGCATTGCCCACCCAAAAACAGCCAAACCTTCATTTTTTTTGCCAAAATAAGCTTGCGAAAAGGCAAAAAATAGAAGCACTAATAGCGAGAAAATGCGCATGAATAGGAAAATCAATTTAGAAAATATAATTTATTATATTTACCATACTTAAAATAAGTTGGAGGTAATTATATGAAATTAAGTGTTAAAATTTCCCTGTTGATGGGAATAGTCGTTTTGGCAAGCACTGTTGCCCTGCTCATTTTAGTGGGGCTTAAAGTGAGCAGTGCTATGGAGGAATCCTGTTTAAACTTCTTAGCCAGCGAATCCGACACAGACGCCAAATTCTTGAAATCCATGGTGGACGGGCAGCTCGATATACTTGGGGAGATTGCTGGCAGGGCAAGAACCAGAACCATGGACTCGAGTACCGTGCCAAAAACTTTGAAGCCCGATGTTCCACGTCTCAATGCCCTTGATCTGGCAATGGTCACCCCAGAAGGAAATACTTTTTTTGTGCAGGGCAACTCCACCAACATAAAAAACCAATCCTATTTCAATAGGGCTATGAAAGGGGAAAGAAATATCGAGATGGCAGTAATGGATGGCAAGCTCATTGCAATTTTTGCCGTGCCAATTAAAAAAAACGATGAAGCAACCGCGCCTGTGGTAGGCGTTTTGTTAGCCCACAAGGATGGTGCCTCGGCTATCTCCAACCTTGTGACGGAATTGAAATCATTATACAAAAGCGGTTTTCCATTTTTGATAGACCAAGAAGGAACCATAATA
>JAITFO010000104.1 GCA_031281265.1 Candidatus Fibrimonadaceae bacterium
TCAATATTGCCTTGTGCGCCAAAACGATATACAATATATGATTCATCTTTTGCCACACATACAGATAATATTTTAGATGATTTTTCCATTTTAAAGCTGATTAAAATATTTTCATCAGCAACACATAAGCCAGTGCCAGCTGGTGTGGGCTGTGCGGTTTCTGGTTTAGCGGTAGCAGTGGCAGTAGCATTGTTAAACCTTATTGTATCATCTTGCATATTGATATAATATTCGGGGATTGCTTTGTTAATCAGTTTGTAGGTATTGTCTGCAACAACTTCAGCACCAAAGCCGCATTCATTGCGTTTTTCATCTGTGGTAATTTTTACGTTGTCTTGACTGAACTCAAACTTTAATTTGCAGCTTTCGTATTCATAAATTACCGCATTGTCTTTGATAGCCATTTTATCGCTGAGTTCTCCTGAGTTATAGGACGGAGCACCTCTGAAAAGGCTAAGAGAGAAAAGCGCCGAGCGCTCATCTAACGGATATACCATTAAAGTACCAGACGGAGCATTTTCATCGCTCCTAAACGAATACGTTCCGCCAACAATTTTGGCAGGCGTTTTGCTTTCTTTGTCGCAAGAAAGGGTGAATGCCAAGGCAAGCCCTAGGGCTGCCGTGAGTGCTTTTTTCATAGGTTTATCTCCATTTTTTGGCTAGCAGTCATATTTAGGTGTAAATATAGAAAAAAATGACAAAGCCGTCAAGGGTATTGTTTAATACGCCTTTACCCATTTGGTTTCGTATTCAATGGTTTCGCCTACTTGCTTAAGCAGTCCTATGCCGAGTTCTTTGGCTTCTTGTTCCGCGCTTTCTTCAAAAGAAAAAGCGGCCAAGCCCAAATAAATTTTAAGTTTCGCGTAGTCGGGGAACAAAAACCTGAAATTGGAAACTTTTTGGCTCACAATCTGCTTGGGGTCATCTTTTCTCGCTTTGTACTTAATCTCTATTATAGCCGCCGCTTCGCCGTTAAGCATAACTATGTCAAACTGGTCTTCAACTCTTTTGCCATCAGGTGTTTTTCTTAAAAGTTTGAAATCTGTGCTAATATCGTCAAAATGTACTCCAGCGAATTCCATTTTCTTTTCAAGGGAATTGTAAAAATACTCTTCCGCATATTCGCCATTGCTGTTGCCAATACCCACCACATTGGAATTTATGTCTTTGACCTTAATCCCAAGCTCTTCGAATTTCTTGTCCAAACGGCTGTAGCTCTCCGCCATTTTACGATCGGTTTCCTTCATTTGACGGTCTGTCTCGGCGAACATTGCCCAGACATCTGCTGCTGTTAGCTCTTTTTTTTCCATATAACCCCCTGTGTTTTGTTTTACCAGAATAATGAAAAACGCCCATCTAAAAACGCTCTACCAAAAGTCTGTTATCCTTATTTAGGGCGACTGGAATGTAGGTAAAAAATATTCCCTAAACTTTTGGATAATATAGAAAATTTTGGGCGTATTGCGTACGCCCTGAATTTTGCTAATTAACCGTGAAGTCTATGCTGGTGGGAACATTGCCAACGGACTTCGTTATTTCTTTCAACCCATCGCAGTCTTCAAAGTAGTCGCAGTCGAGGCTATAGAGAATACGTAGGCTGTACTTACCTGGCGGAACATTACTACCACCGTAATCTTCATAATCATGGATTTCGCTCAATATTGTGTACGAGCCTCCTCCCTCCCCATAATAGTCGCGTCCTATAACCTGCACACGTTTGCCGTTGCTGTCAAATAACGCTACGTAATATTTTTCGGCTATGTCGAATTTCAATGCTATTTTAACTTTGAACGCTCCATATCTTCCAGAGGTTTTTTCTGTGGAAAAGGTAGTTAACGCTGGTTCACCTAAAAGCGAAACTTTTTCGGGCGGTATAATTATACGGAGATTAACATTTTTATTAAAACCATCTTCTTGGCTGCGACCACCGGGATTCAGCGAATCAAGGGAATAATATCCATCGCGGCTACCTCCCCAGCCCCAGTTGATATGAAATTTGCCCTTATCATCGTACCCGTCTATTATAAAAGCGTGGCACTCGCCGATGGTCGGACACCCCCTCATTCTAACCAGCAAACCTAAATCTAATATTTCCCTTACCATTTCCGCCCAAGTAGCCTCATAGTATTGACGCCAGTTCAGAACCTCAAAATAGCCGAATTCGATACGTTCGTCGTAGTACCTATTACTAAGGTATAGGCTATGCAGCAGTGCGAGTATTGCTTTTTTTTGTTGCTCGGTAAGGTTGACATTTCTATATGTATTAAGCATATTATCCCAGTCATAAGCTTCCTTTGGATATTTGTAATAATTCATTATCTGTGCGTCAGCAACATTACCACATTTGATCCATCCATGGCTACCATTGGGTAGCGTATAGAATGGACTACATATTTGGGAAACGTCGGTACAAACTGCCCCGCCGTTTCCCCAAGTTGTTTTCAATAGCGGTCCAACTATTACCCTCCCCGTAGAGTTCTCTATTGAAGGGGGCGCGGGCGTGTATTCGCTGGGCGGTTCAACGCCACCACCGATTTCAGAAGGGCTTGAACTTCCAAGCCTAGAGGAGCTGCTGCTCTGCCGCTGGCTAGAACTGCTATAACTGCCAAGTCGGGAAGAACTGCTTGTTTTGCTGCTACTGCTGCCGAGTAGCGCTTGCTCTCCCGTGCCGGAACTGCTATCAGACCCGAATATATTTTCCAAGCCGTGCTCACCGCAGGAAAGGGTGAATATTATGGCAAGCCCAAAGGCTACCGTGAGTGCGAGTTTTTGGTTAGTAGTCATATTTAGGTGCAAATGTAGAAAAAAATGACAAAGCCGTCAAGGGTTGGATAATTTTTCTATATTTTTGGTATGCAACCTGCAATTATTGAGAAAACGAAATCTGCCAAGCCTTGCAGCAGGCTTATAGACCTCGGCAATGGGGTGATGTTCCCTGTGAATAACGAGCAGGAAGCCAGTTTTGTTGAATGGATGATTGAGGAAGCCAAAGCCGGCAGGGCGACTTTGCCTAAGAGGGCTCCGCAGCCGATGGAAAGGCCTGAATGGTTTGATACGGAACCAAAAATGACAACCGAAGAATTTGAAGCTTTTTACGAAGAAGAACGAGCCGATAGATTTTGATTTATGCTCATATCCTATTTTGATTCTTCGCTTTTGCTCTCTATTTTGTTGAATGAAGCCCGTTCTGAAGAAGCTTTGGCTATTTGGCAGAATAACAAAGTCAGAATAAGTTCTATCTTGCTTAAATTTGAAATGAACATTTCTTTGAGAAGACGCATTAAACAACAAAAAAGTATTTTTAGCGATGAACGACTTAAAATAAGACTGCAAGACCTCAATAAATTTTTGAATGACATTTTCTACATAGATATTACTGAAAATCTTGAAAGTTCTGCATCCAGAAACTATGATATTTTGTCTAAATGTAAAAGTTTGGACGCTATTCACATAGCCACAGCTCTTGACATAAGCGATAAGTATGGCATAAGCGAAATATGCATCTGCTCTTTTGACAAAAATATGCTCAAAATCGCAAAGGAACTTGGGTTTGAGACTAATTAGTTTCATTAGTTAATCCTTGATGCAACGGACATTGTTTTACCTCATTGTCCTATTTTTTTCCAAGATTCCAGCATATCACTATGTTCACACCACTGACCCTGTTCAATAAAATCTAAATCAACCCACCTCTGTTCCCTCTGATATGTTATGGATACTTTAGTATCTTTTTTCAACTCGTCCTCGAAAATTTGCCCACCAAGCGATATTGTCTTACCGTTAGCTAAACGAAAGTCCGCGGTGCATCCTTCTCCGCACTCACTTCCCAAAAACACAGCTTCTACTGTTATTGGAGAACCGATTTTTTTGAATGGACACTCCGCTTTCGTTTTTGGTAATGCTACCTCCGCTGCTGGTTCGGTCGCTTTTGTGTCTGTGCCGTCTTGCTTTTTCTTTTCACCGCAAGCGTTGAATGTGAATGTTATGGCAAGGGCTAGGGTTGCCAGTTTTATAATGGGGCAGGCTGACCCTGCCCGTACTACGATGCTTTTCATTGTTTTGCCTCCGTTTGTTGGGTGAAATTTTCTATATTCCCTCTTTCTACATTCGCTCTGCAACGGAGCGGTTTTATTATATCACATAAATTTTTCCCACGAGGATTACTATGCCTAAAAAGCTTCCTAAGCCGAAGTTTGCTCCGCTTACTTTGGACTCCACTTTCAAAAAAGCCTTTGCCAACGAGCAAAGCACGGAACTCCTTTTGTTCCTGCTCAATACATTCCTTGCCGAGAAGCTGAAAAGCCCTATCAAAGAGGTTATCAACATTAACCACGAGCTGTTTGGAAAAACGAGACTCAATAGAGATGCCGTATTTGATGTTTATTGCAGGGATGCCACAGGTACAAGGTTCGTGGTGGAAGTGCAGGTTGAAGGGCAAAAACATTTCATAAAACGGACTTTCTTTTATCTTTGTATGATTGTGTGCGGTCTTGCGGTGAAAGGGAAAGAGTATGATTTCAATATTCCTAAGCTCTATTCCATTAGCTTTATGGAGTTTGAGCTTGATTTTGGGGAGGGTTGTACGGAGGTGATCCAGTATTTGTCCCTGAGAAACGACAAGCACCCTGAAATCAGTTACGATATTCTGCAAATGATATATGTAATCTTGCCTAGGTTCAAGAAAAAAGAGAATGAGTGCGAAACGATTATGGATAAGATTATTTTTTCTCTCAAAAATGGTCATAAGCTCAAAGGAGTTCCTAAGAGTTTCAAGGAGAAGGAGCTTTTGCAGATTTTTGAGGTGGCAAGAATTTCTAATTTTACGGAGAGAGAACTCAAACAGTATGAGGCATCTATGATGAACAGACACGACCAGAAAGCGATACTTGCTTATGCTGAGGAGAAAGGCAGAGAAAAAGGCAAGGAAGAGGGCTTGAAAAAAGGTATTCTGCAAACCGCTAAGAATATGCTTGCTAAGGGATTTTCTTTTGCTGATGTGCTTAAAGCAACGAACCTTTCGCGCGAGCAGGTTAGGGCGTTGAAGCGAGCTTAGGCGAGCTGTTCTTGACCCCGCTGGTTTGCCTGCGTGTGTGGTTGGGTTCATTAGTTAATCTTTGATGCAACGGACACTAATACGGGCACACTCCATTGCCAGCGAACGCATTGCCTCCCGGCACTCCCCCTCCTCCTACGGAAAATTCCTGGACTGTGAAATCCATAATTGTTGGGAGGTTTCCATCGGTTTGCGTTACAACTCTCCACTCGTCATTACCGCTGGTTTTTACCACAATACGCAATTTGTATTGCCCAAAGGCTACGGTGCTTGGAACTTTGCATTTTATTGTTTTGCCACTGACACGGTTGGAGTTTGCGTTTGAGGGGATGTCCAAGGTTCCTAGAATTTCCACTATGTTGTTGTTGTCATCTATTAACGCTACGCCTGATGTGGTGCGGGGGAAAGTTGTTGAGTTTACATCGCTCAACGAGTGATCAACTGTGAATTCCTCGTTTGGAGATACGGTGGTTTTATCATCGATGACGTTAAATCTCCTTAGCGATAAGCCCCAACCGCCACCTGGTACTCCGCGAAATTCCGACACGGAGATATCGATAGACTTTGGAACGTTTTTTTCGCGGTCGTATAATGTTATGATTTCCCAATCCTTGCCATCGGGTTTGGCTACAACACTTAAACTGTATTTCCCAGATTCTACCATTTCCGCTGGTGTAAAATTTAGTGAAAGATTTTTTTTGAAATTAGTAGCACCGACTACCGCCGCAATATTGCCTTCACTATTCACCAACGCTACGGCAACTTGACCAGCGGGGAATGTGCCCTGTGGGTTTATTTTAGCGACAACCGTAATCTGTTCGTTTGCTAAGACGATTTTTTTTCCTATGGCAAATGTGTCTAACGCAAGTGCATAACTTGGAACGCCGCCAGCATCTGGTTTAATGTTGATGGTTATAGCTTGATTGTTATACCATCTTCTGTCTCCACCAGTATTTATATTATTAAGATTAAACCACGAGTTTGCCTCTTTCCCTGGTAATGCTCCCCTGCCAATATGAAACCTGCCAATATTGTCATACCCGTCCAAATAAAAAGCGTGGCTACTTGGCGATGGATCATCGCCTCTGTAATATATCGGAAGGCCAGCATCTAACTGTTCTCTTATTATTGCCTCCCATTTGGCATCGTCGTAGTATTTGCGTTGAAGTGTTTGAATGCTTTTATCGTATCCATATTTGTTGACCAATGCATCTGACCCAGTTCCAGTCAAAAAAATATGAGATAACAATGTCGCTACGGCATTAATTTGTTGTTCGGTAGCACTTTCGTTCTTATAGTAAATATTGAGCATATTATCCCAGTCATAAGCAAAATCCGAATTTACTCCGCTAATGCCAGTAGGTTTCTTTGGATGATTGTGATACTTCAATAGTTGTGCCCAAGCGATGCGACCACACCCTGTTACCTGCGGGTTACCATCAACTAATGGTAACATAGTATTGAATGGGCTGCCCTGATCCCATCTTGTTTGAATAAGTGGCTCAACAATGGCATAGGGGTTGTTCGACGCTGGAGTTTTAAGTTCGTCATCGTTAAGCATTATCACAACGCTGTTCTCGTCGTCCTCAACGCTGCTTGAACTGCTAAGCTGAGAGGAGTCACTGCTCGGCTCTGGAATGTCAGCGGGATCATAACCGGAATATGGTTGATTGTTAGAGCAGTTGTCGCCTTTTAGCAAGTCTTCAACGGCACTGCAGGAAAAGGTGAATATAAAGGCAAACCCTAGGGTTGCCGCGAATGCTTTTTTCATTGGTTTATCTCCATTTTCAGGCTAGTAGTCATATTTTGGAAGCAAATATAGAAAGATAAAAAGGGTTTGTCAAGAGGCGGCTTTATCTTTCACGCCAAAAGTGTATTTTAGCATTGGCGGTGTAATCATTGTGGTTAAAATAACAACAATAACTATAGCTGTAAAATAATCCTGAGCTAACAATCCAGAAGAAAGCCCCATAGCCGCTATGATTAGAGCAACTTCGCCACGGGAAACCATTCCAGAGCCGATAACTGCGGAAGACTTTGTATCAAATCCCGTCATTCGCGCACCAAATCCACAACCTATTAGCTTTGTTAATACGGCAATAACCGTTAAAGCTAAAGTGAACCAAATTCTATCAGCAATACCGTCAAATGTAATCCTCATGCCGATGCTTACAAAAAATATAGGTACAAACATAGTGTAAGCAATTGGCTCCACACTTTTTTCTACATCATGTTTATAGCTTGTTTGAGAAACAGCAATGCCAGCTACAAAAGCACCGATAATGCCGGCAATTCCGAGTGACTCGCTGAAGTATGCAAACGAAAAACAGATGATAAGTGCCGCGCTAATTGTGGACTCGGATGTATGCGATGGTGATAGCCAACGCATAATTATTGGAACGCCTTTCCAGCTAATCAAAATAATAGAGACAAAGAATGCTACTTTTTTCAAAACGATAAGTGTTAAACTGATATCATTTGTACCTAAGAAGTTCATTGCAAACGCTAATAAAATAACAACAAGAATATCATCAAATACAGCGGCTCCAAGTATCGTTGTGCTTTCACGTGTTTTCATCTTGCCTAAATCGCGGAGTGTCTGTACAGAAATGCTGACACTTGTTGCGCATAAAAGCAATCCTAAAAACACAGCTTTGTCCTGCTCCATTTTCATAACAAGGCTGGCAACGTAACCGCCTAAGAATGGAAGAATGATGCCCCCGACTGCAACGGCTAAAGAAGATTTGCGGTTTTCATTCAATTCCTTTAAGTCTGTTTCTAGACCTGCTATAAACATTAAAAGAATAACCCCTACATTGCTTAATTGCGTTAGAAGCTCTGAGTTCTCAATCCAGCCCAATACAGCTGGGCCAATGACAATACCTACAATTAATTTACCCAATACAGAAGGTTGACCTAATCTGACGCTGAGGTCGCCCGCAAACTTTGTACTTAACAAAATAAGCGCAATCTGAAAGAAAAATTCAAATTCCATACTCGGCAAAGATAGTAAATGCTGATTTTCTATTTTCAAAAAAGCGATGGAAAAAATGCTTTACGACAAAACAAGGGAAAAACAGGTTAAGCAAACCCCCGAAGAATTGGTAAGGCAGGCTCTGGTGAATTGGTTGATTGAAAAGTTGAACGTGCCGGAGCATTTGATAAAAACCGAATTTGCGCTCTCGCAGCTCGCCCCAAACGAAAAAAGCCGTTTAGACATAATAGTAGCGAACCCCAATAAGGGTTTGGAAGAGCCGTGGCTTTTGGCGGAGTGCAAAGCGGGCAAAACAAACTTGCAGAGTTTAGAAGCCCAAACGAACAAATATTTGCGAATTGTACGCCCCTCGCACATCATTTTGGCTATAGGCGATGAGTGGCATTTTTTGTCCAAGAAAAAAAACGGCTACGAAATTACAAGCGAAATCCCAAATTTCCTATCTTCTAGCAATGCAGTCTAAAATATCAGAAGTTAAAGAACAGTTTGAAAAAGAACTTTCGCAAACAGACCTAAGCGATGAGCAGGCTGTTGAAAATTTGCGTTTAAAGTATTTGGGCAAAAAAGGTTTGCTAACAGACCTGCTAAAAGGCATGGGCACCCTCAGCGCGGAAGAAAAACCGTTGTTTGGAAAATTGGTGAATGAATTGAAAGCGGAAGTCACAGATGCGATAGAAAACGCAAAAGAAAAGGCAAGCGAAGCCGCTATGGGCAAAAAACTGATTGCGAGCAGACTTGATATTTCCTTGCCCGGCGAAGGCTATAAACACGGCAGCACGCACCCTCTCTACGATATTCGCGAGGAGGTTATAGACTTCTTTGCGAACATGGGTTTTCACGTGGATTTAGGTCGCGACATAGAAACGGACTGGTATAATTTTGAAGCGTTGAACACTCCAAAAGACCACCCGAGCCGCGATATGCAAGACACTTTTTACCTATCGCAAAACGCGATGCTCCGCACGCACACCAGCGGTACGCAAATCCATTATATGGAAGCCCACAAACCTCCTATAAGAATGGTGGCCTTGGGGCACGTGTTCAGGGTTGATGCCGATGCAACCCACGCACCCATGTTCCAGCAGTGCGAAGGTTTGGTTGTGGACGAAACAATAACATTTGCCCAATTAAAAGGAATGATGGCTCTGTTTGCCAAAAAATTTTTTGGCGAGAACGCAAAAACCAGATTCCGCCCAAGTTTTTTCCCGTTTACCGAGCCGAGTGCGGAACTGGATGTGAGTTGCGTTTTTTGCGATGGCAAAGGATGCCGCAGGTGCAAAGGCACAGGCTGGATGGAGATAGGCGGTTGCGGTTCGGTGGATCCGGCGGTTTTTGAAAATGTTAGCATAGACAGCGAAAAATACACCGGCTTTGCATTTGGCTTTGGCTTAGACCGCATAGCCATGTTAAGACACCACATACCAGAAATTTCTTTGCTGACTTCAAATGACCAAAGATTCTTAGAACAATTCTGATGCCAAACCTTATAGTATTTGCAACGGAAATGGAAAGAGACGGGGTTTTCCCAGAGGGCATTCCGCAGGGTTGCGATTGTTTAATTACCGGTGTTGGAATTTTATCGACTGCTCTTAATTTGTCAATTGCCTTTCAAAAAAAAAAATATGAAAACGCCATTCAAATAGGAATTGCCGGGGCATATCGCTCAAGCGGTTTGAACATTGGCGATGTGGTGGAAGTTCAGAGCGATTGCGTGGTTGAATTTTTGCCCTGGGAACCAAATACTTTTTTAGCAACGGGAGCTTTGCCCTTTAAGGAAGAGCTAAGACGTGTTAAAGGCACAACGGTTTTGAGCTGTGCTAAGACGGAAGAGGTGGGGGATGCAAGGGGCCTAATCGCTCAAATAGAATCAATGGAAGGGGCGGCATTTTTTGCGGTTTGCAAAGAGTATGGGGTTAAAGCCACCCAAGTGCGAGCCATAAGCAATTATGCAGCCCTTTGCGAAAAGAGTGAATGGAAAATAGAAGAAGCTCTAAATAAACTTAGAGAAATTATCCGCAGCATTTTTTGAATTTTTTTCCAGAGCCGCAGGGGCATGGGTCATTGCGCCCCACAGTTTGCTGTTCCTTGCGCACCGTTTCCGGTTTAATCATGCGCCCTTCGGTCAACAGCCATTCCCCGTTTGTTCGCGCAAACTCGGAAATTTCACGATGCTCCCTGACAACTCCGTTTTGCTTGAACTTTGCGGCAAACTCAACTATACCGCTGTTGTTTTTCTCGTCAATCTTTGACTGGATGATGTTTAACCCCATCCACTGAGCTTGCTTACTCCATTGACGTGCACCTTTTTCATCAAAGTCCTTTCGCTGTTTTTCCTCAAGACTATCCCTTAGCCAAAGTATTTCCTCTTTGGCATAAGCGCTATAGCGTGAGCGCATAAGAGCTTCGGGGCTATCTGCTAGAACATTTTTTTTAATTATAGGTTCGCAGCACTCGCTGTATTTTTTCCCAGAACAGCATGGGCATATTTCGTCGGTCATATTATTTTCCTCAAAAGCCAAATTTCCTCTATGCCCGTTCTGTCGCCAACTCTGTCTGTAGCGCTGTTTTCAGGCACAATTTTATTTTCAATGTTAAAAATCCCATTAAACCTAACTTCAAGTTCTTCCCTAGATATGCTATAGGGCGGATTATCGCCGTAGCGTTCATCGTTTAGCGGGCAAAAGAATCCAATTACAAGCCCATTGTTTTTAATCATTCTGAGCAACATCTCTATATACTCATCACGTCTGCCGGGGTGAATTGAATTAAAACTGAAATAATCGTAAATTATATCAAATTTTTTTCCAGGTATATTTTTATCGGACGGGTTTAACAAAAACATATCCGTATTCAGTGCTTTTAAATTATTCATTTTATCGGATAGTTTTTCCAAAAAATCAAATGCAGATGAACAGAAATCAATAGCTATGACATCGTGTCCGCGCTTTGCCCATGCCTCTGCATCCCAGCCTCTACCTGCACCAGGAACAAGAACATCGCCGTCTTTTGGGCAGTTCGGATGCTTAAAAAAATCGAGCAAAGCGGGAGTTGCTTTTCCTAAATCCCAATCGTCTTTTCCCTGTTCATATAGCATTTCCCAATACTGCGGAATGTTAGGTGTTAATTTTCTTTTATTCATAACATCCTCCCATTTAAAGCTTCAGCTAACTGCCCACAGGCTGCATAAATATCACATCCTCTTGAGTTCCTTATGTTTATTTGCACGGCTTTTGCTCGCACAATCTCTAAAAATTCATTAATCTCCTGCTCGGAAGGGGCTTGCAATTCAGGGTTTTCATTGTTGTTCAAAACAATGGCGTTTACTTTGCAACGTCTGGGTTTCACAATTCGGATTAAATTCTGTGCGGCTGCCTCCGTGCAAGTTTTGTCCTTTATCAAAATATATTCCAGAGTTACCCATTCGCCGCTCTGCGCTAAATAGCTATCCACCGCATTCAATAGTTCGGTTAAATTCCACGTCTTATTTATGGGCATAAGGCTTTCTCTGGTTTCGTTGTCTGCTGCAACAAGGCTAACGGCTAGTTGGCATGGGGTGCCTCTTTCCAAAAGCTCCGATATTTTTGGAGCAACGCCGCTGGTGCTGATTGTCAAACGTCCTTTGCCCATAGAAAAAGTTTTTTGGTCGTGCAGGCAAACGCAAGCTCTATGAACAGCGTCTAAATTCATAAGCGGTTCGCCCATACCCATAAAAACCACATTGGTGACCTTTCTCTCCTGTGCGTTTTCTAAAAAATACCTATGCACATTTATTATCTGTTCCAAAATCTCGCCGGATTCAAGGGAGCGGTTAAGCCCCATGCGTGCAGTGCGGCAAAATGCGCAATTCATGGCACAGCCGGACTGCGTTGATACACAGACGGAAGCTCTGGTTTCCGTTGGAATCATAACAGTTTCAACGGGCAAGCCATCTGCCGTTTTGTAAAGCCATTTTATAGTGCCGTCTTGGGACTCCATTTTCGTCTCTTCATTCAAAGACTTTATCCTAAAATTGGTCTCCAGCAATTCACAAAGTTCAGCTGGAATGTTTAATCCTTCATAAGTTTGCTTCATCTGGCAAAAAAGCCAAACGCGAATTTGATCTGCGCGATAAGGTTTGTGTCCGTTATCGGATAGAAATTGTCGAAGCTCTTCGCGGGAAAGAGATTTTATGTCTTTGAAGGGCATTGAAAAATGAAAGTAGTAATTTTTACTCTTTAGTAAATGCTAAAAATGTCAGAAATAAGCCCCGGCAGCTACCTTCTCTCCCGCGCCATTTCGGCGCGGTACCCTCGGCGGCACGCGTCTTAGCTTCCGTGTTCGGTATGGTAACGGGCGTTT
>JAITFO010000010.1 GCA_031281265.1 Candidatus Fibrimonadaceae bacterium
GCATACCACAACACCCAAAAAATGACCATCACTTTTTTGAATTACGTTTGCCAAATAGCCCTGAACTACAAAGACCCTGGGCTTATCCGGCTTCTTTTGCACAAAGGCGATACAAACGATAAATTAGTCTCTTTTGCGGCTTCCAATTTGTTCTGCGAAGTGCAGAGACATAAGATTACAACATCGTTTGTCAAAATTTTCTTGGACAGTATGCTCGGCAAAAAACCGCCGATGTTTAAAAAATTGCTGCTCAAATCCGAATACAAACCCATATTTGAAGAAGCCGTAAATTTATCGGAGAAACACAGCATAAACGATAACAAACTCGTGAACGAATATTACAACGCCATTTTAGCGATAAACAGCCAACTCAACAGCATTTTGGCACAGCGCATAGATAAAAAACTGGAAAAATCCGACCTTGACGAAATTTTTAACGGCAAAGATATAAATGCCTTCATAGAAAAATTAGAACTCCCCATCAGCATAAGGGCATATTTAGACGACTCCGAAAAGCAGGGAAACGCCGTTGACATATCCAGCTTTTTAGATGGCTTGTCCTTTCCGTTTTTCAGCGCGATGTTTATTCTCTCCGCTCATTTCACAAGTGCCAAAACGATGTTCAACACTCGCCCGCTGCTGGTGGATATTTCCAACCGCTTGGGCAAATACCACCATCCCAAACGCATAATGTGGCTAACCGATACCTTTGGCGATAAAAACGGCGTAGCTATGTTCCTCAAGGAAATGCACGAGGAGATAAAAAAGAAAAATTTGCCTATAGACATAGTTTGCTGTAACTCATCCATAACTTCCAGCGACAATTTAATCTCGTTAAAACCCATAAAGGAATTTTCATTGCCTTTTTACACCGATTACAGTTTTAGAGTTCCAAATTTTGTTGAATTGCACAATCTGTTCTTTTCGGGCAGTTATGACAGAATCATCTGCTCAACCGAAGGCATAATGGGATTTTTTGGGTTGTACCTAAAACACGCCTACACCGTGAAAACCTCGTTTTATATGCACACCGACTGGCTCATGTTCGCCCGCAAGGTGTTGCACATAGAGGGCAGCAACCTGAGCCGCGTCAGAAGAATTTTGCGTTCATTCTACGATGCGTTTGACAAAGTGCTTGTGCTTAATTCCGACCAAAAAAAATGGCTAGCGGGAACGCAGATGAATTTAAACCCCGAAAAAGTTTGCCAAACCGCCCATTGGGTGAATTCCTGTTTTCAGCCGCAAACCCCGGACAAAAAGCAGGCTTTTGGCTTGCCGGAAAATGCGAAGGTTCTCCTATATGTTGGCAGGGTGAGCAATGAAAAAGGGGTGCTGGAATTGCCAGCCATCTACAACGAGGTAAAGCAGACCGTGCCGGATTTGAAGGTTGTGGTGGCGGGCAAAGGCCCTGCGCAGGAGCAGCTGAAAAAGGATATGCCAGACGCTATTTTTATAGACTGGGTTCAGCAAGACAGGCTTTCCCTTCTCTACGCCTCGGCGGATTTGCTTGTGCTTCCGTCCCGCTTTGATACTTTTGCGATGGTGGTTTTGGAGGCACTCAGCTGTGGGTTGCCTGTTATTGCCTACAACACAAAAGGCCCTAAGGATATAATAAAACACGAGCAATGCGGCTTTTTGGTTGAAACCCCCGCAGAAATGCAGCAGCGAATCGCCGAATTCCTGCGAGGCGAAAACGGAGCCGCCTTCAAAAAAGCGGCGGTGGAAAGGGCAACTGCATATAACGCAGACAGCATTATAAATGAATTAATGGGATATTTGTTATAATTTACTATATTCATAGCCTTAAAATAGTCTGGAGAATATATGCTGGAAAAAGACGTTAAGGCATTTAGAGAAAAATTGGTTCTTAAACACGAGAACGCGGAAAGCCTAGAGCTTCAGTGGGAGGCTAAGGCTTATTTGGACTGCCTAAATATGCTGAACGAGCTTCTTAAAGAAAACGGTATTTTGGACTAGTTTTGGACTAGAAGCCTGCCCTGCAAGCTCCAGCTTGATTATATTTTTGTGCATTTTTACTATATTATTTTCCCAAAGAGGTACCATATGTTAACAAAAATCGACCATATAGCAATAGCCGTGCCTTCCATAGAAGAAGCCCGTGGCTATTATGAAAATGTGCTAGGCCTAAAGCTAGACCACATAGAAGAGGTTGCCGAGCAAAAAGTCAAAACAGCTTTTTTTGACATCGGCGGCGTTTGGATTGAGCTTCTGGAACCCACCACTCCAGAATCCACAGTCGCAAAGTTCATCGCCAACAACAACGGCAAAGGCGGCTTGCACCACATAGCTTACAAAAGCGATAATGTGGCAACAGAGTTAACCACAGCCGAGTCTAAGGGCGTGGCTCTGCTAGACAAAACTCCGCGCAAGGGCGCGGGCAACATGAACATCGGGTTTTTGCATCCAAAATCCACCGGTGGGGCATTAACCGAATTCTGCTCTCCGGCTTGAGGTTCGTATGCCAATTAAACCGGAATTTATAGAAGAATTAAACAATAGGCGCAAAGAAGCCAAACTCGGCGGCGGTGCCGACAAAATTGAAAAGCGTCACGCAAAAGGGCAACTCAGTGCTCGCGAAAGAGTGGAAACCCTGTTTGACAAAAACTCTTTTCAAGAACGTGGCTTGCACGTTGACCAAGCAAAACCCACCAGCAAAAGGCTCCCCGGCGATGGCGTGATTACAGGCATCGGCAATGTGGATGGGCGTCCTGTTTCGGTGTTCAGCCAAGACTTTACCATCAGCGGCGGTTCGCTTTCCCAAATGCACGCACAAAAAATCAGCGACCTTCAAGACCAGGCTTGCGAACTCGGTTTCCCCATAGTTGGGATAAACGATTCCGGCGGGGCTAGAATCCAAGAAGGTATATGGGGCTTGAGCGGTTATGGGCAGGTGTTTTATCGCAATGTTCAGGCCTCTGGCCTTGTTCCTCAAATTTCCATAATAGCTGGCCCCTGCGCTGGCGGCGGGGCGTATAGCCCAGCGTTGACAGACTTTTTAATCCAAACTCGCAAAAATGCGGAAATGTATATATGTGGCCCAAGCGTTATCAAGGCTGCCACGGGGCAAGAAGCTCCGGTTGAGCAGTTCGGAACCGCCGAGGCTCACGCAAGTGTTAGCGGAAACATTCACTTTATTGCCGAAGACGACAAAGACGCAATAGCAATAACAAAGAGATTGCTCAGCTTTTTGCCATCTAACAATATGCAGAACCCTCCGCACAATTTGCCAAAAGAAATAGTGGAAACTTCAGACAGAAGTCTCAACGAGCTAGTTCCTTCGGATTCCAAAACGGGCTTTGATGTGCACAAGGTTATAGAAGCTATAACGGACAAAGGCGAATGGCTGGAAGTTCAGCGCGAGTTTGCAAAAAACATAGTTGTTGGCTTTTCACGCATAGACGGCATGATAGCAGGCATAATAGCAAACCAACCCTCTGTTAAAGCAGGTTGCTTAGATATAGACAGCTCTGACAAAGGCGCAAGGTTTATCCGTTTTTGCAATGCTTTTAATATACCGGTTGTAAACTTGGTAGATGTTCCGGGTTTTATGCCCGGTCTTGCTCAAGAAAGAGGCGGCATAATAAGGCACGGCGCAAAAATGCTCTTTGCTTATGCATCTGCAACCGTTCCAAAAATAACCGTTATAATGCGCAAAGCCTACGGCGGTTCTTACCTTGCCATGTGTTCCAAAGATATGGGCGCGGATTTTGTTTACGCTTGGCCCTGCGCAGAAATTGCGGTTATGGGTGCAGAGGGTGCAATTCCCGTTGTGTATAAAAAAGAAATAGATGCTGCTTTGGCGGCCGGCGGAGAAGCTGCCGCAAAAGCAAAAAAAGCAGAACTCATCGAAAAATATCACGATAAATTCGCAAGCCCTTGGCAGGCAGCCGAAACCAACATGATAACAGATGTGATAGAGCCTTCTGAAACAAGATACCGCATAGCTTTGGCTTTGCGTTTTTCTCTAACCAAACGCGCTACGCGCCCACCTAAAAAACACGGACTTATGCCGCTATGAACCCAGATACCCTTTCTTCCGAACCTGTCGTTGAACAAGTTGAACAACAGCCCGTGCCTATGCCAATGCCTACAGTCCAACCCGTTGGGCTTTCCGCAGTTTTAGACGTAAAAAATAATGATGGCAAAGTCATAGGTCATTACCAATGGGCTTTTCATAAAGACGGAAAAGCGGATTCCCTAGTTGTTGTCAAGGTTGTGAAAGACCACGAAGGCAATGAGCAAATCCTCTATCAAACTTATGCCGAGTCCGCCATAGCCAAAAAAGTTAATGAAGAAGCTAAAGGCGAAGCCACAGTCAAAGAAAATATGGCTACCGTTAGAATCGGTGAAACATACAGAGCGCACGACGGCACAGTTTCAAACTATGGGATTAGCGATTTGCTCACATTCCAGAGCTTTGGTTTTGTGCTTGTGCTATGTGTTTTGGCAAGTTTGTGGGCTTTGATAGGCTTTGTAAGCTATGTTATAAAAATACTCGGTTTGGGGCAGGAATCCCCAACGGCTGGAACATCACCTGCGGCAAGTGCTGGTGCAAGGCCAACAGGAAAAACAATTCACCCCGGCATGAGCGATGAAAAGTTTGTTGCCATTATAAGCGCGGCTGCGGCTCATGCCCTTGGCGGCAAGGCTGTAAGCGTTGTAAAATTCAAGCCTCTAAATACAATGGATTGGACTTGGGCTATTCAAGGCAGAGTTTCACTCCACACACACAAGGTTTAACCAAAAGGAATAGTTATGAAAACACTCCGCATCACACTAGAAGGCAAAACTTACGATGTTGCCGTTGAAGTTCTCGGCGAAAGCGCCGCATCTGCGCCTGCGCCGCAACCGCAATCGGTTGCGCCTTCCGCACCAGTTTCCGCTCCGGCACCCGCCGCATCTGCACCAGCTCCAGCTGCCGCAGGCGCAGGTTCCGTGCTCAGCCCAATGGCAGGCCAAGTTATGAAAATAAAGGTAGCCGTTGGCGCAGCAGTTAGCGCAAACCAAGAAGTTGTGGTTTTGGAAGCCATGAAAATGGAAACTCCCATATATGCCCCAACTGCTGGTACCGTTCAGGCAATAAGCGTAAAGGAAGGCGATGCCGTTGCAGAAGGGCAAACATTGCTAACAATAGGCTAAAAAATAAGAGGATAAAATGCAAGAAACAATCATGACTATGATATCCAATATGGGTTTTAGTTCTATAACTAACTCAATGCTTATAATGTGGTTGGTGGCAAGCGTGTTGCTATACCTCGGCATAAAAAAGCAGTTTGAGCCGTTATTGCTCGTGCCCATAGCCTTTGGCTCCCTTTTGACAAATTTGCCAACCCGCCTCTTTTACGATGGCGGTTGGAATATCCAGGGAATGTTTGTTCCATTTGAGGGCCTTTACTATTACATAAGCCAAGGCATTCAGCTTGAGCTTTTCCCGCCAATTATATTCCTCGGTGTTGGCGCGTTAACGGATTTTGGTCCTTTGATAGCTAACCCGCGTACCCTGCTCTTGGGCGGTGCTGCGCAATTAGGTGTTTTGTGCACAGCTTTTGTAGCTGTTGTAACCGGAGTTTTCACCCTTGGCGAAGCCGCGAGCATCGGCATAATAGGCGGTGCGGATGGCCCAACTTCCATATTCCTCTCCAACAAGCTGGCAAAACATTTGTTAGGCCCTATCGCAGTTGCAGCATATACTTATATGGCTTTGGTTCCGTTGATTCAACCACCTATCATGAGGTTGTTGACCACTGACCACGAACGCAAAATAAGGATGAAATCCTTGCGCCCGGTTAGCCGTGTGGAAAAAATAATATTTGCCCTAGTTGTTATGGTGTTCTGCATTATAGTTGTTCCAGATGTTTCCGCTCTTATCGCTATGCTTATGCTGGGCAACTTGCTCAAGGAATGCGGTGTTGTAGATAGACTGGTAAAGGCATCTCAAAACGAGATTATAAATGTGGTAACCATTTTCTTGGGAACAAGCGTAGGCATGACCATGCAAGCGGATTTATTCCTGCGCCCAACTACTATTATGATAATAGCTCTTGGCGTTGTGGCTTTTGGCGTTAGCACGGCAGGCGGATTGCTGTTTGCCAAGCTGATGAATGTTCTTTCGCCAAACAACCCTGTTAACCCTTTGATAGGTTCGGCAGGAGTTAGCGCAGTTCCAATGGCTGCTCGCGTTAGCCAAACCGTTGGTGCAAAATACGACCCTCAGAACTTCCTTTTAATGCACGCAATGGGACCAAACGTTGCAGGTGTTATAGGCACAGCAGTCGCTGCTGGGTATTTCATCAGCAAATTGGGATAATTCTAGAACGCCCGTTGCCAACTGGAGCCACTGTGATATGAGTGGCTATGCGCTCTTTAAGTTCGCTTAGATGTGAAATAACGCCTATGAGTTTGCCCTCGCTCTGCAAACTGGATAAGGCGGTTAAAGCTACATCCAAATAATCTGAGTCAAGCGTTCCAAAGCCTTCGTCTATGAACATAGTGTCTATTCGCACATTTCGGCTTGCCATATTTGCCAAGCCAAGCGCAAGGGAAAGCGAAACTATGAACTTTTCCCCGCCGGAAAGGTTTTGTGCCGTGCGTTCAGCGCAATTCTGGAACTTATCTATAACCAGCAATTCAAAGGGGTTGGATAAATCGCCAATTCGCTTTAGAAGATAACGCTCAGACATTTTTTGCAGCTGTTTATTTGTGAGGGCAATTAGATTTTCAAAAGTTAGGGCTTGCACATAATTGCGGAATTTTTTGCCGTCTGACGAGCCTATTAAATTATCCAAGCGTTTCCATTTATCGCTTGTTATTTGCTGTTGCTCCTTTTCGGCGATTTTTTGCTTGCTCTTTTCCAAATTCAAATTATTGTTCTCCAATAATTGCTTCTTTGCACCGCTTTCGCGCAATAATTCTTCGGTTTTTTGCTTTTTTGCTCTATATTCGGTTTGCAATTCCTCTGGGGATTTTTCCGCAGACATCTTTTCCTTTTCAAGTTTTTCCACATTCACTCTTTGAAGGTTAATCTGCCCCTGCTTTTCTTGAATGGAAGTTTTAAGCATAGTTGTTTTGGTTTGCAGAGAATTTATCTCATTTTTCTTAGCATCTATTTCCAAACCTATTTTGGGGATTTCACCATCTGCTAAAATTCTAATGCTCTTCTCCACATTTTCCGCACTCTTTATTATCTCATCGTTTTTCTTGTATTCGTCAAGTTTTTGCTTGCGGGTAAGTTCCAATTCATTTATGCAATTCTCATCTTCCGATATTTTGCAGCCAATCTGCCCAAGTTCCGATAAAATTTGCTGTATTTTTTTTCTGTCTTCGCCAATTTTCATTTCCATTTCTCGGTTGTTTTTCTGAGCGTTGCTAATATCGTTCTTCAGTTTTTCCAAAGTCTTTTCTTTATTCAGAATTTGCTCACTCAAATTTTTCAACTGCTGTTTTTTATCCTTCAATTCGCTCTCTTTCTCACCCATGTGCGGAGTATTTCCCTTTGCAAAGGGATGTTCCTTTGCACCGCATAACGGACATTCCTCGCCATCTTTCAACGCTTTGCGGTGTTCCTCTAAACTGCGAATTTTCTCCGCAAGTTTTATATTCTCTTGCAATAGATTTATATGCTTTTCAATATCTTCAAGGGATTTTTTTTCGCTCTTTATCTTTGCCGCTAATTCCTTTACCTTCGCGGAATTTTCTGCAATGATTTTATCGTTTTTTTCAATTTTCACTTTATTTGAAATAATCTCTTCGATGTTGCTGACTAAATTGTTGATCTCTTTGCCAAAAACCGTAATTTTTTCCTTTTCGCTGTGATAATAGGAAATTTCCTTTTTGTTCAATATCTTAGAGACCTCTGTTTTTTTATCTTTCAGTTCTTGATTTTTTGCGGTTTGCAAATCCAATTTAATTTGCAGTTCCTGTTTTGCCTTATTAAAAATATTTTCATTATCAGTCAATTTCTTTTGCAAATTTTTAATTGCTTCTTCCAAATTTTTTATATTTTCCAAAGCGGAGTGCAACGCTTTTATTTTTTCTAGAATCTGCTCTATAGCTTGCAATTCCCTGTTTATCGAATTTTTCTGCTCTTCAAAATTTGAAATTTCATTTTGCAGTTTTTGAGTTTCTTCTTCGTTGAGTATTTTTATCGCGTCTAATTCCAAATCTATTTTTTCTAACTTCTGGCCTTCGAGTTTATTCCTTTCAAAAACCTTTTTTGATATTTCTCCGTAAATTTTTGTTCCTGTAATCTGTTCCAAGAGTTCGCCTTTTTCCGATTTATCCGCCTGCAAAAACGCGGTGAAACTACCTTGTGCCAAGAGAATGACCTTTGTGAATTGCTCAAAATCAAATCCGAGAATTTCAACTATTTTCTTGCTCGCCTCGCTCACCTTATCGGCGATGATTTTATCATTTTCGTCTGCAATGCTGCGTTCTATCTGTTTTAAATTTCCGTTTTTACTGAGTTCCTGCTTCCAAGCCGCTTTCCATTTTTTGCCATTGCTCTCAAAGATTATTTCCGAAAAACAATCCCTCTCTCCGTGTGTCATAACATCATTGCTGCTGCCTGTTACATCAACACGCGGCGTTTTCCCATACAAGGCGAGGGAAATGGCGTCTAAAATGGAACTCTTGCCCGAACCTGTTTTGCCTGTAATGGCAAAAATTCCAGTTTCGGTGAATTCCGGTTTGGTGAAATCCAATTCCTGATTACCAGCAAGAGAATTTATATTCTTAAATCTCAATTGCAAAATTTTCATCGGAGCAACCATTCAACGGCCTGTTCAAGCCTTGAAAATTTTATTATCTCAATTCCTTTCACACCAGAAATTTTCCCGCTGTCTGGCACTACCGTTCTTTCAAAACCTAGCCGCTGCGCTTCCTTTATCCTCAAATCGAGCGAGCTTACTGAGCGAATTTCCCCGGACAACCCGAGTTCACCTATTACAATGCTGCGAGGCGGCAAACTTATATTCATGGCGTTGCTTACAATAGCTAGGGCAAGGGATAAATCTATTCCTGGGTCATCCAGTTTAAGACCACCAGCAACAGAGACAAAAACATCGGAGTTGCCCGTTTGAATTTTTGCAAAACGTTCCAAAAGCGCTAATATAATTGTCAATTTTTTTTGCTCCACCCCTGCGGAGACCCTTTGTGGCATTGCATAGCTGCTTTTGCCAACCAAAGCCTGTATTTCAAAGAGCAAAGCACGGCTGCCCTCTATAGTGCAACTTACCGCACTTCCGGGCAAAAGTTCACCCTCTTGCAAAAATACCATCGATGGGTTCTGCACGGGTATAAGCCCGAATGATGTCATCTCAAAAACACCTATCTCATCCGTTGCGCCAAAACGGTTTTTCACAGTTCTCAAAATTCTATACTGCCCTTTTTTATCGCCCTCAAAATACGCAACCGTGTCAACTATGTGTTCCAAAATTCTAGGCCCTGCTATTTGCCCGTCTTTTGTGACGTGCCCTATCAGCATAGTGACGGTGCCGCTGTTTTTTGCATAAACCATCAGCTTTAATGCACATTCGCGGAGCTGAGAAACGCTGCCGGGCGTGCCGGGCAATTCTTCGCTGTAAATTGTTTGTATGGAATCTATTACCATCACCTGCGGTTTTATCTGCTCCGCATATTCCAAAATTTTGCTAAGTGAGGTTTCGCAAAGCAACAGCATATCGCTGCCCGCTGCGCCGAGCCGTTCTGCCCTCAGCTTAACCTGCGCTGCACTCTCTTCACCGCTTATATAAAGCGTTTTGCAACCAGCCGCTGCTATGGTTGAGAGAGTTTGCAAAACCAAGGTGGATTTTCCAATGCCGGGGTCGCCGCCTATCAAAACCAGCGAACCGGGTGCCATTCCACCGCCGAGTGTTCTGTCAAATTCCGGGTTTGAAGTGGATAGCCGTTTTGCTTGCTGGGTTGGCACTTGGGATATGGGCAGGGGCGTTGGCGATGCGGTGCTTATACCTCTGTTGCTTTTGCTGTCCTTGACTTCCTGCTCAAAAAACGAACTCCAAGCTCCGCACTCGGGGCACTTGCCCGCCCATTTGGAGAATTTTTCTCCGCACTCTTTGCAGACATATTGAATATCGTTTTTCTTGGATGGCATTAGGGGAAATCTAGTAAAAATTTTCTATATTTTTTAGACTATGAAAAACAAACTCTCTCTTATTCTGCTGCTCCTCGCCATCACCGCCTACGGGCAGCAGGGCACTGGGCTTAAGTCTCAGCTGGATGCCAATTTGGATTCGCGAGAGAAAATTCAAGCGTTGATTGACAAAGGCCTTATAGAGAATAAAGAGGAAATTCAAAAAGAGGCTTCATCTTTATCGGATGTAGAAAAAATGACTCTGTACGATGAAAATAAAATGAATGTCCTCGGTTGGGCTGCATTGAATATTTTCCCCGGCTTTGGGCTGGGCAGTTATGTACAGGGAGATAAATCTTCTTGGATTAAACTATCTATTGCAGATGGAGTTGGTTGGGCAATTATAATCTATGGTAGGATTATTTCCCCCGGTGATTGTATATCATCTCTCGATCCTGATTCTAAAAAAAATTGCGATTCTAAGAAGTGGAAAGATGCTAATAATATGGAAAGTTATAGCTATATAGCAGGTGTGGTTGTTCTAGCTGCCAGCCGTGTTATGGGTTGTATATTCCCGTTCGGCTATCAAAAAGAATACAATAAAACATTGAATGAAGCGTTAAATAGCAATACCAATGTTTCCTATTCCATAGACCCCTTAATAATTCCAAGAGATGGAGCACCCGCCGTTGGGTTAACTTTTAGCTTGAAGTATTGACCCCAAATACTTCTTATACCTAGTAAGCAGTTTTTGTTCGATTTTACGCATATAGTTTTCCATGTATTTCCAATCCGGTTGGCCGGATTTTGCGGGCAGCAGAATTCTATCGCGTTTTAATCTTTTTTCTGTGCGAGCGTATCCAAAACCATATTTATTGGCGTTCTTGCAAATTGAAGTTGCTATGAACATAAAATGATATTTATTCAATTTTGGATTTCTGCCTATTGAAATTCCTGTTGAGCCTATGAATTTTTCTCTTTTATAAAACGCCAGCCCACCGGAACCATCTCCGCTATTAACAAAAATAATTCCGTTCCCGTCCATTGCCAATCGCGGTTCTTTTTTTGTGAATTTCATCACCCCGCCGTCTGTAAACTTTGCCCCGATATACGGCAACCCGCCATTGTCCGATGGCGTTAGAGCTACAGCGTTGGAACACTTGCCTTTTTCAAATTCTGTAAAAATCTGTTCCATCGGAAATGCTTCCCAACTACTCATTTTTCTCCTCCATATCGAATAAATATCCTCGGTTGTGAGAAATCATATTGAACTCAAAGGCGAGATAATCCGCCATTGTTTTTTCAAAATCCGCATCGGTTGGTATTTCATCATTAAAGCAATAGAAAGAGTGCAGCCATTCGTCATCGGCTTTTACCCGTGCCTTGACCATGAATTTAATTTCAGCATCGCGGTCGTTGCGCCATACATCCATAAGTTTTTGATGTTGCGCCTGGGCGCGCTCCGTCCTAACAAGCCCTATATTTTTATTCACAATATAGCCGTCATCTTCGTAGTTTATAAACTTTACAAGTTTTTCTTTTTTGTGCGGAACACCTGCGGTAAATATCGCTATGCACGGGCTTGTGCCTACGCGATAAAATGTCTGCTTGTTCAAGGTTATCACGCCTTTTAAAGTATGCTTTTCCAATATGGATTTTTTCACCGCTCTGGTTTCTTTGGTTTTACCTACCATGGTTGACTGCGGAACTATAACCACAACGCGGGAGTTTGTACTCATACAATCCAGCAAGTGTTCTATAAAACTTATTTCGGCCAAGTGCTGCGTAGCTCTGGTTTTTGCCTGTGAATAAGGCGGGTTCATAAAGCTAACCGTAAATCCTTTTTGCTTCAACTCCGTTGGTGATGTTTTGAGAAAATCATTTTGTTCTATGTTGCTTTTGCCATCGCCTCTTAAAATCATATTAGTCGTTGCAATGGAAAACATATCCTCGCGGAGTTCAATCCCATAGATTTGGTTTTTTCTTATGCTGTTTTTTTGGGCTTTATCCTTTGTCAATTCTAACATCCTGTGCATCCCTGCAATCAAAAAACCGCCTGTGCCACAGCAAGGGTCAAACAATATATCATCTGGTTTTATATCCACTAAATCACAGAACAGCTCCGTTATATGTTTGGGGGTTAAAACAACTCCCAAAGATTGCCCATCGCCGCCGCTATAACTCATAAACTCGCCATAAAATCTGCCCAAAACATCTTCCGGCGAAGAACCCTTTGCATAATCCATCACATATTTTTGAAGATACTCCGTGTAATAACGGAGAGGGGTTTGCCCAAGGCGTGGGTGCTTTTCGTTCAAAGCCGTGCGGTCTTTGATTATGTTAAATTGGTTCAGTATTTTTTCTTTTTTTACCTGTGCAGAAACTTTCACTTTTTCCATACGTGCGGATACAGCGTTAAATATCTTTTGCCCGTCTGTATATACAGAATCGCCCGTCAAGTTATTTATGAACATCTCCGTTTTTTTCTCATTTTCATTTAACGCGAGCATAATCGCAGAAACAACCAATGGCTTTTCGGTTTCCCCAAGCTGCGCATAATTCCTAAGGTCTTCGTGCAACGCCTGCGCCCGCTTCAATATAAAATTCTCTGCCATAACTTTTTTGCTTTCAGCAATGTAGAAAATTTCTACCTCATTCAATGAGGTAAATATTGGGCGTACATTGCATACGCCCTGAATGCTGTGTTTATTATTTAACCGTAAAATCTATGAATGTTGGTATGCCACTCAGCGCAGCCGTTGTTACAATTCTCCATTCGTCATTGCCGCTGGTTTTTACTATAATACGCAATTTGTATTGCCCCGGCTCTACGGTGACAGGAACTTTGCACTTTATTTTTTTATTGGAACGGTTGAGGTCAGCGACCGGATCTATATTCGATGTTCCCAGAATCCCCACTATGTTGTTGCTATCATCCATTAACGCCACACCCGATAACGCACCGGGGAAACTTGTAGAAGATAAGTCTGCCAGCGTATGGTCAACTGTGAACTCCTGATTGTGAGTAACTTCGGTTTTATCGGAGGTGAATCTTCTAAGCGACAAACCGTAACCGCCGCCCTTCACTCCTGGCGCATCTGGAAGAGAGAATTCGTCATTTGAATAAGCAAACCGTGCATCCAAAGCATATACTGTAAACGAAGTAAGAATATCGAGGTCGTCAATTGTCCAGTAAACTCTCCCAGTTTGCTTGTTATAGCGTAGCACATCGTCTATATTCAGGCGAAGCCCCGGAACGTCTTTAACAGGGGAGAGCGGATTGCCAGCTCCATCTATAATTTGCATTTGGGTAGAAATATATTCTGAAGGTAGCTTAAATAATTCCCATAATAAAAGATATTCCCCTGAACCTATGCCAACTATTTTGGGATTGCCAATGCTGTGCTCGTCTGTGTAGTTTGTTAAATAGCGCGGACTCGAAATGGCTGTCATTGCATCGTCAAAAGTTAATATGAGGAGGTTGCGTTTGTTTGGGCTTTCTCCGTAGGTGCCGCAAAAGATATAGCCACCTGCTGTTTTTGCCACCCCGCCCGTTTGTGCATTCGTGGTGTTGTCCCCGTAATTTCCTGCAAACATAAAAGAACTCAATACCATAGACCTGCTATTATCGCCATATAATCTACCAAAATTAAAAGCCCTTTTCGGGAGCCCGTCCGCTTTATTGACAATCATAAAACCGTTGTCTATGGGGAGAATAAATTGCTCAAAAGAATGGGCGCCAATTGGTATCTGAGCTGGAATTTCTTCAAAGGTATCTTTGTTCAATATAAAGCCAAAAGATGCCTGATGCTTGCCTCCGTCCTCATCCCTAAACTGTGCGCGGGCAAAATAAACCGCTATCATAGAACCTGATATTTCAATCCTGCATCCAACTCTAAAAGGGACGTGCACTCCGCTTTTACGCGAATCGTTCATAGGATTACGTTTATAGGTCTTTATTTTACTCCCGTTTCTGTCGTACTTGACCAGCGCCATATTTTCAGGTTCATTGTACGCGTCTTTTTTGTAAACATCAGAAGCCTCTTTTGCGAAAAAGAAATAGTAGTTTCCTTCGCTATCCTTGGTAAATTCGCCGAACATATTAAATTCATAGGGAATGCTAAATTCTCTCTGCAATTCAAGCGTTGTTGAAAACTCATAAACATGGGCTATTTTTGCGTCATCGTCATGTACGCAAACCGTTACGGTTCCATCTTCATTCACAAATGTGGAAACCGATTTTAAATTGAACCATTTTACAAGATACTGTTTTCCAGAGCGATCCCACGAGTTATTTATGTAATAACCCACTTTTATCGTTGTTTGCGAAAAATGGTCAGAGCGGTAAGTACGCAACTCTTGAGCAGAATCATCATCTCCATCGCCACTAGTAAAATTATTAGTCAAGCTATACTCGCCACAAGAAGTGGTTAATGTTATGGCAAGTGCAAGCGTTGCCGCCAATGTTGTGAACTTTGCTCTGTTCATATTCTATTCTCCTTAAAAATATTTTTTGTTAATCCTTTATACAACGAACACTGAACAAATTGTTCTTACTATAATCGCGCCAGTAGGCAGCTTCATAGTTGTAGAACATTATATCGATGTAGGCGTGGAAACCAGTGCTTTCGCTAGGGCTCCACCAGTGACCGTTTTCGCCAATGCCGTAGAAATTGCCACTTAAACTGCCGTAGCCACCAGGCAGGGCGGAAAAGCCGAACTCGTCTGTGCCATTGCCATTTTCGTTCCAACCCTCTTTTGCCTTTAGCTTGGTTCCAGCAAGGGCACAACTTATACTATTATCAGAGCAGCTCGGATTAACAAATTTCATCAAAACATTCCAATCCGCACTGCTCGGTATATGCCAGCCAATGGGGCAAATACCCTGATGCTTCGCACCTATTTGAGAAGCACACTTACTAGAGTTGCAGTCAGATGGCAATGCCATAGCCGTTACAAAATTGTACAGTCTGCCATAAGTCGCACAGTTGGATTCGTTGTTGTTGTAGCATACGCTGCCGATTACAGCGTAATTCAAATTCCTTGCCATCCAAGTTTGTGTGCCAATCACAACCGTCTCGTAAACCTCGCCTTGATAATTTACAGGAGTGCCTTTAATAACATTGCTTGAGCTTGGGATAGCTGAAGACGAGCTACTAGGCAGCGAGGAACTGCTCAATTGCAAGTTGGAACCGCTACTAATGCCAACAACATTGCTAGAAGAAGAACCTTCATCAATACCTGGCTCATCAATACTTGGCTCACCTTCTTCGGGTTCGTCTTCCCAGTTTTTCTCGTTAGGACTGCTCCTTTCGCTGGAACTGCTGTTGAGTCCGAATATGTCTTCCAAGCCATGCTCTCCGCAGGAAAGTGTGAATAGTGAGGCAAGCCCAAGGGCTATCAGTTTTGTGATGTGGCAGGCTGACCCTGCCCGTACGATGATGCTTTTCATTTTTTATCTCCATTCAACTAACAGTCATCTTTTTACAAAAGAAATATAGAAAAAAATGATAAGGCTGTCAAGGGCGAGCTAAATTTTATTTCTAAATTCCCCTACTACTTATGTTTTCTCAAATAGCGGAATATGGAAAACTGGTGCGATTGAGCCACACGCTCTTTGCGCTCCCGTTTGCGCTCGCTTCTATGTTCGTTGCAGCAGACGGTTTGCCGGATGTTAAAATTCTTTTGCTGATTTTAGCTTGCATGTTCACGGCGAGAAATGGCGCGATGGCTTTCAATAGGCTTGCGGATGCAAAATACGATGCTCTCAATCCGCGTACAGCTTTAAGGCATATTCCTGCGGGGAAAATTTCAAAAAAAAATACCATTCTCTTTATAATTGCAAATGGAACGGCGTTTGTTTTTTTCGCTTGGCTTCTGAACCCTTTTGCTTTTTATTGCAGCTTGCCTATATTCCTGTTTTTGCTCTCCTATTCGCTTTGGAAACGCTTTTCTTGCCTCTCGCATTTTATGCTCGGTTTTGCAATTGGATTAAGCCCGCTCGGAGCGTGGGTTGCGGTTAGTGGCCATCCCGCTGTGTTCCCAGCTGCGCTCGGAATTATGCTCGCGCTTTGGATGGCTGGTTTTGACATAATTTATGCAAGCCAAGATATTGAAGCGGATAAAGAATCTGGGTTGTATTCCATACCTGCAAAATTCGGTGTGCAAAAATCCATGTATATAGCTCTGCTGTGCCACATTGCTATGCTTGGGATTTCTGTGTTCATAGGCTTTTGGTGGAACCTGGGTTTGCCGTGGTGGGTAGCCATTGCGATTATAACCGTTGCACTTTTGTACATACATCTATTCAGAAGGTCAAACGATTTGGATTCTGTTAATAGGGATTTTTTCTTGGCGAATATAGCGGTCAGTTTTTTGGTTATGCTGGGGCTTGGGGCTTTGATTTTTATAGGAGATTTGCATGCGTTTATTCCCTAAGATGCCGGACAATTCCACATTTTGGCAAAAATGGAATATGTTTTTTGTTATGTTCACAGGCAGTTGCCTGCTCGCAAGCCGCTTTTACAAAGATTCGCCAGACGTGGTGGATTCTGCTGAATTTCTCGTTTGGATTGGCGGAATAGCTTTGATATTCGGCTTTGTCATGCGGTTTTTGCAGGATAGGAAAAAATAACTTTAGCCAGCGCAAAGATAGGTGCGCTAACAGCTCTTAGCCTAGAATCTCCAAGCGACAAAAAATAAGCGTTTTTATTTCTCATCATCTCAAGCTCGGCAGCCGAAAATCCACCTTCGGGGCCGGTCAGTATGGCTAATGGAGAATTCTTAATTAACGAACGGCTTACGGTGAGTTCGCCATTTTTATCGCAGACTATTAGATTCCCTTTGAAGTTTTCCAAAAACTCGTCTAAATGAACCGGAGCTTTTATCTCTGTTAGCCACGCTTTGCGGCTCTGTTTAAGTGCCGCAAGGCTTTTCGCCTCCATACGGCGGCAGAGTTTGTCCAAATCGGAAGCTCTAGGCTCAAGGCTCCTCTCCGTTCTTAAAAGATGAATAGCCGCGAGTGGTAGCTGTGCCGCATGGAATGTTATATCTTCTTCGCCACTATCGCTCAGGCAGCTAATTGCCAAATGAACCTGCGGTGGAGGTATTTGCTTGCTTATGCCTTTTATAAAAACCTTGCACTTATCCGAACCCACCTCTACAAGCTCTGCACTGGCAAAACGTCCCTTGCCATCGCACAATTCCAAAGAATCACCAACACGCGCTCTAAAAGATTTGGCAATATGCAGACTTTCTTGCCTATTCAGAACCGCCTCGCCAAGCTCTAGATTTTCCAAAAAAAAGTTACTGTCTATTTGCACAAGAAGAGGGAGAGGGATTCGAACCCTCGTTACGTGAGTAAACACGCTTTCCAAGCGTGCGCCTTAAACCACTCGGCCATCCCTCCTAGAGAT
>JAITFO010000075.1 GCA_031281265.1 Candidatus Fibrimonadaceae bacterium
TGAACGCGGTAGCCTTTGTAGATTAGCCCTTTGTCCCAGCACTCCTTGAACACGTGCCAGACGGACTCCATAAAATCGGTGTCCATCGTTTTGTAGTCATTGTCAAAATCCACCCACCGACCCATTCGGCGAACGGTCTTTCTCCACTCGCCTGTATATTTGAGCACCGTCCCGCGACAGGCTTCGTTGAATTTGTCTATGCCGAATTTTTGTATCTCCTCAATCCCAGCGAGGTTTAGCTGGTTCTGTATTATGCTTTCAATAGGAAGCCCGTGGCAGTCCCACCCAAAGCGGCGTGGCACTTTGCACCCTTTCATTGTCCAGTAGCGTGGCACAATATCTTTGATAGTGCCAGCGAGCAAATGCCCGTAATGCGGAAGCCCTGTTGCGAATGGGGGTCCGTCATAAAATGAGAACGGCTTGCCGTCTTTTTGTAGGCATTTAGCGAAGCTGTCGTCTGCGTCCCATAGGGAGAGGATTTTTTCCTCTATTTGGGGGAATGTTTGTGATTTGGGTAGGTCGCGGAATTTCATAGGGGGAAAGTAGAAAACTAGAACCAATCGTATTTTTCTGCTAAACCGTCGCTATCTTTAAATACGCGGTAGGTCTTTACGGGCACCAATTTATTTTGCGGGTCGGGACCTTTTTCCAGCGAAATAAAAGAATAATAAAAATCTTTTATGCCTATACTTGTCATAGTGCCAGAAATAACCACAGATCGCTTAGTCCTAATGCCCTCAGTTTGACCTTCCTCTATAAAATAGGCAGTAAAATTATTACTTTCTCCAACAACTTCCACATTTATATCATCACTGTTTCCAGAAGCCACCTCACCTTCTTGCGTTATTTCTTTCGCTCTATAATACATTTTATTTGCTTTTTCAGTAAAAACAATATATAGGTCAGCAAAATGTCCTCCTCCCGCTAAAATAGTATCCCTATCCCCGTTAAGGGAGCTGCCAATTAGTATCATGCGGCTAGCTATATACTGGCCGCTGATATCAGGCGGCGTGGTACCGGAATGTATTGGCATTTTAGCTTCAACACTAGACTTAATGTCATCTGGGATTATAGTGTTCGGGACTAATCCCAGCGAAAGATCATTTCCAGAACTGCTTGAATTTTTAAGATAGTTTTCAAGTATATTGTCAAGCGGATTCTCGCCACAGCCTAAAAGCATAAAGAACAGCGAGAATAGCAAGAACAGCGGAATAAGATATTTTTTCATCTGATTACTCCTTTTAAAAAGAATAATATAGAAAAATTCTATTTTCTCATAAATGCCTTTTATGTATGCTTTAATTTTTCTTCTACTCGCTTTTGCTACCGCAAATGCCGAGAAGGTAGTTGGAGCGAATAATTCTTTGGATGCTCCGCAGGGGGCAAAATCCGCAGCTGTGGGCACAGTTGCATTACCCATGCTAAACGACCTGCCTTCACTTGCGCAAAATCCCTTGCAGCTTTCAAAATTAGAAAAGTTATCCCTCGCCTTTACGCACGTGGCTTATTTTGAAGAAACTTCTTACAACGGAGTTGTGATGGCAGTACCGCTCAAAGACGCGGGTGCTCTTGGTTTTGCGGTATCGCGTTTTGGGGCGAGCGATATTCCCTATATAAAAGAAGGCGAGCCTTTGCCGGAGGGCGATGAATATAACACATTGAGCATCTCGGATTTGCTCTTCACAACCGCTTGGGGAAAAAATTTTGGCAAATGGAATTTGGCTCTTTCTTTGCACTTGTTAAAAAGAGAATTGGATCAAAGCGGATGGGGATTTCGTTCTGATGTTGCGGCGAGTTATGAATTTTCAAAAAAGTTTATGCTTGCAGGATTTATCAAAGGATGGACTTCTTCTGCCGTGAAGTGGGAAAGCGGATATTTTGAATACTCTTCACCGGAGGCTTATGCGGCGTTTAAGTTCAGAGAGCCTTTTCCTTACCTTTACGGAAATATGAATATATATTGGCAAAGCACCGGGATTTTGAGTTCGGAATCGGAAAAAGAGACAAGCGCATGGAAAAATCCCATAAATTGGTTCTTAGCCAGCAACGCAGGCTTGGAATTTGAAACGGATTATTCCTTTTCCCTCAGAGCGGGGCTCGTAAAAATCAGCGATGCAAATAGCTTGACCCTCGGCGCGGGGATAAACCCAATCTCTTGGCTTTTAGCAGATTACGCATTTCAGATGCACAGCGAACTCTCCTCCGTCCATAGAATATCAATCGCGGTAAGTTTTTAAAAGTTTTCGGTAGCCACTAATTAGCTCTGAATTTCGCTGTGGCGTTCCCCCCGTTAGCCCTGCGGGGCAAGAGCCTTAGACACACTCTGCACATAAAAGCCCACAAGTCCGTTGCTGCTTTCGCCCTGGCGATTTGCCCGCAAACAATCATTGCAAAGGGTCTAAGACCAAAGTAAATATAGAAATATTCAAAGTGGGGTATTCTCTACACCGTTCCAAGCACTATCAACTGAACGTTCTCCACCCCTTGATGAATATTGAAACGGGCTTCAAAAATCAAATTTACTTCGTCTTTTTGAAGCGAATCAGACAAATAAGCCTTATGGAACGCTATGGCGGAAATAGAACTTCTGCCCTGAACCGCATAAAAACGCAAATGGCTGTCGTTCAATAGCTTTAAATTCTTAACCGTAATCTGCCTTGCCAAAAATACGGGATAGGGATTTTCGTTGCCAAAAGGTTCCAATCTTTTTAATTCATTCAAAAAATTTGCGTTGATTTCTGAAAGCGAAACTTCTAAATCATAATGAACATTCTCTTCAACTATCGGCGCAAAACCCTGAATGTTTGCCTGCTCTTCCATGCGAACTCTAAGCTCGCTTATCTTTTCTGCGGCTATGTTAAAACCGGCAGCTTTCACGTGCCCGCCCCAACGGATAAAAAGAGACCTGCACGGGAAAAGCGCGGCGTGCCAATCAAACGAGCCTGCGGAACGTGCACTCGCAACCGCAATCCCATCACTTTGAATGGAGATTATCGCAGTTGGGCGTTTATACCCCTGAGCAACTCGTGCCGCAACAATTCCCACAACACCTATATTCCATTCCAAAGAATCCACTATCAGAACCTTTGGCAAATCATTTCCATAAATTTCCTCAATTCTCTTAATCGCCTGAGCGTGAATATCCAGTTCTATCTTTCTGCGCTGGGCATTGCACCCCATAAGTTTTTCATACAAGCTCTCTATTTCCCCTTTATCCTTGCACAAAAGAAATTTGAGGGAGATGTCTGGGCTTTCTATTCTGCCGGGTGCATTTAAGAGCGGTGCCATGCGGTAGTGAATGTCGTTGCTATTCACAAAGTTTTTATCCGTTGCAAATCTTTCGTATAAAAGCTGAATTGCAAGGCAATCGGAGTTTAAAAATTTTCCCATTCCCTTTCTTACAAGGTAAAGATTTTCCGTATTCATAGGGACTATATCTGCCAAAGTGCCCATAGAAACCAAAGGCAAATACTTTTCCAAGTCGCTCAATGGCTTGCCTGTTTTTTGGTAAAGAGCATATAAAAATTTATAGGCAACTCCAACAGCACACAAAGACTTGTTTGGATATTCGCAATCATCTAAACATGGGTCTAAAATCGCATCGGCACAGGGCAATCCATCACCCGATGGTCTGTGATGGTCTATAACCAAAACCTGCATCCCATATTCCTTAGCAGCTTTTATCTCTTCCACTGCCGTGATGCCCGTGTCTATTAAAATCAAGCATTCCGCGCCGGAGTCTTTCATCTTTTGCAAGGTTGTGAGAGAAAGCCCATAGCCTCCGTCATAGCGGTTAGGCAGCATCCAATTTGACGGAAGGCCCCAGTCGTCCAAAGCCCCTGCCAAAATTGCAACGCCGGAAATCCCGTCTAAATCGTAGTCCCCGTAAATCCACACCTTCTTTTTGGCTTCTCGCATGGAGCAAACCAACTCTATGGCTTGGTCCATGTTTTTCATCAAAAATGGGTCGTGCTCGCAAGGCGTATCCCAATTCAGCCAAGAGTCCGATTCTTCGCAGGTTTTAACCCCCCGCAAAACCAAAATCCTAGCCAAAAGAATAGATACTTTATGCCTTTTTGATATTTCTAATGCTAATTGTGCGTTTGTCATATTGCCTTTTGCGCCAATCTAAGCGCCATATTTTGAATTGCCTGTTCTGCGGTGAACCTTTTTGCAGACACCGCTTGCAAAAGAAAATGAATGTTCTGCACATAATCCGGGCATTGCAAAGCCAAGCCCTCTAAAAAAAATGCAGCAGTATTTGCGGATTTTTCTATTGTCTGTGCATATAAAATTGCAGCGGACGCATCGCCTTTGAGGGCATAGTCCGCATAAACCGCAATTTTCTCCTTCAATTCCGAATAATTTGAATCCATCGCAAACATCGCTTTCCCTACCGAACCTGCTGCAAATTCCAAAATGCTTTCAGGCGGCGAATTATAACCGTAATCCGCTAAAATTTTCACCATCTCTTCGTTTTTCAATAAAGGAACAGAAAAACACGATGAGCGAGAACGCACGGTTGGCAAAAGAGAGTGCCTGGAATTTGCCGTCAATATGAAATACGTGTTTGGCGGAACTTCCTCAAATGTTTTCAAAAGTTTGTTCGCGGCAATTTCGTTCATCAAATCCGCATTTGTTATTATAACAGCACGGTTGCCATCGGCTTTTAGCTCAAAATTTTTCAGCAGATGCTCCACCATTCCCACGGATATAATTGCAGATTCCGTTATATATCCTATGTTAAAAGGGTTTTGCATAAATTTCTGCGAAAGCTCCGCCACCTTGGAATCTATCTTTGCTGGAGTGTCTCTATCATCGGCTTTGCCATCTATGGGTGTTAGCCAAATAACAGGTTCGCTGCTGTGCTCGCAGAGCATTTTCGCCAAGTTCATAGCGATGAGTTTTTTGCCAACGCCGGGCTGCCCATCTAAAAGCAACATCTGCGGGAAACGCTCTTGCTCAAAAGCGTTCCTCAAGGCATTCCAAACAGGAATTGCCTGCGCTGGTACATTGGAGGGATGTTGCAAGCTAATAATATAGAAAACCACAGTCTTAGCTAAACAATATCAATTAACAGCAGTGCCATCGCAAATCTCATCTTCTCCTTCTATGGTAGAATTAATGTATAATCTTCCCCAATCTCTACAATCATTCACCATTCTAGTACAAGACTTGGAAAATGCTCCATCTTCATCGAATGCCGGATCTATCGCGAAACATCCTGATCCCCACTGGCAAAAATAATCGCGCCCTTGAGCATCTTTGCACCTTGTGGAACTGCCCCCGCCGCCACTGCTGGAGCTACCGCCGCCAGAACCGCTACGCCACGAAGCGGAATTGGCATAAGTTCTGAGTTTGTTGAAAATATATTGCCCAGAAGCTGTCATAGAACTTGTGTTTGTCCAGTTACTCATATTAAAAGTAGAACCCGTACCAAAGAATGAGGAACCTTCGCGTTTATCGTTAATGCTCCAAGCACAGGAAGATATTTTATTGTTATCCATAAATGTATGCCAAGCATTGGAACTTGCGGCATCGTGGCTATTGTAATTAGATCCACCTCCACCGTCTGCGTTTGTTGTTCCATATTCGGTTATAAATACCGGCTTGCCTGCATCTAGCACTCTTTTTACGCCACTTGAGTATGTATAACCATTCCAAGGAGGCGCATCATCGTTTATTGTATGACTTTGCGCATAAAAATGAAACACATATCCAACATTGTTATCGGTTAAAAAACTAGTAGCTGCTTCACCAACTGCTGCGGAGAAATATGGAGTTCCAACCAAAATTAAACTATTCGCTCCCCCATTACTCCGAATTACGGGGATAATGGTATTCGCATAGGCTTTTATTTGTGCCCAAGTAGTCCAGTTTCCAGCAACGCACCAATCGTCATCTGCACCGTTTGCGCATTTTGGTTCATTGTAAATTTCAAAAATCACGTGGTCTTTACTGCCGTACTCCTGTGCCATAGCCGTAAAAAACTCAATGGCATTATCTGGGTCTACATGAGCACTGTGCGAATGCCAATCTATAATAACGTAAACATCTTTAGCAATGGCAGCATCAATAGCAGTTTTTACGCGAGCCATATTTTTAGCTTTATCAGCCAAATAGCTACCAGAATATTGGCTTTTGCCCGGAATCGAATGTCCCATAGGTACTCTGATAACCTCAGCTTTCCAATCGTCCACCATTGCGTTAACCGTAGTTTCTGTGAAAAACTTATCGCCGCCCCAGCCAGTATTGCTCCAAAACAAACTCACTCCGCGCACCTGCACCGCGGTACTACCAGTTTTTGAGCCAACTATTTTGTTTCCGCTGGCTTTGAGCCTGCCGTAATAAGAAACCGGTCCGCCATTGCTTGGCGAAATAATCGTTGTGCCTGAAGAACTAGGGTTTGAATTGCCTGCACCGCTTGAACTGCTTGCCCCGCCTGAACTGCTCAATTTATTTGAGCTGCTCGATCTGTTTGAAGAACCGGAGTTGTTTACATTGCCTTGACTTGAATTGCTTTCATAGTTTTCAGAATTAGAACTGCTTTCTTCGTTTAAAGAAGCATTTAAAAATTTTTCTAAAATAGAATCCGCGCTTTCTATTTCGCTTGTGCAGGAAAAAAGGAATACTGCAATTAGACACAAATATTTTTTCATAAATTACTCCTAAAAGAAAAATGTTATAGTTCCAGAAACCGCGCAAGCACCAGCCGCTGCACCAAAAATATTACGCTGCTGCTCTTTTTCTCTGATCTCATCGGCTTTTGTATTGTACGAATTTTTCCATTCATCAGTATTCGCCACTTGGTTTTTTAAAGCATCCAATTCTGTGAAGCTATCCTTTGATTCACGATGTTTGTATATGGATGCCGCTCCCAATATAGCAGTTGCAGAAAAAGCCAAAATTCTCGTTATGCCACGCCAGCCAAGCCCGCTTGTGCTTGTGTTTGTACTTGCGCTTATGCCTGTGTCTATGCTTGTATCTTTTACTTCCGTTATAGCTACCGCCTCGACAGATTGGGTTTTCGTGTTTGTGGTATCTTGCGCCACAAGTCCTGCTGTTTCGCTTGGCAAGGTGCTTTTCGCGGCTATGATGTAATCATTTAGCACGGCAATGGCGGAATTCGTTTTTTGTATGTAATCTTCGTACTTTTTCTGAGGTTCCACGAACTGCTGATTCCATCCTTTTGTCCATTCTTCTTTTCTTTTCTCAAATTCTTCTTGTGTTTCTTCACTTTTTTGAGGTTCCAATGCCGGATAGCTTTTTGCGAGATTTTCAAAAATCTGAGTTACCTCTTTATATGCTTCCATTTGGCGTTCGCTGATCCTTTTTATCCTCGCTTCATAGCCTTCCACCGTTGTGTCTTTGCTTAAAATTTGGCTGAAATTTATTTCATTTCCTTGCTGAATAATTTCTTGCGAAAACACCGCAGAAACAGCAAATAAAATAAAGAAACTTAGTTTTTTCACAGTTTTTCTCCTTTGTTGCGTGAAAATATACAAAAAGATGACAAAACTGTCTGAACCCCGATAATCCTTATGGGGAGGGGACCAACAGGATAGTGATAGTGCTCTACAGGTTCAATCCTGACTCGGGGTTCAGACATTGGTCGGGAATATACGTATTTACATTGCAAAAATGGCTAAAACTGTGAATTTTTAGTTGGAATTAGCTGGAATTAGTTGGAATTAATTGAAATTAGCTGGAATTAGCTCGGTTGCAATAGCTGGCGGATTTCCTCTACATCTGTTCTAATTTTGGCAGGTCTTATTTTGTTGAAGTGTTCTTTGCCACCGTTTAACGCCAATTCTATACCATCGTAGGCAGTTCTTGCCGTATTTTCGCTTCTGCCAAGTTTTTTCCCAACTTCGCAAAAATCCATACCCCTATTCTCGTTTTTTATAAAATACATGGCAACAGACCTTTCATAAGCAAACTTTCTCTCCTCGTTTATCAGTGTTTTAGGATCTATTTTGAAACGTGTGCTTACGATATCCAGTATTTTCTTCGTAGAGTCTTTTGCCTCAAAAATCTGCTCTATTGTTCTCTCGGTTACTACCCCGCCTTCCGCTTCGCAAACAAGGCGGTTTAGCTTGTTCATCAAGCATTTTAGCGGATATTTCTCTGTATTTTTTACCCAGTTATCCCTAAGCTGCTGATTTTCCAGTCTTAAATTTTCTTTTTTCATAAAATCTTCCAGCATTTTAAGACGGTCTTCGGCATCTGGCGGGAGAATTTTAATGTATTCAAAATTTTCAAGACGCTCGGCAAGGTCAGGGATTATTCCAGTTTTGTCAATGCCTATTTTCTGCGATGTAATCACCACTGGTTTGCTTATGGATTCCATAAACTTTATCACTTCAAGCACTAAATTCAAAGCTCTCTTGCCTTCCAAATATTGGATTTCATCTATAAACACCATGTCCACGCCTTTTATTCTCTCTATTGTTTTCAAAAATAAAGCCTTCCTTTCTTCAGCGTTGAAGCTTTCATACAGAGTGACCATCGAATCGTGAAAAGGTGTAATCTGCGAGTAAAGAACTATTGGCTCCCCTTCTCCTATTTTCTGTTTTTCTTTTAGCAATGAGTTCCACATCGCGTGGAGCAGATGATTTTTGCAAGAGTTAATTTCGCCAACAAAAATCAAGGGGTTAATTGTAAGAGGTTGCTTTTTTACAACCTTATCTACGGTTTCCTTTGCGTAAGCCACGGCTTTTTTCAGGCATTTATAGTCGCCTTTAAAAAGAAAATAGGAATCCAAGGTATAGTCAGAAGCACTTCTGTTTAAAAGGACTATTCCATCAACAAAAGAATCCAATACAGTTTTATTGTCTGTGTTCATTTAATCTCCGTTAAGAGATGGGGGGGGGGGGGGGGGGGGGTTGTGATTAAAAAAAAAAACACCCCCCCCCCCAATGCTTGGAGGTT
>JAITFO010000100.1 GCA_031281265.1 Candidatus Fibrimonadaceae bacterium
AAAGTTTACTACATTCCCTCTATGCTTTTTCTACGTGGTTCAATTGCGGTTTCTGATTTCCGGCTTTCGCAATTTCCGGTTAAAGGCATAAGCGCGGAATATTTGCACATAGCGGAAACCGAGAGAGATTTAACAGAAGAAGAATTAAAAAAGCTGGAAATATTATTAGAATACGGCGAGGCGCGGGTAGGGGCGCGATTAATCGCGCCCCTACCCGCCGCCACCCAGCTCATCGTTGCGCCACGCGCTGGCACAATAAGCCCGTGGAGCTCAAAAGCAACCGATATACTCCACATCTGTGGGCTACACGCTGTTATTCGCATAGAGAGGGCAGTGGTTTGGAATTTTACCCAAGACCTGCCGCCAAAAGAGATGCTCTTTGACAGAATGACTCAGCAAATTTTCCAATCAAAAGAGGAACTCGCCGCTCTGTTCACGCACAAAGAACCAAAGCCTTTAACCAGAATTTCCGATTTGGAAAAAGCCAATTCAGAACTAGGGCTTGCCCTCTCCGCAGAGGAGATAAATTACTTAAAGGAAAAATTTGCCGAGCTGGGACGCGAACCAAGCGATGTTGAACTCATGATGTTCGCACAGGCAAACTCCGAGCATTGCCGCCACAAAATATTCAATGCCGAGTGGGAAATCAACGGAGAGCAGCAGGATTTGTCCCTGTTCCAAATGATAAAGAACACCTACAAATGCTCGCCAAACGGCATTTTGAGCGCATACAAAGACAACGCCGCTGTGATGGAAGGCTTTGAAGCGCAGCGCTTTTACGCAAGCCCTAAGAACAACGAATACAGCTACCACAAAGAGCCTGTGCATATCTTGATGAAAGTGGAAACCCACAACCACCCAACGGCAATCAGCCCATTCCCCGGCGCAGCAACGGGCAGCGGCGGCGAGATACGCGATGAAGGCGCAACTGGCACAGGCTCAAAACCAAAGGCGGGGCTTTGCGGATTCTCGGTTTCAAATTTAAAAATACCCGGCTATGTTCAACCGTGGGAAAAGGAGTTTGGAAAACCATCTCGCATAGAAACGCCGTTGCAAATAATGATAGACGGCCCGCTCGGAGCGGCAGCCTTCAACAACGAATTTGGGCGGCCAAATATATGCGGATATTTCAGAACTTTTGAGCAAGAGATAAACGGCGAAATTCGCGGCTACCACAAGCCCATAATGCTCGCGGGCGGAATAGGGAACATAAAGCATAGCCATATACAAAAAGGCTCATTGAAAGCAGGGGATTTGCTGATAGTTTTGGGCGGCCCCGCCATGCTCATAGGTCTTGGCGGTGGAGCGGCAAGCTCCATGGCAACGGGCAGTGGCGGCGAGGATTTGGACTTTGCAAGCGTTCAGCGCGGCAACCCAGAAATGCAGCGGCGTTGCCAAGAGGTAATAGACAGGTGCTGGGCATTGGAAGAAAAAAATCCCATAGCGTTTATCCACGACGTGGGAGCGGGCGGCCTTTCAAACGCCTTGCCCGAACTTGTAAAAGATGCAGGCTTTGGCGGCAAATTTCGCCTACGCGACATTCAAAGTGAAGAAAAGGGCATGAGCCCGCTGGAAATATGGTGCAACGAAGCTCAGGAACGTTATGTGCTCGCGATCTCCGCCGAGAGTTTGCCCATATTCAGCGAGCTTTGCAAACGCGAGCGTTGCCCCTTTGCCGTGGTGGGCGAAGCGATTGCGGAACAGAATTTACTCCTAAGCGACACGCATTTTAAAAACAATCCGATAGACATACCGATTAGCTTGCTACTGGGCAACCCGCCAAAAATGAGGCGTAGAGATAGCGGCGGTAGTGGAGAGTGGAGAGTGGAGAGTGGAGAGTACTCTCAACTTTCAACTCTCAACTCTCAACTAAAAAACATCGCTCAACGAGTTTTATCACACCCAGCAGTAGCAGACAAAGGTTTTCTAATCACAATAGGCGACCGCTCCGTGACGGGCATGATTGTGCGGGAGCAAATGGTAGGGAAGTGGCAGGTTCCCGTTGCAGACTGCGCCGTAACAACAAGCACATTGGATTCCATAACCGGCGAGGCTTTTTCCATTGGCGAACGCACCCCGCTTGCGCTTTTGAACTCTGGAGCAGCTGCTAGAATGGCGGTTGCAGAAGCCATAACAAACATTGCCGCAGCAAAAATCAGTGACATCTCAAAAATACGCCTCTCCGCAAACTGGATGGCAAACCCCGCAACAAAAGGCGAAGGCGCAGCCTTATACGAAGCTGTGAAAGCGGTTGGCATGGACTTTTGCCCCAAACTTGGTATTGCAATTCCCGTTGGCAAAGATTCTATGAGCATGAGTGCGAGCTGGGAAAGCGATGGCAAAAAGAAAACCGTGACCTCTCCTGTTTCTTTGGTAGTAAGCGCATTTGCCCCTTGCGAAGATGTGTGCAAAAGTTTAACGCCCGAACTTCAAAATATTGAAAACACAATTTTAGTCTTAGCGGATTTGGGCGAAGGCAAAAACAGAATGGGCGGTTCCATAGCGGGCGAGGTATATAACCTATTTGGCGGAGAACCTCCGGATGCAGACCCAGAATTGTTAAAGCAATTTTTCAAAGCGGTTCAAACCCTGAACGCTCAAAACAAGATATTGGCATACCACGACCGCTCGGATGGCGGTTTATTCGCAACCATTGCGGAGATGGCTTTTGCCGGGCACGTTGGCGTAAAACTGGAAATTGAAGAGCAAATTCCATTTCTTTTCAACGAAGAATTAGGCGCAGTTCTGCAAATCAAGGAAAGTGATTTTGAAGATGCCTGCAAATTATTCCCCTTCAAAAAAATAGGCAAGCTATCCGATGATTTCCACTTAACCATATCCAGCTACAGGCAATCCCTATCCGAACTCCGCAAAATCTGGAGCCGAACCTCTTACGAAATAGCAAAACGCCGCGACAACCCCGAATGTGCCGAACAGGAATACAAATGGAAGTGCGAGGAAAAAGACACTGGAATCAACTGCGAAGTTAGTTCTTTTTGCGAGCGATTGAACGAAGTGAACAGCGAGAAAAAAGAAACTAACGAAGTCTTTGTAAACAGCAGTAAAAAACCTCGCGTAGCAATCCTCCGCGAACAAGGCGTCAACGGCGAAGTGGAAATGGCGGCAGCTTTTGACAAAGCGGGTTTTATAGCGGTTGACGTTCACACCACCGATATTTTGAGCGGCAAAACGGATTTGAGCGAGTTCAGCGGTTTGGCAGCTTGCGGTGGTTTTAGCTATGGGGATGTTTTAGGTGCGGGAGAGGGCTGGGCAAAGAGCATTTTGTTCAACGACAGGGCTAGAGAGGTTTTTCAAAAATTCTTTGAGAGAAAAGATACTTTTTCGCTGGGGGTTTGCAACGGCTGTCAGATGCTTTCAAATTTAAAAAGCATTATACCCGGTGCTGCTCATTGGCCTAAATTCAAGCAGAATTTGTCCGAGCGGTTTGAAGCGCGTTTTGTGAGCGTGCGGATTGAGAAGTCCCCGGCGGTTTTGTTGGAAGGGATGGATGGTTTTGTTATTCCGGTTCCCGTTGCGCACGGAGAGGGTAGGGCAGAGTTCCAAACCCCTGCCGATATGGAGACGAGCGTAAAGAAAAACCTGATTTCCGCCCGTTATGTAGATAATTCTCACGAGCCAACGGAGATGTATCCGCTCAATCCAAACGGCAGCCTGCAAGGCATAACGGGCTTGACAAGCGAAGACGGTCGCGTTTTAATCTTGATGCCTCACCCTGAAAGAGCGTTCAGGATGCTCCAAAACACTTGGAAAAAGCCTGAAAATACAGACGGCTATTGGCTCCAAATATTCAAAAACGCAAGGAAGTTTGCGGATTAAGGTTGACGATTAAATACGACTGATAAATTCACTTGCGTTTAATACTGAAATTTTGCAGTTTGAGAAATGCCGTTTATTTGTGGTTATTATAAAATCGCAGTTGGCTTTTAATGCGGAGGCATATTGCACGGAATCTTCGTAGTCTGGAAGTACCTCAAACAATGCCTGTCCAAGCATTTGCCCATTTACGGACACAATTTGAATTATGTTCAGCAAAAATTGCAAATCCTTTTCTACAATCCTACTATTCTTATCCAATCTGTTTAACAGATAATTTATATTGCAAAAAGATACGGAAGAAGTACAACCTACTATTTGCCCGTGAGCGACCTTATCCATAATTATTGCCGAAGCCTCACAGTGAGGCTCTCTTATCAAAAAATAATCTAAAAATACATTGGTATCTATGAAAATTTTGCTAGTCATGAAGAACGTGCTTGTTAAAAAGATACTCAAACTTTAAATCATCTTCGGTTTTGCCTTCTGGTAGCCTATAAGCTCCATACATTTCCTTAATCTCCGGAGAGAGTTCGTAATTCGCTTTAGTTTTAGCTGGAGGCTCTTCAAGATTCTCCAAAAAATCGCTTATACGTTTCCCCTTTTTTATTAAAACTGGCGAAACATTCAATGTTAACTTTGCTACACTCATACGTAATATTTAATATAGAAAATTAAATTTGCGAACCTCACCTATAGGCTACGGTTCCTTCCTCACCCTAACCAAACCCCACCCGTGGCTAAAGTTTTCCCGAATACCTGCCGATATATAGAAGCTAGTACACGGAAACTAGTAAGGGTGCATTATGGAAACATCGGAAAAACCTAGGAAAACACTAGGAAAGCTCGCAAATTGGCATAGATTTTTCTATGTTATAATTATGTGCAAAACCAAATTTGCCCCAGCGGGCTTATTATGCCTTTTTATGGCACTCTTTTTTGCTGTTCCGCAAGTCGCTATGGCACAGGTAGTTACGGGTATTACAATTAAGACCCCGCCCGCAAAGGTGAGCTACACGGCTGGCGAAGACCTAGACCTGACTGATCTTGAGGTGAGTCTTGACTATGATAATGCTGGCACTTATGATTTTGATGTAGTTCTCGACGATTTCGGGTCTAACGACATAACCACGAGTCCTATCGATGGGGCGACATTAGCTACCACCGACACGAAAGTCGTCGTGAAATACGACAACGGCAGTGATCCAGCCGTATCAGTGGATATAAACATAACGGTAAACCCAGCGACCCCGCCCGTGGTCACGGTCACTGGCATTGAGGTCAAAACTCCGCCCGCAAAGGTGAGCTACACGGCTGGCGAAGACCTAGACCTGACCGATCTTGTGGTGACACTGAAAAAAAGTGATAACTCCGCCTCTGATGTAGTTCTTGGAGCTTTCGGGTCTAACGACATAACCACGAGTCCTATCGATGGAGCGACATTAGCTACCACCGACACGAAAGTCGTCGTGAAATACGACAACGGCAGTGATCCAGCCGTGTCAGTGGACATAAACATAACGGTAAGCGCACCCGCTGCAACCGATGTATCGGGCATTGAAATCACAAGTCAGCCAAATAATATGGATTATATTCACGGTCAAACTCTTGCGTTGGCTGGTCTTAAGGTAAAGCTCACATACGAAGGTGGCAAACCTGATGATGAGGATATAGAGCCTAGTGCGTTCTTAACGTATGGTATAGGTATAAATTATGCTAATGGAATAACATTGAGACACGATATACATGGTGGCAAAAAAATTAAAGTGTCGTGTAACGGGTTCGAGGATGAAACAGATGATCCTCTAACAGTAGCCAAAAAACAAATCACAAGTGTGGCGGTTACAGGTGTTGTCGCTCCTGTGACTGATGGTATACCTAGCAGTGCTGGAACTACTGCCTCAGAGGGAGTCAATACCACCATTTCCGTTTCGTGGTCTCCGGCAGATAATCCTTTCGAGGGTGGTACAGTATATTCAGCTATAGTCACGCTCACTGCCGATGGCAACTACACATTCACTGGCGGCTTTACATTGGGAGGGTCAGTAACAAACGCAATCAATGGAATCACAGCTACGGTTGATAGTATCGCTAACGATGGTTCAACGCTAACGCTCAAAGCTCCATTCCCTGCAACGTCTTCGGCTTCCACACCGTCCTCGTCTTCAGCGGTGTCCTCATCTTCAGTGGTGTCTTCGTCCTCAGTGGCGTCTTCGTCTTCAGTGGCATCCTCGTCTTCAGTGGCATCCTCGTCTTCAACGGTGTCCTCGTCCTCGGTAGCAGGCTCCTCGTCCTCAGTGGCAGGTTCTTCATCCTCTAGCGTGTCTGGCGGTTCTTCAGATTCCGGTGATTCTTCGGATTCCGGCGATGATTCCTCTTCGTCTTCTGATGAATCTTCGTCTTCCGGTAGCTCGTCCTCCATAAATTCCACAGTATCTCTAATCTCTATAAAGACAGAGCCGTTAAAATTGGATTACATCAACGGCGAGAAGTTAGATTTAGCTGGCATTGAAGTGACGCTTACATACAGAGATGGTACAACAAAGGATGTTAGGTTTGTGAACTTTGCCCAAGAGAGAATTACCACAAATCCCGTCAACGGTGCAATACTTAGCAACTCGGTGCACAACAATAAACGTGTTGAGGTCACATACACATACAACAACACGCCCATACGAACATACACGGCTAACTTAACCGTCCAAAAGAAGATAGTTCCTCTCATAGAAATCAGCGGTAAAACGCTCGAGCTGGATTCACCGGATGGCAAAAAATTTACTTATGTGGCTAAATGCGGAGAAGAGAATGTAGATATAGATATAACCCGTCAAGATGCGGACGTATTCGTGGATGGGCAGCCAGTGCAAGGCATGTTTAGCGCACCACTGTCTTATGGCGATAATCCGCTTGAGATTATGGTTGACGTATATTCACCGCTAAACCCCAGTAACATCTTAGTTCACGAAGATTATACGCTAACGGTAAAAAGGCCGTTCCCCGCAGAGCAAATGATAAAGGTGCGTTGGGACAACACGCTCACGGTTATAGACAATTTGAACAATCCCTACGATTTTGCCAGTTATAAATGGTATCGCAATGGTAGGGAAGTAGGTTTTGGAAGGTCGTGGTCGGCTGGGACTAATGGCGAAAAACTGAACCCAAAAGATAGCTATTACGTTGAAGGGACAACTGAAAGCGGTAAAACAATACGTAGCTGCGAAGTTGAACTTTCAAACGTAGCGATGAGAGGCTATGGAATTTCGTTGAAAAACAATTCGGCGTATTCAAATATCGGTATTGAAATTTCTGCACCCGAAGCTGTATCGGAAATGGAAATTTCTGTTCATGATGTAGCTGGAAAACAGGTATTTAAACAAAAAGGGAACCTCGCTTTTAATTGGAACTTAACCGATGATAAGCATAGAATGGTTTCCAATGGGTTGTATATTGTGACTGCCAAAGCAAAAGGGGAGAGCGGCAAGATTTACCGCTACTCTACAAAATTCGTGGTGAAAAGATAAAATATGAAAAAGATATTTATTCTGAATTTTGTATTGCTTTGCTCTATCTATGCACAGGACTTACATGAGTTTTCCCTGCATATAGGAGGTGGCCTGTCCACCTTGAGATATGAGCCAACGATTGGCGAGCATAGCAATAATTTTGATAAGCAATTTGGTGTTGGCTATGCTTTTTTTGTTTCACCAAGGTTTGGTTTTGCAACCGGATTGGAGTTAGCTTTTTACAGCGCAGATTTTGAATTGAAAAGCCTTGGAATAATAGACCCCAAGGCTAGAGACTTGTATTATAAAGACAATCCGGAGGATTTTGAATTTCGCAGCAATTTAAGCTCTTATACGGAAGGGCAAACCGCTGTTATGCTGCAGCTTCCGCTTATGTTGCAAATCCAAACGGAAATGGGATTCTATGCTATGGCAGGGGTAAAATTTGCCATTCCTCTTTCGGGTAGTTCCAGTGGCAAAGGCGACCTAATAAATTCCGGATATTACCCTTCGGATGGATATGAATACACAGAGCAAAATTTTAGAGGCTTTGGTACATTCAAAAGCAGAAAATCCGAAAATCATGAAAATTTTGAAACCGCCATATTTGCTTCTATGGAAATGGGCGTTAAATGGAGATTTGAAGATGGATTATCGCTTTACACAGGTGCTTACTTCGATTATGGGCTGAACAATGTTCTCAAAAAAAAGAGATTGGATGAATTGTCTCGAATGATTGTATATAATAGCGCGTCTCCGCCGAATTTTGAGATGAACGGCATATTCGATTCGTATTGGGAACAGGGAAATACACCGCAAGCATTTGTGACCAAAGTAATGCCTATGGCAATAGGCGTTGTGATAAAATTATCACTCAGCCAAGGCATAGACTACTTTGCAAATAAAGAGAAGGAAAAACTCGGTGCCGCCGCTGAATTAAGGCGTATTGAATCTGAAAAACAGTTATTGGAATTGAATTTGGCGCGTTCTCAGGCTGCTGAAAAAGCGCTGATAGACCGCGAAACCGAACGCTTGGCAGCAGCTGAAAAATTGTTGCAAGAAGCGCGTCTCGCTTATGAAATGGCTCTGAACGAGCGGCTGGATGCAGCACGTTCCGATGACGTAAGGCGGCTTGCCGCAGAAACATCGCAGATAGAACAAGAAGTTGCTCGTCTTTCTTCACCGCAGCCCCAGCCGGACTTTGAATTTGAGCCTTTTGAACCTTATGAACCAACACAGCCTCAAGAACATGAAGATACGGCAGCAACAGTGACAACTCCGCACAGAAGCGGGGAGTGGGTTGTTCAAGTTGCGGTTGTGCTGCAAAAGTCTAGGGCTGGCGCAATGGTCAATTCGCTTAAACGAAAGGGCTTTGACGCTTATTCCGTTCAGGTCACCAACCCGGGCAAACTAAAAGGCACCTATTACCGCGTGCGCGTGGGCTTTTTCGGCAAAATGAAGGATGCCTCCGACTTTGCCAAATCTAACCTAACTACATACAAAGACTGGTGGCTGGATAGAACTGAGAACGATACGAAATAAGTTGAGAATTGAAACTACATTGCAACGCTTAATCCTAGTTGAGAATTGAGAGTATAACTCTGAGTACTCTCAACTCTCCACTCTCCACTCTCAATTTATATTTGCAATTTCTCTCATCGCGGCTTCTATTTCTTCGTAGGTTGAGTTTTCGCCTATGCCTTGCAACAGAAATTTATCGATAGCGGAATGTCTTTTAATAGCTAAATCCACATCTGGATCTGAACCTTTGGCATAAGCACCGATGTTTATCATGTCTTCGTTTTTGCGATAAACGGCGAGGCTTCGCAAAAGCGTTGCGGATAACTCTTTTAATTGAGGGTTCGCTATGTCTGTTCGGCAACGGCTTATGCTCGCCATAACATCTATGGCAGGGTAGTGGTTCTTGTTGGCAAGCGCACGGGAAAGCACAATGTGCCCATCTAAAATGGAACGCACGGCATCCGCTATAGGGTCGTCTAAATCATCTCCGTCAACTAAAACGGTGTAAAGCCCCGTTATGCTCCCTTTGTTGCTGTTGCCAGCCCGCTCAAAGAGCTTTGGCAAAAACGCAAAAACAGATGGCGTGTAGCCTTTTGTGGCGGGAGGTTCGCCAACCGCCAAACCTATCTCGCGCTGCGCCATAGCTAGGCGGGTAACCGAGTCCATCAAAAAGAACACATCCTCGCCGGAGTCTCTGAAATACTCCGCTATGCTCATAGCCAAAAAGCTCGCCTTTAAACGGATAAGGGCAGGCTGGTCGCTTGTTGCAACTATAACCACGGAGCGTTTTATCCCTTCCGGCCCTAAATCCTTTTCTATAAATTCCCTAACCTCTCTGCCACGCTCGCCTATCAGAGCTATAACATTTACCTTTGCAAGGCAGTTCCTGGCTATCATGCCCATCGTCACGCTTTTGCCCACGCCGGAGCCTGCGAATATGCCCATCCTTTGCCCGCGCCCAATGGTTAGAAAGCCGTCTATAGCGCGAAGCCCTGTGAACATGGGGTCTTTTATGCGCGTTCTCTGCATGGCAGAAGGTGGTTCTGCGTAAATGGAGCGGCGTCCTTCGTATTTAATGTCGCCCAGTTCGTCCATGGGGTTTCCCATGCCGTCCAAAACCCTTCCGAGCAGTTGAAAGCCAACGGGAGCGGTTAGGGTTTCCCCTTTTGCCACAACGGACATTCCGGGTTTAATGCCTTCCAACGCACCTAATGGCATCACAAGGGTTCTGGTGTCTCTAAAGCCAACAACCTCGGCGTAGCAAATTATTTTGCCGCCGTGCTCAATAGCGCAAAACTCGCCAATGCCGGCGTTTGGCCCTTCACATTCAACAACCAAGCCTATTATCTTTACCACACGTCCGCGCACGTCCGCAAGGCGAATGTTGGAAATTTCCTCTAATTTATTCATACATTTCGTTTATTTCTTTGGCAAACACTTTTTCAATAGTTTTACGGCGAAGTTTTAAGGTCGGGGTTAAAAGCCCATTTTCTGTGGATAGCACGGCAAAAAGTGCTTTCCATTTTTTAATTTTCTCCCATTCGTTCAAATGCTTGTTCACGGAATCTATATGTTTTTGCAGGGCTGCGTTTAATCTATCGGATTTCAGGGCTTTCTCGGCATTGAATTCATGTTCGCTTTTTTTAAACCTATTCCTAATTATATCTTGATTCAAAAATATAAGAGCGGAGGTGAACTTTCTGCCCTCTGCAAAAATCTGTGCAGCTTCTATAGAAGCTCGTTGGCAAAGTGCTTGCTCTATTGGAATTGGGCTAACATATTTGCCCGTGCTTGTTTTGAACATCTCCTTTAAACGCCCTGTTATCCAAACATAGCCATCTTTATCTATACGCCCCTTATCCCCGGTGCAAAAAAATCCATCATCGGTAAAAATTTTTGCGTTCAAATCGGGTCTGTTGAAATACCCGCTGAACACGCTGGGGCCTTTAACCTGAATTTCCTCTTCTGGAGAAATTCTCACCTCTAAGTTAAACAACGGTTTGCCAACAGAGCCTACTTTTGTGTGCGTAGGGCATTCCGCAGAGATAACAGGCGAACATTCCGTAAGCCCATAGCCTTCGTATAGCGGCAGCCCTATGTTTCTCAAAAATCTGTTCACTGGAAGGCTCAGAGCAGAAGCCCCGGAAACTATCAGATAAAAATTGTCGCCAAGCGCCGCTCGCATTTTTGAATAAACCAATTTATCCCAAATGGTTCCTCGCAAATTCACTTTGTTTGGGTCTGCGGTTTTGGCTTTGTTTATGGCGTATTTTACAAGCCATCTAACAGGGCCTCGCTTTTGATTCGATGCATCTATTAGCTTTTGGTAGAGTTTTTCCAAAACTCGCGGCACAACGGTTAAAATGGACGGACGAATTTCCGGCAGGTATTTCCCAACATTGTTGGGGGTGTCCACAAAATAAACGGACAGACCAAAAGAGGAAAAGTAATAAATCACCATCCTCTCAAATACGTGTGCTATGGGCAAAATACTCATGCACAAATCGCTGGGTTTAACAGGGAAAAAATCCGATATAGCTTTTAAATGGGAGACCATGTTGTTCTGCGTTAAGGGAACTCCTTTGGGCATTCCAGTTGAACCGCTTGTGTAAATTATGGAAAATATCTCTTCGCCATCTATGCTCTTTATACGCTTCTCAAAGTTTTCGCGTTCAAGATCCGAATCTAGATTTTCCCCTTTTTGTATGCAATCATTCCAAGAAAGCATATTCTTGTGTTTTGCTCCGTTTGGCAGCAGAGAAAAGTGAATCAAAAAATCTATAAGTTTTACAAGCGGTTGATTTTGCTCGGAGAGATTTTCCCAAGAGTCTATAGCCAAGACTTTTACCTTAGCTTCTTTTATCTGAAATTCAAAATGCTCGGAAGATATATTTGAAAATATGGGAACGGTGTAACCGCCGCAAATCTGAGTTGCAAGGTCAAACATAACCCACTGTGGCGAACTTGCCGCAATTATTCCAACCCCAACTCCCTTGCCCACGCCCAGCTCTCGCAAAGCTAGGCTTAAAAAATAAATGCTCGCTCTTAAATTGCCTGAATCATAGCAAATCCACTCTTCTCCAACTCGGTGAAACAATCCTTGGAATCCGGGCATCGCATAAGCATTCAGCGAGAGTGCAGGCAGAGATTTATTTTCATCAAATATACTCATTCCGCTCCTTAACTGCGAATTTCGTCCTCGGAGTATTTCTTTGCAGTTTCCACCAGTGTTTTAAGCCCAAAAGCGGTTGCGCCATATTCGGTATATTTGTAACTCTTTGATACAAAATCAACGCCCGCTATATCTAAATGCGCCCATTGCAAATCTTTTTTAACAAATTCTTTTAAGAACAGAGCAGCAACTATAGCTCCGGGCCCATCATCTGCGATGTTGCGAATATCCGCGACTTTGTCTTTTAAACTATCGGCGTATTCTTCGTCCATCGGCATTCTCCACCATTTTTCACCTTGCTCCGCACCGGATTCAATCAAGGTTTCAGTTAAGCCCTCGCTGTTGCTGAAAAGCCCGCCTATGGAAGTTCCCAGCGCGCGCCGTATGGCTCCGGTTAAGGTTGCTATGTCCACAATATGTGTTGCGCCAAGCTCCGCTGCTTCTGCAAGCCCATCTATAAGCACAAGCCTGCCCTCTGCATCGGTATTTTCCACCATCACTGTCTTTCCGTTTTTGGCTTTGAAAATATCTCCGGGCAACATCGCGTTTTCCCCCGGGCGGTTTTCTGCCAAGCACAGAACAGCATCTACCTCTATGGGGAATTTGAGTTCCGCTATAACTTTGATGGCAGCTAGCACAATTGCCGCACCGGACATATCGCATTTCATCTCAGACATTTTGTCTTGGGGTTTTAAGCATATCCCGCCTGTGTCAAAAGTTATGCCTTTGCCCACATACGCCAGATGATATATACATTTTTGTTTGGGTTTATAGCTGAGCGTGACCATTGCTGGTTCGTTTTTGCTCCCGCGCCCAACGGTTAAAAGCCCGTTGTAGCCGTCTTTTTCCAATTCTTTGGTCTTGCGGATTTTTATGGTTAATCCTAGTTTGTGAGCTATGCTTTGGGCTATGTTTGCCATGATTGCGGGTGTTAGCGCATTGCCGGGTTCATTTATCAAATCTTTTGCAAAATCAATCCCAGAAAATAGGGTTTGGAGCGAGTTCCCATCTATTTCCATGTTGTCCGCAAAAAGATACTCCACATCCGTCCTTTTGTGTTTTTTGCTTTTGTATTTGTCAAAGGCGTAGCTTGCATGGCAAAGTCCCTGCAAAATTGCATACCTCTTTGCCAAAGAGTCCTCTTTGAGCGGTGGAATCATCAAGGTTTTAATCGCATTGTTCTCCGCCCACTTAGCAAGGCGGTAACCCGCCATACGCAGGTGGTCTAGCTGGTCTAAGCCTGTTTCTTTGCCTGTGTCAACAAAGAGAACGGGGTGCGAATATTCGTTGTCAATTCTTATTACGCGCAAAGCCTCTGATTCATATAGCGTATTTTCGGATTCTTTTATGAATTGCAGAATTTCCTCGGCTACTCCGTTTGTGATGGCTTCTTTTTTACGTTTATCGTATAAAAACACAAAAACAGGGCCTTCGCCCCACCAGCCATTTGCTTGCCTTTTGTTCTGGGTTTGGCTCTCTTTTGCAGAATCACTTTTTGGGTTAGACTTCTTTTTCATAAGGTTAATTTAGTAAAAATTATTAACCATCTTCTCCACCTCAGCCGCGGTTTCCTCGTCTTCTTCCAGCTCCGCTGAATGGTGCGGCTTTTTGCGGGCGTCTATTATCAGCTGGGTGCCGTTAAAGGAAATATCGCTTGCGGGGTTTGAGCGCGTGAATACAACCCACAGGAGGTTTTCCAAATTTTTTGCGGTGAAGTTTGCATCATCGCATAGCACGGCTATGGGGAATTGCCCAGCGTTTTCTTGGGTTTCCAGCTTGTTCCCCTGAACAACTAAAATCCCCTTTATCGGGGATGCCTCTCCGAGTTCCCTGCAAGGTTCGCCTGCTGCCGCAAATACCGCCTTTGAGCCTCGGTTCAAACTGGTGCCGGAGTAGTCGAGCGTGTCTATGCTCGTGCTGTTTTGAATGTGAACATCTCTCTCCAAATTTAGCCTGCACAATATATGCTCAAAAAAAGCGGGTATATTGCGCACAGAAAGATTTTGATTGTCTTCTTTTGCGGCTATGAACAGATATTTAGCGAGGGAGAGTTGCCCAAACCCCAAAATGGCGTTGCTCTGCACGAGCAGTTCAAGTGGTTCCCTTTTTTTGTATGGCAAGTAGCGTTCGCTTCCCAGAGCGAGCAATAGGGGATGGACTCCAGCAGCATCCACCGCGTTTACCTCGTGCACTCCGGGTAGCACCCGTGGGATAAGAGGAGCGGTTATCCTGTGAATGATATTCCCGAAAATCGTGTCTTCTTGCGGTGGGCGGCCAACAACGGTAAATGGAAAAACGGCGTCTTTGCGGGCAAAAACTTTGTGCACTTTTAGGTAGGGAAAAGGGTGCATTTCGGAGTAATAGCCCAAATGGTCGCCAAAAGGCCCTTCCGGTTTTAACCCATCCTGCACCTCGCCCAAAATGCAAAAATCAGCATCGGTGGAAATAAACCAGCCCTCGCGCCACGCATAGCGAAACGCTCTTTTGGAAAACATCCCCGCAAAAGTAAGTTCGGGAATTCCATTTGGGAGCGGCATAATTGCGGCAAGCGCGTTCCCTGGCGGGCCGCCTACAAAAATGCTCACTTTCAGCTTGGCACCCTTTGCCAAAGCCTGCTGGTGGTGAACGCCTATGCCTCTCTGAATTTGGTAATGCAGCCCACATTCCTCGTTTTGAACATAATCGTTGCCGCTGATTTGTACCCTGTACATCCCCAAGTTGGAATGTCGCCAAGATTTTTTCCCCGGCTCTATGGTTAAAACTTGAGGCAAGGTCAAAAAAGCCCCGCCGTCTCTAGGCCAGCATTTTATCTGCGGCAAATCCTCTAATTTAATTTCCCTTTGCATAACGGGTTTGCTAAAACTTTTCAGAGGCAGAGCGTGAAAAGCCCTTGAAAAAAAATTCAGTTCACCGCCCAAGAGCAACTTTGCTCTTTTTTCGCTGCCAAATAAATTGCACACCGCTGGGAACGAACTACCTATCACGTTTTCAAAAAAAATTGCGGGCATTCCCTTTGCAAAAGCTCTGCGGGCAATTGCGGGCATAAGCAAATCGGGCTGAACAGGCTCTTTTACGCGAATAAGTTCGCCGTGCTTTTCCAGCATTTCGCAAGCCCTTCGCGTAAAGGATTTCATAAAGAAGAATCTAGCATTTTTCTAAATTCTTTCCCATGCAACAAATCACATCCTCTTCACAGCTTCGCGGGGTGTTTCCCGCTCTTTTTACTCCTTTGAAAAACGATGACCCTCGTTGCTTGAGCAACTCGATAGATTATGAGAAAGCCAAAAAAATGATAGACGACCTTATAAATGCAGGTGTGCACGGCTTTGTGCCCGTTGGAACAACAGGGCAGAGTGCAACGCTCAGTACCGAGCAGCATTTGGATTTTATGAAATTTGTGCTGGATTATGTGGACGGCAGAGTACCTATAATAGCAGGAGCCGGTTCCAATAGCACAAGGGAATCCGTTGAAATGATAAAAGCAATTCTAAAAATTAAAGAAGTTGCAATGCTCTGCGTAACAGGCTACTACAACAATCCTCCGCAAGAGGGGATTTACGCCCATTTCAAGGCGTTGAGCAGTGAAACAGGTGCAAAAATTATCCTCTACAACGTGCCCGGGCGTACCGCAAGCTATATACATCCCAATACCGTGATAAAACTTGCCGAAGACAAAAACATAATAGGCTTAAAGCAATCCGTTGAATTTAGAATTGGCGAAAAACATCACGAAGACACAAAAAGCATAATTCAACAAACAAAGGGGATGGACTTTGCTGTGATTTCCGGTGAAGACGGTGCATTTATAGATATGCTTGAACTAGGCGGCGTAGGGTTGATTAGCGCAACGGCAAACATCCCAGAGGCGGCAAAAATTTTCGTTGACCTTTACAACTCTTTTCAAAAAAACGAAGCTGAGAAATGCGACAACTTGCAAGACGAAGCCCGTGATTACGTGGAAGCCGTGTTCTGCCGCAAAAATCCAATCCCACTTGGAACTTTCTTCAACAGTCCGCTCTTGCTCCCGCTGATGCCCGTAAAAGACACCGAACGTGGAGCCGAAGCCGAAGCTCGCATACAAAAACTCATAAAAGAAAAAGCACAGAGCCTGCTCAAATATAGTTGAGAGTTAGAAATTGAGAATGAAGAAGCTACTCCTGATAATTCTAATCGGGGTTCAGGCAATAAATGCACAGGATGGACTTATACATAACGGCGAAGCATGGGTTTGGAGCACGGCGGTTCAATATAAAAAGGGCAAAACGGATTCAGTTGTGTTTGCAAAGCTTGCGCAAATAGAAGCTGGAAGCCCCGTTGTTCTCTCTCAAATCCCAAGGGCGCAAAGCTCGCTGCTAAGGCTCGGATATTTTTCAAAGAACAGCGATGCAAAAATGTATCGCATAGCAAACAGAAATGTGATAGTTCCGGTTTTTGATTTAACGGATGCAACCGCAAATTTCGCAGAAGCATCAATCACCTACGATGCGGAAAATAGCGATTATAACGGGCTTTTGAGGGTACAGCTTTTGAATATCTCAGGTACCGCTAGGGATTTTTCCTTTGGTGGGGAAAATTCAAAAAACTATCGCTTGGCGGAAATATCCTACAAAGAACCCTTTATACTCGGTTTAAGCGGTTCCTTAAAACTTCACGGGGAATTCTTGGAATACGATTCCACAAGGCAGAGAAATGCAGATTTAAAATATTTTCAAAAGCTGGGCTGGGAATGGCAGTACTCCGTTGGAGGCGGTTATAAAAACGATAATATTTTCTCTTCGCTCTCACTCGGCTATGACAGCAGAGATAAAGTCCCGCTTACGTTCAAGGGTTTATTCACGGAGGTATCCGCTGAGTTTTCAAAGTTTGCAGCGCTGGGCATAAGCGGGGAATATTACCAGCCATTTTCAGAAAACTGGACTTTGCTCTTGGCTTCAAAGGGCTTTGGAATGTTGCCGTCAAAGAATTATGCAAGGAAAGATTTATTCTTTATAGGGGGCAAAAACGATTTTATAGGGCTTGTGCCTCGCAGCATCAGAACAAGGGCTTATGGGGTTTCTGAAATGGATTTTCAATGGCATGGATTAAAAAACACGGCTCTGCACATATTTGGGCAAAACGGGATTTATAGAAATACTCTGGCTTTTACCGGTTGGGAGCGTTTGCTCACTTATGGCTTGGGCTGGGAACAGGGCATTTCTAATGCCAGCATAGCTATTTATTACGCGCTTTTGCAAGGTATGCAACCCATGGACGGCTTGCTGAATATGTCCATGAGAATAGGTTTTTGAAAAGGTAATTTACTAATTTAATTATTATGAACAAACTTCTTCTTTCTTTGGCTCTTTGCGCTTCTGTAGCTTTTTCCGCAGATTTGACCATTACAGTCACGGATTTTAAGCAGGAATATCCGCAGCGCAATAAAACTATAATTCTAAGGGGCAAAAAAGGTACTGCCTTTGAGACCACTACAAATTCCAACGGCATTGCTCGCGTTAAAGTCGCAGACGGTGATACCTACACGTTTTGGTGCGATGGCATAACCGGCGAATTTGACTGCACCTTTGGCAATACCTTGGCCGTTCCTTATGATGCGGGTTCTGGTAATTGGTCTCTTCATTACGATGACGACCATTTTGAGTTAAAAGGCGTGAATTTTGCGACCGGAAAAGCAGAGCTTTTGGGTTCTTCGTTCAAAATTTTGGAGACAACCGTAAAAGGTATGCGTAAATTCTGTGCAGCAAATGTTGAGATTGAAGGGCATACCGATAACGTTGGCGGCGAGGACTACAACGAGAAACTATCTCAGGCAAGAGCGGATGCGGTTCGCAATTATTTGGTTAAAAAAGGCATTGCAGGAGAAAGGATCACAGCCGTGGGCTATGGCTATAGACGCCCAAGGGCAGACAACAAGACCGAAAAGGGCAAAGCAGAAAATCGCAGAATTGAAATCAGGCTAAGAGGGCAACCCGGAGACCCTTGCGAGGGTAGTTAAAAATGAGGAATTAGGAAATATGCAAGAAGAAATAGTTCGCTCTGGAGATTTCTTGCTGGCAACACCAGCTCTCAGCGGCAGCTATTTCCAAGATTGCATAATTTTTATGGTGGAGTGTTCACCGAAAACAGGCTGCTGGGGCTTGGTGATAAATCATAGAGCGCATATGCCGCTAGACGAAGTTTTTAAAAAAAGCCCTATAGAGATGAGCAAGTTTGTTCCGCTGGAAATGATAAGAGCTATACGGCCGCTTTATACATTTTTTTTTGGCGGGCCTGTTCAGAACACAGACCCTTTCCAAAAGCTCTCCGTCTGCATTTTAGAGGCTGATTCTTCCGTTTTTAACGGGGCTTATGAGGTTTCAAGTAAGGTTTTTGTATCGAGAATACCTTTAGAAATGGAACTCCCAGTTTCTAAACTGATAGCTCCGCAAAATCAAACCGCGCGAATTTTCTTTGGCTACAGCGGTTGGGCAGCAGGGCAGTTAGAGGATGAAATTTTAGATGGGGCATGGGAAGTTTCAAATCCAGTTCCTTATGAAGTGTTTTCAAAAAATAGAGATGAAGTTCCCATAACGGTTAGTAAATTTCGTGAGTGTTATGAAAACCACAGAATCTGAGTCCGTCAATCGTAAACAAGGTTCTAGCGATGACGTTTCCGATTATACTTATACCCATAACGCTTTAAGGCAAATACATGTTGAACAAAAGAGATGGTCTTTGCGCGGATTTTCCATTTCTGGGCTTTCCACTTATTTTCAAATTCCAGAGTTGGATTTGTGCGTGGATATGGGCGAATGCCCAATGAGCGCACTCAGCTTAAACCACGTTCTTTTAACCCACTCGCACGGTGACCACAGCCGTTGCCTTATGCGCCACAATTCGCTCCGCCGCATGATGCAAAACCCAACTCAAGCCGTTTATTACATACCAGAACCTGTTTATTCGCTGGCTATCGACTTGATAAAAGCCGAGACCCTGTTTGAAGGCGTTTCTGAGGAGCGTTTTGATTTGCCGCGCCTTGAATGTGTTAAAGCTGGCGAAAATTTTGACCTCGCATACCGCAAAGATTTGGAAGCCTTCCCGTTTAATGTAAAACATTCCATTCCGGCGTACGGATATACCGTTTTTTGCAAAAAGAAAAAACTGAAAAAAGAATACATTGACTATTCAAGGGAGCAAATAATATCTTTGAAAAAATCAGGCACCGAAGTCACAAACGATATTCGTGAACCCATTGTATCTTTTATGGGCGACTGCCTCGGTGAATCTCTATGGGAAGAGCAGCATATTTGGAAATCGCCTGTGGTGGTTTGCGAATGTACGTTCTTAGACCCAGACGAAGTTAGCATGGCTCGAAAAAAGGGGCATACGCATATAGAGCATATAGCGCAAGCACTCGCTAAAGTCGGCGATTCCATCTCTTGCCAAAGCATAATTTTAACGCATTTTTCCATGAAATATTCAAAAAAACATATTTTAAATACTGTGAATAAAATTATTCCAGAAGAGTTTAAAGAAAAGGTGAAGGTGTTTTTATGAAAATTTTTAGGATCTCATTAATCTTGGTTATGGTTCAAGCGGTTTACGCCCTTGACCCTATGTACGATTACCGCTATACGCTTGGTCCTGAGATTTTGGTACCGGATGCTTTTTATGTTGGATTTGGCGGCTATACCCACCTCAATGAAGATTTGACTTTTTCAACGAATATTCAGCTCGGTTTAACGAATAATATTGAAATAGGCGCAAAGTTTATATCTGGAACAGACCAAAGATGGGTAATCGGAAAGGAATTCCCGCACAACAAAAATGACCAAACAACTAGATGGTATAGAAACCATACTCATTATTTAATGGATGTTGGGGCCAAATATGCCATTTCACCGCATTTGTCTTTGCAAGCGGATGTTCCTATTGCCCTTAATCAAGATATGGATTGGGGCGGAGTGCTTTCCCTTTCGCAATGGGATGGCTATACAAAAAATGTGTCTTTTTTATTTGAGGGAAGGCTGGGTTTTGGTGGGGCAGCAGGCGAAAAAGATAGCCGTGTAAAGCCAGCTGCAGCTTTTGTTCCGTATTTTCAAATAGGGGAATCTTTCAGGCTTTCCATCGGGACAATTGGCTCATTTAGCGTTGGGAACATTAAAGATGACGCCATGCTGGATATTTTGCCTAAGCTGGAATTGGGGTTCACCTTGTTCAGATTAACTGGAGAAGTTTCTATTGGTATTCTGACCTGGAAAGCCGAAAAGCACAACAGATTTGCACTGTTCATAGTGTCTGATGTTTGACCTACTTTGATTTTGGCTTTGTTGATTTGGGCGGGAATTCAAATCCTATTTTTCCCTTTTTATCTATCTTCAAAAAGGCGTCAAAAAGGCGGCGCGTTTTTACAGAACGGAAGCCTTTTATCAAGGAGGTTTTATTGCCGGAAAGCATTGCTTCAACATGTTCTTTATCCAAGGTTTTACCCAAAATACTCTTTGTCAAGCGAAAGCCCGTGCTTTTGCCCTCCACAAAACTCTGAGAAACAAAAGCCGTTAAAGTTTCATAAACGGGCGAACCGTCCACAGGCGAAATCCCTATGGGAGTTTGCCCGCTAAAATCCAAGCCTTCTTTACCTTCGTTTAAATCTTCAAAAACAAATTCAACCCTGTCTTTATCATTGAGAATTATAACAGCACTGAATTCCTTGCCTTTTTTGGAACGGAATCCATTTAAGGGGCCAATCTTTCTCTTTTCCAATAGCTCCTTCACCTCTTCAATGGAAATATGCCTGCCGCCTAAAATTTTTCTTATGCGTATTCCGTTGCTGGTTTCGTAATTGGAAACAGTTTCGTTTATCTGAATGCCCGCAACTTCCGCGACCCCTTCTTTTTTTGTATCACTCTCTTTAAAATTCTTTATTTTGTCCACCATTTGGGAAGTTAAATTCTCAATATCCCGCATAAAATCATTTCTGGAAACCTCGCCTTTTTCCATCAAGCCGAGTTTATATTCCCATTCGCCGGTAAGTTCTGGGCTTGTCAGGTTTTCTATTTGCATGGATATAGCTGTGTTTATCAAATCAAAAGCCTTGCCCGTGGGCAAAAGCTCTTTGCCATCCCTTGTGAGGTATTTATCGGAAATAAGTTTTTCTATTGTTGCAGCGCGCGTGGCAGGGGTTCCAAGCCCGCGCTCTTTCATGGCATCTCGCAAATCTTCGTCTTCCACCAGTTTGCCCGCGCTCTCCATAGCAGAGAGCAATGTACTTTCCGTATAGCGTGCTGGCGGTTTTGTTGCGTCTTCTGTCATCTCTATGGATTTTGCGAGTGGCTTTGCATCCGGCGAAGACAGTTGCGACATAATGTCTTCGTCTTCGCTCTCCTTGCCGTAAACAGCTTTCCAGCCCGGTTCCTTTAAAACCTTGCCTTCAGAGATGAATGTTTCTCCTTCAACGGTTGTAATTCTGGTGGTGTGCAAAAACTCCGCAGCCGGGTAAAAAACGGCAACAAACCTTTGGCATATCAGATTGAAAATTTTTTGCTCCGCCTCGCTCAGGGTTTCTGGAACATTGCCGGTTGGGATAATGGCGTGATGGTCGCTCACCTTTGCGGTGTTGAAAATTCTCGGAGTTTTATAGATGTAGTTGTTTTTAAGGGCAAACTCGGCGTGCTTGGCTATTTTTCCGGTCAAAGCTCCCATAGTACTTTTTACCGTTGCCACATAATCATCGGGCAAAAATTTGCTGTCCGTTCTGGGATAAGTTGTGAGCTTGTGCCTCTCATAAAGGCTCTGGGCTATTTGCAAGGTTGTCTTTGCGGAAAAGCCAAACCTATTATTCGCATCCCTCTGCAAAAAAGTCAAATCGTAAAGAGGCGGGCATTTCTGCGATACCTGCTTTGATTCTTCGCTAACCTCTCCGTGTTTGCCTTGGCATTTTTTTAAGATATTTTCCGCTTCTTCTTTTTTCCAAATTTTTTGGCTGTTCTCTTTTTGGTTCAGCCATTTGCCTATGTAATGCGCAGAAGAATCCTCAAAGTCCGCTATTAAAGTCCAAAAGGTTTGGGGAACAAAAGCCATTCGGCTTTCTTCGCGTTTTACAATAAGGGCAAGCGTTGGGGTTTGAACCCTTCCGCACGGGGTCAGTTGAAAGCCCCCAAAGCGGCTGTTATATGCGGTTAGTCCGCGAGAGCCGTTTATGCCAACAAGCCAGTCCGCTTCGGAGCGGGAAAGAGCCGCCGCTTGCAGGTTCTTCATCTCCTCATTTGTGCGCAGATGTTCAAAAGCATCTTTTATAGCAGTTTGGGTCATGCTCTGCATCCAAAGCCTTTTTATGTTTTTACCGGCAAGCCCAGTTTTTCCTTGCTCGTGTTCCAATATGTAATGGAATATCAGCTCGCCTTCGCGTCCGGCATCGCATGCGTTTATTATTGTGCTTATATCTTTGCGGCGAATGAGCTTGCCCAAAACCGTGAGATGAGCTTTGGTATCTGGCAAGGCGGTTAATTTGAATTCCTTTGGAATTATAGGCAGGGTAGCCATATTCCAAGTTTTATATTGCTCGCTTATGTCTTTTGGGTCTGCTATGCCAACTAGATGCCCAAGTGCCCATGATATTACTGTGCCTTCGTTTTCCAGATAGGATTTATCTTTTTGGAATTTTCCACCCAATGCCTTTGCCAAGTCGTTTGCCACGCTTGGTTTTTCCGCAATCACAAGAATTTTTTGTTCAGCTTTAACGTTTTTAGAAACCATGAGGGGCAATGTAGAAAATTACCAAGAATTCCCATCACGCGAGCTGTCCGTACAGGTTCAAGCATATAGGATAATTTAATCCTGCGAATCTTTTAAGCAACGAACGCTCAATGAAGAACTCTTATTGTTGGATTCGTCTAGGCTCTTGTCATAAAAACTGCTCATGTTCAGGCTGTAAGCGTTGTCGGTAATGAGAGTGTCTTCGTCCGCACTCCACCAAATGCCATAGTTGCCTTTTAAGAAATAATCTCCACCCCCTGGCAGAGCCGTGAAGTTATGTTCGTCCGTGCCATTGCCAGATTGCTCTTGTAGGTTGTCGTTCCAACCACCTGTCGCTTTCAGGAGTTTGCCTGCACAATCAGTACATCCTTTTTCGTTCTCAACAAAATCTATCAGCACTTTCCATTCATCTTTGCTCGGCAAATGCCAACCCGTAGGGCAAACCTTAATAACCTTAGCTGTAACCCAATCATACAACCTACCGTATTCTTTGCAGTTGTCAGAATCATTTCCGTAGCACTTGCTGCCTGGAACATAGCAACCCCAATTCTTCGCCATCCAAGTCTGCTCACCGATATCAACGGTTCCGTAATCGCTTATATTGCAAGAACCACCTTTATATTCAGGAGGTTGGCTAGGGCAGGTAACGCAGGGCATACCGCTATCGGCACTGCAACTCAGAACAAGCAGAGTCGCTAATGTTGAAAAGAGCAGAAACAAAATTTTTCTCATAGATTTATCCCCACGTTGAATCCGAGTGTACGATTATAAAATTTATAACCAGGTTTGTTGCTCACGTTTATAAAGCCGTAATCGTAGAACGAGCCTATGTAGAAAAACCTCTTTATATCAAAGCCTATGCCCGTGCTCAAGCCAACATCAAAGCTGACATCATTAAAAACTTCTTTATAACTGTTTAAACAAAAGCTAAAATATGGACCAACGTTCAACCTGAGTGCAGCTAACTTGGCAGAGAGCAGCAAGGGGATTTCAAGGTAGTGGGCGGTTAGATAGTGAGTGGAGATGGCACCGCTGCTATCGTCCATTCCCTTTTGGATATACATCAAGCCGGGCTGGACATGGAACCAACTGTTTACCGTAAAATCCGTTATGAAACCTGCCTGTATACCTGCAATGCTGCCGTAATTGCCTTTGCCTCCACCTCTATCATCAGGTAAGTTGTATTTAGCGTAAGCGTGCGAAAAATTGATACCCGTCCTGATTCCAAAAGACCGTGGGCTTTTCGCCTCCCTCCTCTCTGCGTTATCCAATGGGCTTCCCTTGTCTGCTAATATAGCGGGTTCATAAGGCTTATCCACCACACATTCGTCTGCTGCTAGTTTCTTTACATGGCTTAAAAATTCTCCCATGTTCGCGTTGGCAGCTGCGTTTACAAGTTTGCTCGAGTCAAGCAATCTACCTTCTATGGCGGTGTTCAAAAATCCCTGCACAAAATTTGCCAAACCGTCAACAATTTTATCCGTGTTGGGGAAGCCTTCGGGCAATTCTTTTTTTATCCCCTCCACCGTGCACTGAGTCACAAACGAGGCAGCCACTGTATCTTTGGCAAGCTCGGAGGAGCAATCTCCCAGCTTATTTGGGAAGCTCTCTTTTATCTTGAAAACAAGCTCGTTGACGTTGTACTTCTTTGCGCATTGCTTTGTTGGAGCAACGGCGTTCTTTGGTGCAAGGAGTTGCTGGGCAAGCCCGTTGGAGACCACCGTCAAATCTTCCAGTGATTTAAGAGCGTGGTCTATGGAGCCGGTTTTAAGCACTTGTGAATCGGAGATTTTAACTATGCGAGCGGTGATGGAATAGGCACCAAAGGTTTCTATCATGCTGACAACGCAAACATAATCAGAGCCGTACCGCTTGGCGGCTTGGGCAATGCTGGCAATGTCGTTCTTGCCGCTCTTGGCAAGTTCATCTTGAAGTGATACAGGGTCTGCTATCTCGGCATACTTGCCGCTCTGCGACATTGCAAAGAGCAATTTATTGCTGAGCGACTTGTTTACGCTGGCTTCGCTTGCGCCAGATACATAGACAGCGAGTTTTTGTGGAGGAGCTTCCTGCGCAAAGCACAGGGCAAATCCAAAGACTGCCATCAATGTTATCTTAATGAGTTTATTTCCCATTGTTCTTCTCCGTTTGTAAAATGAATATAGTAATTTTCAGCCTTTTGCCGCATTAAAAATGTCGTTCACTTCAAATTCATAAGAATATCCGTTTTTTCCGGAAATTTTGTTTTTGACCGACTGAACCGCATTTGCAACGGAAGAAGCGTCTCTGTTGAAGAATTTGCCTATTTCGCTTAAAGAAAGCCCTGTTTGCTTGCATAGGTAAATGGCTATTTGGCGAGGTTTGTTCACCGCCGCCATGCGGCTTTTTCCGCAAAGGGTTTCAATAGGGATGTTGTAAGCACGAGCAGCAGCAGCAGCTATGGCTTTTATGGTTGGAACTTTTCCATTCGTGTTTTTTTCTTCGTAGATGGAGCGGATTATTTGAGGGGTTATTTCGCACCTCAAAAGAGCTTGCCTCGCCGCGAGGTCGTTTATCGCGCCTTCTAATGAGCAAACGCTTTCGCCGAGTTTTTCCGCTATGGCTTTCCAGCAGCCTTCTAGGGAACTGGCTGGCAAACCTTTTTCTAGAGCTTTTTGGCGTAGAATAGCTATGCGGGTTCGCAAATCAGGTACTTTAAGTTCGCATTTTATGCCCATTTTCAAGAAGTCGTGGAACTCCGTTATAGGCTGCATTTTGCTTTTTGGGTTAATGGCTACAACTATGGAACGCCCCTTATTTTTCAAGTTTTTCAATACGCTCAAAAGTTCATTCTGCGAATTTTCGTTACCATAGAGATTTTGCAAATTATCAAAGAGCAAAATATCCGCTTGATGGAGAAGTGCCAAATTGCCTTTGCGCTTTTCTTTGAAAAAACGGTCTGAATCCCACAGGATGGCCTTCTTAGCCCATTTAGCCGAAGCCTCTCGCCCAATGGCGTAGAGCAGATGCGTTTTGCCAAGCCCCGAAGCACCTTTTATAACTAAAAAATTTTCCTGCGCTCGTGGCATTGCGGCTATGAATTTTGCGCTTTCCAAAGCCAGTTCGTTGGAATTTTCGGCTATGAAATTATCCAGCCTGTATCTTTTGCAGGAATTGAAGAGCTTGGGTTTTTCGGGATTTTTAAGCTCCGGTGGCTCCGCTATAGCCTCGCTTTCCTCTTTTGCTTGCTGGCTTAGAATGGAAATTTGAGTTATGCTTGGGTCTATGCTTTTGGCGATTTCCAAGAAATGCTGGCAAAAATGGAGCAAAAACCATTCTTTGGCAAATTTGCTCGGAGCTTCGATAATCAAAACACCGTTTTCTGCAGATATGTATTTTATAGCGGAAAGCCATTGCAATTCTCGTTGTTCTTTGGGCTTTGAAAGCAAAAATGCCGAGAGGCACTGTTCCCATATCGAGGGAACAGGCTCGGCAGTGTTTAAGTTGACATTCACAAACACACTCTAAATATCTAAAAATTTTTTACATTTCGTAACAGGCTTAAAATGGGACCTGTCTATAAAGGCCAATAACTCTTGACTTTTTTCGCTTTTCAGAAAAATGTTAATAATCTATTAACATGATATAAACAGCTAATAATACGCATATTATATATTAAATAACCTATTTATTAACAAAAAAATTTATTTTAGCCTGACTTCTGTCTAGTTTCAAAATGGAACTTTTAAACGCTTTTGAGTGTTTCAAAATGAAACGCAGTTTAATGATAACCGCCGTTTTTCGCTTAAAAAAGCCGTTTTTGCAGGTGGCATAACTTTTGCTTTAATAGAGGCAAAACAGATTTTTCACTTAACCAAGAGGTAGAATATGTCCATAAAACCACTTGCAGACCGAGTTTTGATAGAACCGATTGAAGCGGAAACCAAAACGCAG
>JAITFO010000002.1 GCA_031281265.1 Candidatus Fibrimonadaceae bacterium
CGCACTAAAACGGGATTCGGTTCCAAAATAAAATTGCCAAGTTTTTTCACCTCTAAATTTATATTCTGCAATTCGCTTTTTTCGCACTGCCATTCAAAGGTTTTGTCTTTGCATACAGCAACTGCACGTATCATTCTTTTCCCAAATACTCCGCTTAACATAAGGCATTCCCGGCAATCGCTCGCATTCCCTAAATAAAGAACGTCGCTTTCCTTTGGGAGTTCGTTTTCATCATACGCGGGTGGGAGCTTCACCATTCCTCCGCAGAATTTTTTGGAGAGTTCCAAGACGTTTTCAAAATTTGGATTTAACCCGCCACGTCGTGCGGGGTCTATGCAAAAAAAATCGCCACCGGCAACCTCCAAAGCGTTTTGCAAAACTGCCCTATGAGGCAAACCCAGACGTTCCATATTCTCGTTGAACATCAAAACCCTTTCCGGGGCTATATCCACACCGCTTGCAGCAATACCAGCGGGCAGCCAAAAACTATCTCCGCCCATGCCACAACATAAATCCATGATTTTAGTACCGCTCTGCCACAGCTTCGCTTTATACTCCGAAATATCCCTTGCCGTTGCCTGCTCATAAGCAAGCCTATCACAAATCAAATCTATTTTTTGTAGGCAAAATTTTTCCCTTATCTTTGGCAAAATCTCAAGATAATGGAGCAGTGCGTGCCTTTCTTGTGCATTGAATTTTTCGGACAATTTTTCTGATAATTTCAGCGGATTTTTCATCAGTGGAAAATATTCATCTGTAATGGAACGCATTTCTACGAGCCGCAAAAACTCTAAGGCTTCTATACTTAATCCCACAATTTCCATTCTATTCCGTAGGCAAATCTTACGCCTGGTGGCGTATAGCCAGTTTCTGGCTCCATCAGGCTGTTATTCATATTGTCAATTTTGGCGTAAAGAATAAAATTTTGGATTTGCATGGAACTTTTGAAATTGAGAGAGAGATAATTGTTTAAGTAAGCCGGGTTTGCGATGTTATCATTTTCAAGCGCGTAATTCCATCTGCCGCCAAACCAGTCAGCATCAAACAACACACTTACTTTCAAACGATCCTGTACAAAACGATTGCTCCAGTAAACAGCACCCTTGTAATAAATTAAGGGAATATCTATCATGCTTGTGCGCGAAAGATTTTCCCCTTTTTCCGCATAAAAACGCCAATTCCCAAGCTCAAAGCCAAGCCGCAAAAATAAATCCCTACTCTCTATTGGCTCAGCGTTTGCCCATTTAAAAGCAGAATCCGCTGGAAGCGAGCCATACCATCTTTTGGGAATAGCCCAAAACGGCATAATTGCATTTTCAGACTTTTCCTGACGATAGCCTATCCCGTAGAAAACATTCTCGTTTAACTTATACGTAAAATTCATTTCAGTTCTTTTTCTTTTTTCAGGTTTTAATTTACTGTTTGGAAACGCGATTCTGCCTACTCGCAAAATATGGGTTTCCTGTATGTCTGGGAAGCGGGTATCTTTTTGATAATCATAGCTATATTGCAAATGCCAAGGCAAAAATACCGTTATGCCCGTGTGAAGCGAAGGTGTAACATCAACAGAATCAAAAAAAGAAGCATTTCTTTGCAAACCGGACTGCCCTCTAAGTGCAAATCTCCACAGGGTATCGTTTATGCCGAGCAGAACCAATTGCCTATCTTGGTATAATGGGATTGCTCCGCGTTCTTGAAAGCGAACCTCAGGCAAATAATCCTTGCTTCTCAAATATTCGTAGCGAACATCTATATAAGGGTTTAAAAGACTTTTATGGGAAATTTTGCCTTCACCAGTTTGCGCATTGTACGTTTCCAAAACTTCCGTTGGAAAATAAATGCTTTTGGCATTCAATCTAGAATAGTTTAATTCTTGGGTTGCATAACGGTGAGAGAAATTCAGTTCCCAATCGGGTAAAAATCTGTAATTCCAAAGCAACCTATAAAAATTTGCACCGCCTTTAATTTTATATGGTCTTTGCGGGAAATCTATTAAATACGTTATAGGATCTTTTACGAGAAAATCTCTTGTTGCATCATCATTGTCCAGCCATAAAAAACTTGTTTGTGCGGTTATGCTTGAATTCGGAAAAATCCAAGAAATTGCAGGAACAAAATGAAAGGAATTATACGCTAAATTTCTGCCTGTCATGGGAACCTTAGTGGAGTCCCTTTTTAAAGTTCCTATATAAAACTGGTTTACAATATCTTGGTAAATAAAATTATCGCTTAGGGGAACCATGTGTGAAGCAAGCCCTAGGGAAAAAGCTACGGAGTCCAAAAATAGCCTGTTGAAATTCAAAGTGAAAGCATTGCCTTCCAATCCGTATCGCTCCCATAAAAGGCTAGTAACTGGAGTGTCTATGGGGTTAAAATTTTCTTTGAAAATCAGACTTCCATTGCTTGCGTTTAGAGACAGCCCATAGCGTTCATAAATTGGCGGAGGAGCATAAAGCCCTGAAAATCCAAGCGGGAGTCTTTTTGCAGGTTCGGAAAATCCCATAACACCTGCTCCGGCATCTGGCAAACCCATAACGGAAATTCCGTTAATCCAGTAAGCCCTGCCACCTTCCATATCATATTCCTTTGTGAGCATTCCGTGTTCATAGTGGGCATAGCGAGCTATAGAAGTCTCTGCGCCATAGACGGAAAGGGCAAGGAGTAGCAGAAGCAGAAAAAATGGCATGTTATTTAAAACGAATATAGAATTCTCAAATAGCTTTTATATCTCGCTTTGGAGATCAATCCTTTTTGTATTCTTTTTTGAACGGCGCAGTCGGGTTCGCTCTGATGTTTGCAATCTTTGAATTTACAGTCGAACAAATCTTTTTCAAAAAAACCGGGGAAACAGCGGGCAAGGTCATCTGAGTCCAGGTTCATAATGCCAAGAGCGCGAATGCCCGGCGTATCTATAACCGCTCCGCCTTGTGGCAAATCTAAATAAGAAGATGCAACGGTTGTGTGCCTGCCTTTGCCATCTTTTTTTCTGACTTCGCTCACGTTTTGCGAAGCACCGGGCACCAGTTGGTTTATCAAAGAAGATTTTCCAACCCCGCTCTGCCCGCTGAACACAGAAATTTTGCCATGCAATTTCTCTCTCAATTCCTCTATGCCAATTCCCTTTTCCGCACTTGTGAAAATGGTATTATCAGCTAATTCAATGAACTCCTGAATTTCGCTCTGAATATTTTTTAGCAAATCGCATTTGTTTAAAATCAAAAGAAACGGAAGATTGTTGAAATTCGCGGCGAGCAGAAAGCGGTCTGCAAAGCCAAAGTTAAAAGGCGGGTTTTCAAGGCTCATCACTATCGCAACTTGGTCTATATTTGCCGCTTGCACAAGAGTTTGGTTTTCTCTGGAGCGCGGCCCGGGGCGGGTTAAAACGTTTTTGCGAGGCATAAGCCCAATGACAAAATTTTCATCTCCCGCTCCGCTTTTGCCAATATTTGCAAAATCCCCAACCGCGGGAAATTCCTTTGCCTCGTCCACGGATTTTGCCAAGTAAAAGGCTTTTATCTCTTTTCCGTTTTGCAAACGTACTTGGCAAGAACGCCTATGCACGGAAAGCACAAGCCCTTTTTCTTTTTGCTCGTTCAAAAAATTTTCTTCAAGCGGTTTTAATTTTTTTCTCCTCGCCTCTTTATTTTCCCTGCTCCACCGCTCTTTCAGCGGAAGATGGTCTAAGACGCC
>JAITFO010000062.1 GCA_031281265.1 Candidatus Fibrimonadaceae bacterium
CTTGAGATCCAGCCAGGTAATAAACCCATACCGAACAAGCATATAAAATAAATTCCCAAAACAATTTTTTCTGGTATGGTGGGTTTTGGTAAATTCTCAAATTTTGTATTCAAAGGGCCGGAGAGCATTTTGTTTGTAGCCTGCAAAACATAAACAGCGGTTGTTGTTATGGAGAGAACCGCTAGAACAGCAACCACCTGAACCGCAAAGTTGCTCGCTCTCAAAGAGCCTATGAAAATCGGCAGCTCCGCAGCAAAACCACTGAGACCCGGAAGCCCAAGCCCTGTGAAACCAGCAATCACAAAGCCAACCCCTATAAGCGGAATGACCTTCATCAAGCCACCCATTTCGTCCACCATTCTCGTATGCGTCCTGCCATAAATCATGCCTATACAGGCAAAGAATAAACCCGTTAAAAATCCGTGTGAAAGCATTTGCAAACTTGCTCCCTTTATAGAAATCAAATTTGCCGCGCACAGGCCGAGGAATATAAGACCCAAATGAGAAATGGAAGAATATGCTATTATGTATTTCAAATCTCGCTGCCTTATAGCGATGAAGGCTGCGGCAACAACATTGAACAGAACCAGCAGAACCATATATGGGAGCCAGAAAGCTGCGCCATCTGGCAGCAAATACATAGCTACCCGCAAACAGCCGTAAGTACCCATTTTCATCATAACACCAGCGGCAAACATGGACACCGCCGTGGGTGCCGCGCTATGACCGTCCGGGCTCCAGTTGTGGAACGGGAACAGCGAGCCAGAGATAGCAAAGCCTATGAACAAAAGTGGGAAAGCCCACATCTGAAAATCCTTTGAGAAAGCTACATCTGCCAATTTGCGAATATCCCAGCTTCCTATGCCGCCTTCAAAATACATGGCTATAATAACAATAAGCGCAAACGCCGAGCCAAGCGCGAGCGTTAAGGTGAGCTTCTTTCCGCAGTAATCCTTTCTGCCCGTTCCCCAACCTGCGATCATCAGATACATCGCCAAGGCTTCCACCTCATAGAATATCATAAACAGGAATAGGTCAAAACTCAGGAACACGCCCATGACACCAGCTCCCAAAATTTGAATCATCGCAAAAAATTCCTTTGGCCTCTCAACCTCCCAGCTCATCAATATGCCTGTGAAAACTATTATGGAAGCCAAGAAACACATCAGAATTGAAAGAGCGTCTGCCCCTATTATAAACCTTATGTTCAGCACCGGAAACCAAGAGGCATCCGTTAGGTATTGGAGTTGCAGGGCATTCCCTATAGGAGCTTGGGTAGAAAGAGCTAGGCCATATATTTTAACCACAAAAAAAACGCAAAGCACAACATTGGCAAGAGCACAAGTAGCGTGGAACATCTTTAACGCTAGGTTTTGCTGCCTTGGTATGAGCAAACTCGCAAAAACTGCTAAAATGGGCAAAAGCCAAATTAATTTGAGAATTGCAGGCATAAAGAGAATTTAGTAAATGTTCATTTGATATTATCTCTTTGTGAAACCCTTGCAAGCGGCGTCTTCCCTTTCTTGGTTATTGAAATAACATTGCCATTTCCATGTGCCATCCAAAAGCCTAAATCTGGCCCAGCCGTGATATTCGCATTTGCTGTTTAAATTTCTGACGGCTATCAAATTTCTGTCAAACCATACCCATTCCCTGTTTCTATCGAACATAAGCTGTTCTCTTTTGGTGGCGAGCCACACCCGTTCTTTGCCATAGCAAAAGTTGTTCACATAATCTTCGCGGCAAATCCAGAGCTTGTTCTGAACATCGTCTCTGCATTTCTCATAACCCTTTCTCCAAGCATACCACTCATCAGCGGAAAAAGCATTCGCTATAAAAAATATCGCTATATAGGCAGCAAAGATTTTCATAATTTTACAAACTCGGCAAATCCTTTAATAGTTCTTTCAAAAAATTATCATCGCCATTAGGAAGTATCAGTTCTTCTGTAGGAGCTGCCCACGGCTCGCCCGCTCGCAGGGGATAAATTGAGCCGGGGGTTAAACGACCGTCTCCGTTCAAATCTTTAAAATAGAGGAGTTTATATATACCTGATGGCAAATCTTTTATTTCAAAAGACCCTGATGAATTGCAATATGCTTTAAATTCGCGCGCTTGCGGTGTCCTTCTGGTTTTGCTACTTGCAGTTTCTCGAAAAATAACTATTGTCTGAGCATCTCCGCCGGGGATTTCACCTTTTAAAGAGGCTAATTTCAATTTTTGGACGGTACTGAACTGCAATAAAATTTTTTCCTTGGACAAGGTGTCTACAAGCGTGTCTTTTTTCATCTGCGTCAGTTTGATTTTTGAATCCGTTTTCCATTTGGGAATTGACGAGATTTCAAAATTGGCAGCGTCTATTCGCTTTATATCCATCGCAACGCTGTCTTCATTCACAAATAAACGAAAATCTAAAGTATCTGTAGAAACCGGACGGTTATAATATATCTTGATCGGTTTCTCTGGCAAAAAATCCTCAGCTGACGATATGGGTTCCGTTTTTGAAATGAACGTTGTGATAATTTCATTATCGGGAATTTTTTTGAATCTGAGTTTTGCAGAATTTCGTAAAGAATCCAGACTTCTGCCTAGAGAATCTTTTGCATAAAGGCATCGCAGGGTGTATAGAGTGTCGTTTTTAAGGTCATCAAAAGTGAGCATCGCTTTTTCGCCATTGGATGCCATGTAAAAAGCGGAAGGGAAAACGGTGTCTTTAGCCGTGGTAAAAAAACAGTTGCTCTTTTGAGTGAACAGAGAGTCTAGAATTATGCGGCGTGAAAATGAAAGTTCAATTTCCTTATTGTCTTTTTGAGAAACTGCGTCTAAGCTAAATGAAGATGTGTCTAGGTCTCCTAGAGAAAATCTAAGTGATGGCGTATTTTCCATGACTTCGGTTAATTCAAATGGGAAAGGAGCAATGCCAGCAATTTCACCTTCGATATCCAACTTTTGGTTGTTGTTATCATCCAAAAAAGCCGCTACCAAATATGAGCCTTTCTGCATCCCGTGCAAAGTACCATTTCCAAGGCTATCGGTTTGTGCGAAGTACTGAGGAATTTCTTTTGTGATGTTCGGGATTGTGTCTGCTTCTGCGGTGAGCGTGGAATCCCTAAATTTTGCCAGATATCTTTTTGTAGTACGAGTTTTGCCAATGGGATAAAGTGCCACAAGAGGGAATTTCTTTTTTGTAATTAAAGAATCGTAAAGCCACACAGAAAAATCCGCTTTAAGACTATCTAAAATGGGACCAGTTGAAAATAAAATTTGAAAAGGTTTTTCAAGCGGATTGTTGCGCAAATCCTTTATGGCATTTGTGACCGTGATTGTATAGGTTGTGTTGGAATCTAAAGGCTCGGTGGAATAAATGCGCAACTTATCCCCGTCGGCTTTTAATCTCAATCTGCCTAAAATAGGGGGTGAAATTGCCACTGCTCCGTTTGGGGGTTTTTGAACTATCCATTCGTCAAACTGCAAGGTCAGGTCAAGATTTATGCTTTGATTTACGGAATTTGGTGCAAGGGTTGTCCCTTTAACCCTGGGTGGTAGCTTATCTTCCGGCCCGCCAGGAGGCGGAGCAACCGTGGCACAGGAAAATATCTGAACCAGAATTACCAGAATTATCAGAATTAGCAGAATGTTATACTTATTTCTCATTTTCCACCTTGTCTATTAGCAAGACGAATTCGCCTTTTGGGGAGGAATTTTTGTAGTGTTCCAAGAGTTCGCTTGGGGTGCCTATCAGGTGTTCCTCGAATTTTTTTGTCAATTCGCGCATCAGAGCAACTCTCGCTTCGCCATATACTTCTTTTATCTCTCCTAAGAATTTCACCAAATTATGAGGGCTTGCATAAAAGACCAAGGTGCTGTCGCCGTCGTTTTTCAGTTTCTGTAATAGGTGCAATCTCTGTGCGCTTTTTTTAGGCGAAAAATTCTCAAACCTAAATCTATCCGTTGCAAAGCCGCTTGCCACCAGTGCGGTTAAAAGAGCGTTTGCGCCTGGCACCGCCCGCACAGAAATTTGCTCCTGCCTAGCAGCACGGACAAGATTAAAAGCTGGGTCTGCAATTCCGGGGGTTCCAGCATCGCACACAAGGGCTATATCGCCTTTGCTCTTTAGGTATTCCACATATTTTGGCGTCACTTGCTCTTTGTTGAAATCGTGATAACTTTCCATCTTTGTCGAAATTCCAAAATGGTCTAACAAAATTCTGCTATGGCGGGTATCTTCTGCCAAAATCAGCGTTGCCTCTTTTAATACCCTCACAGCCCTAAAGGTAATATCTTCCAAATTACCTATTGGCGTGCTGACTATAAAAAGAGTATGGAACATTGAAAGGAAAATAGAATTTTAAGAATAATGCAAAAAAATGTAAACAGTTGTTTGCAAAATGAGCATATCTGAATTTTTTTCGGCTTGACAAGCGTCTAAGTAGTAGGAACAAAAAAATGGAGGTTTCTATGCACAACAAGCCATTCGCACCACTAACGCTGGATTTCACATTTAAGCGAGCTTTCGCAACGGAAAAGAACAAGCACATTCTAATCTCGCTCATAAATGCATTTTTGAGTGAGAAACTGGAAAATCCGCTGAAAGAGGTACTTCTGATAACCACCGTGCAACCACCTCAGACGGAGGAGCACAGAGGGGCTATATTCGACCTGCACTGCGAAGACACGCTGGGAAACAAGTTCATAGTTGAGATGCAGCTTGCTGGGCAGATGCACTTTATTGAGAGATTGCTTTTCTACATAAGCCAAGCCATTGTGAACGCGGCAGGTAAGGGTAGCGAATACGACTACAGCCTGCCTAGGATATACTGCCTCAGCTTTCTTGATTTTGTCCCCAAAGACATAGGTGAGGTAGGTGACGGCAGCGAAGAGAGCGTTCAGTATATATCCCTCGCCAACGACAAGCACCCCGATATACGCTACAAATACATAAATATATCCTTGGCAATGCTTCCCAAGTTTACTAAAACCATAAGCCGGTGTAAAAGTCTCCAAGACTGGTGGCTTTATTTATTCAATCATATTCATGAATTGGATGATATACCGCCTGAATTGCTCAGGTTGAGCGAAAAAGCATTTCAGGATTTGTTTGAGACAGCAAAA
>JAITFO010000096.1 GCA_031281265.1 Candidatus Fibrimonadaceae bacterium
CCCCATAATTTAGCTAAAAACTGTATATTTTTAAAGGAAAAATGCCCTGAAAAGACCTTGCACTCCAAGCTCCAAACCTTAGGGTGCAAGGTCTCCGATTTTTAACAATTTTTCCTTTAGAAATATACAAAAAAATGACAAATGAAATTACGTTCGCACAAAAGTGCAAGTGAAATCCACGAGATTTTTATATATCAACATTTTTCATATTTAAATATTCGGCTGGCGATATTATTGTATTTTCTTTGGGAAAATGTTTTTTATTACCAGTAATAAGGAACGAGTTTGTAGCTTTGGCTACATCGTAAAATTTTCGGTCGCTTTCATCTGGTAATATTATTTTGCTGGGTTCTACATTTATCAAATTTCCACATTCAAATAATCCATTCAAAAGAGGTTGTTTATATTCCTGCTTGAAATTAAATTTGGGTCTGCTTAGAACGCTCTTGTATTCTTCACATATACTATTAGTGAAATAAATATTTGCTTCGCCGTATAATACCAATTCTACAATTTTTGCAGAGTTTCCATTTAAGGACCATAATGCAGAGACCAAAATGTTTGTGTCAAGGACTAAATTATCCATTTAATCTTGTTGCTTGGATTTCGTTTTCTATTTCTTCATCTGATAGGAAGCCTCTTGCTTCGGCTTCTGAACGCATTTCGTTTAATGCTATCAATGCTTTTAGCCTATTTATAAATTTAACGGTTTTATCAAATCCGCTTTTGACTTTTGGAATTTTGAACATAATAGCCATTGGTTCGCCATCGTTCATAATGGCAAGTTCGTTTTCTAGTTCCAATTTGTTCAAGACAAACGGAATTTCAGTTAGCTGTTGCGTTGCTATTGCATTCATATTTGAAATATAGAAAATTTACTCCTACCTCAAAAACAAAATATGCTCACGCAAAAGAGCAAGTTCCTGCGGAAGATTTCGCAGAGTGGCGCGGTCTTTTTTGGGCATTTCCCAGCGAATGGGCGGCAGATTTGTTCCCTGTTTTCGCACCATAAGAATATTTGTGAAAGTGTCTTCAATTTCATTCACTATCTCAAACGGAAATGCGGCGGCAATATCGGCTTTGTTTGCAGCAGAAGCAGGAACAATGTAATTTGCCCGAATACCTACATATTGCACATCGTTTTGCGCTATGTCAAGTTCTACTCCCCAATCCGGTACGGAAATCTGAGTTCCTTTGGATATTGCCTTGACGATATTTTTGCAACCCGTGAGCCTTGCCGCTTGAACACTTGCAGGATTTTTGAACAAGGCTTTCTTTTCGGAAATGGGTTCATTTTTGCCGCAATTCATAACGGCTATATTGTCGCTGAGCCTATATACTTCGTCTCGGTTGTGAGATACATATAAAACCGGATTTGGGAAACTCTTTAGCAATGTGGCAAGCTCCATTTCCAATTCTGAGCGCAAATGGCTGTCCAAAGCGGCAAAGGGTTCGTCTAGCATTAGAATATCCGGCGAGCCTACGAGAATACGAGCTATGGCGCAACGTTGCTTTTCGCCGCCGGAGAGTTGGTGTGGGTATTTGTTTAGATGGGCGTGTATGTGGAATGTTTCCGCAAATTCCGCAGCTTGTTTCTCGCGATCGGTTTTGTTTTTTATTCCGGTCATTATATTTTGCAGCACAGTCATATTCGGGAACAAGGCGTAATCTTGAAACAGAAAACCTGTGTTGCGTTTTTGTGGAGGCAAATTAATTTTCTTTTCAGAATCAAATAGCACCCTTCCGTTCAGTTCAATGTGCCCGCTGTCCGGTTTTGAAATACCGGCTATGCAGCGAAGTGTCATACTCTTGCCGCTGCCCGATGCACCCATAAGAGCGGTTACGCCGCGCTTCGCTTCTATATCCACATTCAAGGCAAAACCGCTAAGATTTTTTATGATATTGCAAACGAGCATCGCTATACCCTAACTTTGGGTTTGTTGAATATTTCTATTAATACCATAAACACAAACGCAATTGCAAGATTTATCATTGTCCAATAAAATGCCATATCGTTTTGGTTGATTTGCCAAAAATACGCAACGGATGTGGAAACGGTGGCGGTTCTGCCCGCGATATAACCGCAAACCATGCTGGTTGCTCCATATTCGCCAATCCCGCGCGCAAATGCTAACACCGTTCCGGCAATAATCCCGTGTTTGCAGTTAGGTAAAAGTATTCTAAAGAATATATATTTTTCGGATAGTCCAAGTGTTCGCCCTGCGTCTAGCAAATTTTGGTCAAAGCCTTCAAACGCACCACGTGCCGTGCGATATATAAATGGAAATGATATAATAATAACTGCTATCACCGCCGCTTGCCAACGCATTGTGATGATTATGTCGAACCATTCAAGAAGTCTTGAACCTGCCAGGCTACTTGGAGACAGGCTAACAAGTATAAAATAGCCGACAACGGTAGGTGGCAAAACGAGCGGGATAGCAAATATTGTATCGCATACGCTCTTGAACATTTGCGGCATACGCAAAATAGCATAAGCCGCAAAAATCCCAAGAACAAATGCAATGGAAACTGCAATTACAGTAATTCTTAGAGAGTTAAATAACGGAAATAAATCCATTATTTAACTACCTCAAAACCTATCTTTTTAAACACAGCCGTGGCTTTTGGCGTACTTAAAAAGTCTAGGAACGCTTTTGCTTCCTGTGAACGTGCTGATTTTTTCAGCACTGCCGCAGGGTACACAGTAGGTTTATGGCTCCCTTTTGGTGCCTGAGTCACAACTTTCACATTCTTTGCTGTTGCCGCATCGGTTAAATAAACCACACCAGCATCAACACTACCGCTTTCCACTTGAGACAGCACCTCTTTTACATTGGTGCCCAAAGAAGCTTTGGCGGTAATTTTATCCCACCCGTTCAGAAATTTGAATATTTCTTCGGTGTATTGCCCAACAGGTACGCTGGAATTTCCTATTGCAATCAGTGACACTTTGTCGCCAAGGCAGTCCTCAAAAGACTTGATGTTTTTTTTGCTGTTTTTTGGCACAATCAACACCACCTGATTTACAAGCAAATCCTTGCGAGTTGTAGAGTCTACGTAAGCCGCTGCTATCGCGTCCATCTGTTTTTGCCCTGCGGATAAAAACAAATCCGCTTCGGCTCCGTTCTCTATTTGCGTTTGCAGTTTGCCACTTGAGTCAAAATTAAAAGTAAGCGTTGCTTCCGGCACAGCTGCCTTGTATAAGGTTGCAATCTCGTTCAACGCTTCCGTTAAACTAGCAGCAGCAAAAACGTTCAGCGTAAATGGCTCTTTGCTTTTTTTCGCCTCGCCTGCACCCATAGCAAAAGTTGCAAGAGCAAGAACAGCTGTCAAAAACAGCTTCACAAAATTAACACGATTCTTTGTCATAATTCTCTCCTACTTAAATGCGTAATTGAACACTAATTCATAACGGTTCATCTTGCCACTATCTGTTGTACGTACGTCTGCTTTAGTAGTAGCATAGCGAGTTAATAAATTAGCATATTCAAAAGCTATATATGCGGCATCGTCCACAAAGTATCTCAAATTTGAGAATATCACCTGATTTTTAACGCGCCCATCGGCAAGTTCTCTACTTTTGCAAATAGCTTCAACTCCGTAGCCGCCCACAAGGGCAAAATTGGCAGGAAGTTTTATATTTGCAGCACCCCAGCCACCGGTGGACTGCACACCAGCTTTGGATGCCCTTTTGCTAACAGCGTTGCTTTGCTGAATGGTTCCCGCACTATAAGACCAAAGATCTTGCCCGTAGAAAAATTCACCAGAGAGATTGACTATGCTGATTACAGGCAAGGATAAGCTCGCAACGTAAGACCAGGAAGTTGGCGGTTTGTTATAAGTAAAATTAGTATCCTTACCATCCTTTCTTGCTACTCCGGCTGAATCGTTTGCAGCAACTTCTCTTGAAGCGTAATGGCCGCCGAGGGTAAGTTCTACATTCTGTTTTGCGCCAGCCCAAGAAGCGGGGACTTTTCCCTTTAGAGAATATTGAAAAGCCGGATATTGGGGAGAAGTGTATGTAGATTTTTTAGCAGTGTCTGCTTTGCTTGAAATTGTATAAGCGCTTACATCTCTGTTATCCGTTACGGCAGCGGCTATTTCAACCGGGCCTAAGGCTTGTGTTGCGCGAATCATAGGGCGGCGCGTACCTAAAGAACCTTGACCTTGCAAAGTGCCTTGGTTAACCGAGGGAGCGGTCAACGAACCGATCAAATCACTGGTTTGTCCCAATAACAGGCTTAAACCTATGTCGTTGAATTTCACCTGACCAAAAGCCTGCCTTATGCGAAGGCTGCCAACTCCGTTGTTGTTGCGGTTGTTGTCATTCGACCAATCAACTTCAAATTTTCCAAGGACTTCTGGACCGCCTTCTTTTGGTTCTCCAGACACATTGATGCCAATTCTCGTTTGATTCACATTGAGTGCTATACGGCTTTCGCCATCTTCAGATTTTTTGGGAAGCCAAATTGACCAAGCTCTGTTTTCATTTGCGCCACCTTCAATTATTGTGTTGAGCTGGAAGAATCCATATAGAGAAATTTTCATAGGAGCGGCTTTAGCTGCCAGTTTCGTTTCTGGTTCCGGTTTGGTTGCAACCGGAGCGGGTTCTGTCACAACAACTTGTGCTGGTGGGGCAACTACTGGCTCTGCAACGGGAGCTACTTCTGGTGCTGCCACTGGAGCAACTGGTGCAGGAGCAACTTGTGCCAATGCCATTGTGTTTGCAAAAAGCAAAACCGAAATGGGCAAGGCTACGAGTGAATTGAAAGGTCTCATAAGATCCTCCTTGATAAATAAAACCGATAAAATTTAGAAACAAAAAAATAGTCTGGCAAGGGGGAGGGGGAGTTATTTTTATAGTTCACTTTATACTGCTGCACAATGCAACAAGGTGTTTACTTAATACTGCTGCGAGCTTGTTTTTTGGTAATTTTGCGAGATTCCGAACTGTTGATATTGCAGTAGATGTGCTATATGTATCTGATAAGCTCCTTGACTTTCTTGTATATCTCTTGTACGGCTCCAATTCCTTCGCCAGTCGCAAACGCAATAACCTTGTCGCTTCGCAGAGAATAAACAGTCTGCACAGCAACCCGGTAGTTGTTTTTTTATATCGGTGTATATCTCGTCCTGGCATTCAGATGTATGCGACAACTGTAGTTTGAGGTTCTGCGCAGCGTCCCTTATCCAACGGACTATCATTGACGAGGAACATTTCATAAACTTAGCGATTTTCCTAACGCCGATATTATTCAGGTAGAGATCCAATGCTCGGCATTTGTCGTGGTAAGAAAATTTCCTAACCTTGTCGCTGAAGAATTGCTTGCAGGTGCTACATTGGTACCTTTGTACGCCTTTGTGTACGCCATTCTTCTTGAAACCCGTACTACCACAATGTGTACATTCCATAACTTTCTCTTATTCTAGGGTTTATAATGCATAATATAGTAAATATTGATTCAGACTTTTCTATTTTCTGCATAGAGGAAAAAATGAATATCTCACCTGAAAAAGTTATTGCATATTTCCAGCCCATTCTTTCGGCGGATTCAAAAACGGTATATTCTTACGAAATTCTAGGGCGGTATATAGATGATGATGGGAAAGTACACTCCTTAGGCCCATTTTTTAACGATATAAACACCACAAACGAAGAAGCATTGCAAGTGGATAGGCTTGTGAGACGATATGCCTTGAAAAAATATGCTGAAGAAAAACGCAGTGAGTATTTATTTATCAACATAAGGCTTGCTTGGCTTATGCCATTCACAGACAGGCCAGATTTAATGCTAACTTTGAAATGGGCAGAGGAGTTTGGCATAGCCCTTGAAAAACTGGTTATAGAAATCACGGAAGAAGAATTTAATGCAAGCGATGCGTACATCCATGCTATACTTCATTACAAAGGTGTTGGCTGCCGCATAGCGCTTGATGATTATGGAAAAAACGCAAGCAATATTGAGCGGCTGGCAGAGCTAAAACCAGACATCATAAAAATAGATATGGACTATATCCATAACAGTGAAAAATCTTACCATTACCGTGAATATCTGCGTTCCATTGCCGATTTTGCTGAGTCTGTTGGAATAGAAGTTCTGTACGAGGGCATAGAAACGCGAGAACAACTTGATATTTGCATGGCTTTAAAAGGCAGATTTTATCAGGGATTTTTAATTGCCCGCCCTCAAGCCTCAATGAGCGATGCAGTTATAGACGAAGCTGTTTTTTCTGAATCAATTGAAAAATTATATACGGTTCTGCAAGATAAAATAGTTCAAACAGAGGCTCTGCGTAGGTCTTTAGATGCTCAAGTTGAGCATTTCTTGGCAGAAAACCCTTTTGATTCCGAGAAAAAAAATTACGACGAATATCTTACAAAACTCAGCCAGAGGCTGCAAAATGTACGGCTGGTTTATTTATGTGACAGCCGTGGTAACCAGCTTACCTCCAACATCGTACATCCAACCTATGCCACACCATACAATAACGAGCACAAAAACAAAAGTTGGGTTTGGCGCGGATATTTTTACGAGGCTTTGAAATCTATTGCCATTGGTGAAAAAAGTCACCTATCGGATTCCTATCACGATTTTTCAACCAAAGACAAAGTTCGTACTTATTCATACTCAATAAGCAACGACTTTTTTTTATTCATCGATATCAACACCCCTTAGTGATAACCGCTTTAACCACCCCATCTTTGTCGCTTGTAATTTGTATCTTGTACGCACCGCTGTTTTCTATCCACGGTGGAATGTGTTTGCAAACTAGGTGGAGTTCCATAAAAGGCGTGTTTTTTAAAAAGTCCATCATCGCCTTTTTACTGGTAACCTCTGGGCATTCTTTTTGCAAAGCTATCAAATCCAAAAAATAAACTCCGGGCGTTGATGTTTCAACTGGCTTTGCTTCCCTGATAATCGCTTCCTTTGCGGCAACGGCGGCATCTGCGTTGCATATCTCTTCCATTATGCCGTCAAAGGTTTCGCCACCTATTTTGCCTATTTCAAAAATATGAAACCCCACTCGGTCAAATACCGAAAATGGAATACCCACTAACGGGCCACCCGCTAACACTTCGCAGCCCTCGACGAGAGGCAAAAGTGCCTCGGTGATTTTCCGCGTTGTGGCAGGCACAGACGGAACTATTTTTTCAAAGCTGGTTTCGCTTGTTTTTTCCCAGCCCATTTTGCCGCGCTCATATATCAAGAAGCGGTCAGCTTCAAAAAAGTCGCACAGCCTTGAATCTGCATTTGTGAATACAGCTATTTTTTTCATAACAACCTCCTTATGTCTGTTTGTAGTTTCTTTGCCGCAGAAGCGGTGATGCCCCAGTCAAAAATTGATGAACTCGCATAAACCAGTTGGGCTAAGTCGCAATTTCCGGCTCGCTCGCCAATGCCGTTTATAGTCACATCGGCGTAAAGGCAGCCAGCTTTTGCCGCTTCAATTGTGTTTGCCACCGCCATTCCCAAATCGTTGTGGGCGTGAATTCCAAGCTCTGCCTTGCCTTCCAGTTTTTCTGAAAAATCTTCCAGCGTTCTTCGGCAAAGGCTTGGCGATGCTGTGCCTGTTGTGTCTGCAAAGCGAATTCGTGTTACGCCAAAATCCAATAGGATTTTGGCAATGGTTGTTATGAGTTCCATTTTTGAATTAAACGCATTTATAAATCCCACCGAAGCGGAAATGCCGCTTTTGTTGATTAAATTCAAGCAAACTTGCAACTGGTCTATAACCCAGTCTTTGTTAAGTGGCACGCCCATATGAATTATATCCGGTCGCGTTTCAATTGCTAGTTCAATATCAGAAGGCACAAGCCTAGACCACACCGATATCACAGCGTTCTTTCGGTTTTCTATAATCTTTATAACGTCTTCTTTTTCCTGCTTGGACATCGCTGGAAAGCCGGCTTCAATTTGATGTACACCATATAAATCCAGCAGTGCGGCTATTTTTATTTTTTGTTCAGAGGTAAAATATAATCCCGGACTTTGTTCCCCGTCTCTTAACGTGCTGTCTAAAAGGTATCTACGTTGCTTCATGTTGGGTACTTCCTTGCAAGAATTGTAGGGGCAACCGCGAGGGTTGCCCCTACAATTCTTGCAAATTCTCGATTGCTCACTTCGCCTTTTTTTTGCGCAGCTTTTATTTTAACCTGTTCAAGGATATGCGGAATATCTTTCTCATCGCATTTTATCTTTAGCTCTGTGAGCTTTGCACGTATCGAAGCTGTTCCGCTCTGTTTTCCCAGCACAATTTTCCGCTTTTGCCCCACGCTTTCCGGCAAAAACGGTTCATAGCACACAGGATTTTTTAAAATTCCATCAACGTGAATTCCCGATTCCACTTCAAATATTTTGCTACCTATAACAGGCTTGTTTTTTGGTATCTTTTTTTTTATTATTTTAGAAAATAACTCTGTCATTTCGGGGAGAAAGTTATAGGTTTTGCTCGGTTTGCGAAGTCCATTCACTTTCAAAATCATAATCAGTTCCTCGGTAGCTGCAAAGCCGCCTACCCCACTAAAGGAACTAACTATATTCTTTCCCGTACCGCTTATCACCCATTCCGCTGCCAAAGCGGTTGCGCAGTGAAAGCGGTTCCCTGGGCAAAACTCAAAATTGCCTTTATCCTTAAATGTTTGCAAATAATCGCCGCATAGTGCATCGTCTAACCCTTGTATGCGTGTTTTTTCGGGGTGCAAAATGTAGGCCGGATATTCAGGCAACGGGGACAGCAAGTCGTGCATTTGCTTAGAAAGCTCAATCGCATCAACCTCCATTTCAATCAAAAAATTCAAAAACTTTGAAAGATATAACTTATTATGCGGCAGCTTGTCAAGGCACGCCAAAGTTTTGTCCGTGATGCGAATCATTTAGATTTTGTATTCCTCTACCGGAACTCCGCCTTCCAAATGCTTTTCACAGATTTCCTCAATCTTTGCTTCATCGAGGTTGCCATACCATACGCCTTCGGGATATACAACCGCAATTGGGCCTTTATCGCAAATGCCAAAACATCCGGTATTGGTCACCAAGCAGTCAGACGATATGTCTCTCTCCTCAATTTCCTGCATGAACTTCTGCACCAAGCCAACCGCTTTCTTTTGAAAGCACGTGCCCATTTGCGTTCCATTGATGCGGGAGCTTCCGCAGACAAAGATGTGATATTTAGGCTGTACCATGAGTGTTCCTCCGTTTTTCTTTTGCCGCTTGCAAAACGGCTGTTTCTACCCTTTCATAAGTCGTAATCGCTCCAATGCCGTTTTCCTTTAAGCGTTTTTCCGGCGTTGGACCAATTCTAACCGCAAGCACCGCTTCGCAGTCGGAAATGGCGTGTATAACAGAATTCCATCTTTCCTCTTTGTTTTCGCATTGAGGGCCATTGCAATACTTGATAACTTTTCTGGTTTCCACAAACCTCGCATTTTTTTCGTCGCTTTCGTAGATGTAAAACTCGTTTGCCTGCCCAAAGTGCATATCCACAACTGCTCCTGTTTGGGTAGCAACCGCAAAACGCCTATATTTTTCGGGTTGCGGATTTTCCTCTCTGAGTTCAATAGACACATCTCTATCAAGTGTTCCTGCCGCGTCTGAGCGGCATTGGCGGCAATGCGTCATTTGCTTTATGTTTGCCCCACATTGTTCACGGAGGAGCATTATTTCCTTGTTTGTAGTGCGTTCCAAATCTTCAAACACCGTGCCTTTTACCGGAAGATGCGGCATTATGTTTGTCATAAATGCCCCGAGGTTCGCCGCCATTTGGGTCACTTCGTATATATGGTGGTCGTTGATTCCTTTCAGGGTCACGCAATTCACTTTGCACATTACCCCTGCTTCGCTCAACATCTTTATTCCGGTGAGCTGGTTTGCAAGGAGAATAGCCGCGCCTTCAATACCTGTGTAAGTTTTACCCATATATTGAACATACTTATAGATTTTAGCACCTATTGAAGGATCAACCGCGTTCATAGTCACCGTAACATGGCTAACATCCAATTCTTTCAATTCCTGCGCGTATTGCGGAAGCAGCAACCCGTTCGTGGCAATGCAGAAAGTCACATTCGGGTCTTGTTCACGAATTAGCCGGAATGTTTCGGCGGATTTGTCAAAATTTGCCAAAGCATCGCCGGGCCCTGCAATGCCCACAACAGTGAGGTTAGGCATGGTAGTTTTGAGTTTTATGTAGCGTTCCAAAGCCTCGGCAGGGGATAAAATTTTAGATGTAACTCCAGGGCGGCTTTCATTCATGCAGTCGTAGTTTCTAAGGCAGTAGTTGCATTGGATATTGCATTTTGGAGCAACGGGTAAATGCACACGTGCATTTTGGCAAGCCTGTTCGCCAAAACAGGGATGCGTAGCGGTTTTGTCTGCGATTTTGTTTGTCGCTTTTTTTGCTGTTTGCGGCTTGTAAAATTTCTCGTGCAATTCTTCGCGAAAACCGCTTTCTGTTTTTTCCATCATCGCATTTGCAGCTTGGTCTAATATGCAAAGCGAGCCGTCAAAACCTAGAATACGAGTCCGCTGACCGCCTATATAATCGTGTATGGGGAATGCACAGCGTATAAGCGGAATGTTCAGTTTGCGTGAAATGCGCCGCCCGTCTGAGCTTCCAATTAGCAGGTTTGCTCCCAGTTCAACACACCCTTTTTCAATTGCGGAAAAATCGCTGTCATCGAGAATTCGTATTTCATCTGCAAAATGATATTTTCTGCAATCTTCAACTTCGTTTGCGAGCTTTTCTCGCAAACGAGGGGAAATTGAACCTGTTGCCGCCAAAACCGGAAGAGCACCATTTTCGCAGCAGAGCTTCACCACAGCCGCCACAAAATCCGGGTCGCCAAATACCGAGACACGTGCTTGGGCAGAGTGTTTGTGGGAATCTATCATTGCGTCTATATAACGCCCTCTCGCTTTTTTTATCTCATCGCTTGCAACTCCGCCAGCTTCTGTTAAAACGCTGATAAACTTATCCATACCGCTCGCTCCGGTAGGCAGCGGCAATTTGGCATAAGGCACTCCATAAGTTTCTTTTAAATACTCGGCAGGGGAATTTTTCTCGTCTGTAAATTCAGAAAATTCAATTGTAAGTTTTGCACCCGCCATTGCCGCAATATCCTTTATTGAAGTGCCGTTTGTTTTTAAACGTTCATAATGCTTTTCGGTTGCTCCATCTAAATTCTCCGAAATATCCGGCAATAAAATGTAATCTATTCCCATTTCCGTTAAAAAATTTTTAAGCCAACGAGTGTCGGCAGGGCTAATCATAGGTGTTATTATATTTATTTTTCCGTTAGGTTGTTTGTTTGGTTCCATTTGTTCCAAAATTGAGCGAATGGCAACAAACCAGCCTTCGTTCTGCGTTCCTCCGTACCCAGGGGAAGAAACATTTATAATCTTCACAGAGGAGTTCTGTTCATAAAATTTTTTTATAATAGCCCCTATATCTTCACCAATTGTTTCTGCAAGGCAAGTGGAGCATACCCCAATCACTTCGGGGTTGTAAAGTTCTATCATATTTTTTAAGCCTTTGAGCAAGTTCGCTTCGCCACCAAAAACCGTTCCCTCCTCGGTCAAAGAAGAAGATGCAATATCTATAGGTTCATTGTAATGCGTTGCCATGTGGCGGCGAATGTAAGTAGCGCAACCTTGAGAACCGTGCAGCATGGGCATACAGCCTTTCACTCCCCATAGTGCGCTTATAGCACCCATAGGCATACACATCTTGCAGGGATTTACATTCAAATTCAGCATACATATTTCCAAACAGGGCTGTTTATGGATTTATGAATTTCTTTAACAAAATTTTCTATTCCTTCAAAACCAGCAAGGGGGTGTTTGCGTTCGTGGTTGTGGTCGCAAAACGCCATTCCCAGTTTATACGCAAGGGGACGTTCCTTAACGCCACCAACTAGAATATCCGCCTGCTTCTCGGTCATAAACCTTTCTAGTTCCGCCGGATTTGCATCGTCTAAAATTACCGCATTGCTATTTACTAGCGTACCCATAACTTCATAGTCTTCTTTTTTGCCAGTTTGTGTGCCAACAACCACCGCTTCCATGCCAAGTTCATTGAATTGGCGGATAAGCGAAATAGCTTTGAAACCACCGCCTACAAAAATCGCGGCTTTTTTGCCTTCCAAATGCGGTTTGTATTTTTCAATAACAGGCATTATATTTGCCGTTTGCTCCGCCGCAAACTTCCTCGCATTTTCGGAAATCTCCATCTTGCCAAAAAAATCAGCAACGCGGAGCAATGAAGTGGTTGTATCTTCAATGCCAAAAAAACTCACCCTAAGGCTCGGTATTCCAAATTCCGTTTCCATGAGTTCTGCCAAATACGCAGAAGAACCCGCGCACTGCACAATGTTGAGCATTGCAGATGGTGCTTGAATTAAAGTTTTATACGAGGAATCCCCGGTAATTGTAGATATAACGGGAATACCGATTTTTTCAAGGTAGCCTTTGATAATCCACATTTCGCCGGCAAGGTTAAAGTCGCCGAGAATATTTATGCCAAAGCGTTTTGGTTGCTTTGCGTAAGGCCTAATTAAATTCATAATGGCATTGCAAGCCAGTTTGTAGCCTTGAGATTTTGTTCCCGAAAATCCGGGGGCTTTTACAGGGATAACGCGAATACCATATTTTTTTTCCGCAAGGCGGCACACGGCTTCAATATCATCGCCTATAACACCCACAATGCAGGTGGCAAAAACAAATATCAATTTTGGAGAAGGCACGGCTTTTTCCATCAGCTCGTCAATTGCCGCAGTGAGTTTTTTAGCCCCGCCAAAAACTATATCCGTTTCTCTTAAATCGGTGGAAAAACTATTGCGGAATGTATCCTCGCCAGAGGTGAGGCTTCCGCGTATATCCCAAGTATAACTAGCGCACCCGATAGGGCCATGAACAATGTGGTACGCATCTGTTATAGGGTTTAACACAACCCTCGCACCGCAATACACACACGCTCTCTGGCTAACCGCACCGGATACGCTTTCACGCTCGCAACTTATGCTACGGGGGCTTTCACGCCTGTCGCATATAGATGACTCGCGTTCTTTCAATACACTTTTATTCACAGATATATTCCTTAAAATATTAAAGAACTATCTCAAAATCTTCGTCCGCAACGTCGCGGTCAAATCTATCCAAAAGTGCATTTACTACTTGCTCCACTAGGCGTATGCCGCCAGCGTAGCCAACTATGGGTTGCAGCGGGCCGCCATACCTATCTATAACAGGGAAACCAGCGCGAACAAAAGGAATGTCCTCAGCGCGCGCAATTTGCTTGCCGTAGGTTGAGCCGAGCAACAAGTCCACGCGTTCGTTTTTTATCCACTGATGGAGTTCAAAAAGATCGGCGTTTGCTTTGACAGTGCAACCAGTTGTTGCATATTGGCTGAACAACTCTTCTACCTTGCGGGTAAACTCTTCTTTTGGTGTTCCTGTTATAACGTATCTAGGTATCATGCCCATTTCCAATGCAAGCGATGTAAGCCCAATAACCACGTCCGGGTCTCCGAATATAGCAACTTTCTTGCCAGTTGTGTATTGAGCGGAATCGAGCATAAGGTCAACAAGGCGACCGCGTTCCGTTTCCAACTCTGCGGGAACTTCATGCTTGGATTGGTTCTGCAATGCCATGACGTATTGGTCTGTGTAAGCCACGCCAACCGGCATTGGAAGCAGTGTGAAAGGCACTTTCCACTTTTTCTCCAGCAACTCGGCAGGTTCTACACAGGTAATCTCGCCAAGCGCAATAAGCCCATTGCTATCGCCAAGGTTCTGGATTTCTTCTATCGGGGTGCCACCTTCTGGGTACATCTCGTATTTGCCGTTCATGGGCGCATCTAGCACGCCAGTCTGGTCTGGGAAGAAAACTGTGTTCACCTTCATAGCTTTTGCAATGCGTTTGAGCTCGCGAATATCGCCTGGATTTACCCAACCCGGGAAAATTGCAGTTTTGCCAGTTGGCATTCCTGTTTTCCCTGTAAGGTAATTCATAAAACCCATCATCATATTGAAAAAGCCATTGATGTGTGAACCTACATAACTCGGCGTATTGCAATGTACCACCCTTTTTCCTTCTGGAATTTGCAAGTCTATGATAAACGAATTCAAATCGTCTCCGATAGTCTCCGACAAACAGGTTGTGTGCACAGCTATAATATCTGGATTATACATCTCAAAGATATTTTTTACCGCTGTGGTGATATTGGCTTTACCACCGAACACAGATGTGCCCTCGGTAAATGACGAAGAAGATGCAACAGCGGGTTCTTTGAAGTGACGAGACAGCACCATTCTGTGGTAGGAACAGCAACCTTGAGAGCCGTGGCTATGCGGCATGCACTTTGCCACACCCAAAGCCGCATACATTGCACCAACAGGTTGGCAAGTCTTGCAGGGATTTATCCGCAAGGCACTACGTTCTTTTACTTCCTTAGGGGTTAGGTCTAACATATTATCCTACCTCCTTCAATTTGCCAGTTAACATAGGTTTGTGTTTCCAAGGTGGGGTAATCAAGGGCCACGCATTGCTATATATAGCCATTGCAACGTCCCGCCCAAAAGTCACCGCACCGCGAAAACCCGAATATGGTCCTGAGTAATCGTAGGAATGAATTTGCCTAGAGGCTGTACCAGCTTTCTGTATAGAATATTTGTCTTTTATACCGGAGAGGAAAATATCCGGTTTCATAGACCTTATAAGCTCATCCGTTTCAAAGTGATTGTAGTCATCAACAACAACAGATTCCGCTACCATTTCGGGAATCATGCCGCCGTAGGTGTCTAGCTCAATGCCAGCATTTTTTAAAGAAGCAATTTGTTCTTCGGAGTAAGTCTCTCTATAGAACTTTTCGTCCTTTGCAACAACTATGCTTTCAATGTTTTTGTTGTCGGCATCTTCTTTGATTTGCGGAATTATGTCTCGCCCTTCGTAGTCGTCTCTATGAGCGAATTCATAACCAGCAATTATGGTTTTCATGCCGAGTTCTTCCAAAAGAAGCTGATAGTGGTGAGAACGAGAACCGCCGGAGAAAATACCAGCAGTTTTGCCCGTCAACTTGGCTTTGTAATGCTCCATATCGCTCTTAATAGTCGCGACTTCGTCTGCAATTACCTCTTCAACCTTTTTTGTGAGTTCAGAGTCGTTGAAATATTTTGCAATGTCTCTAAGCGATTTGCATGTTGCCTCAACGCCAATAAAATTCACCTTTATCCAGTCTATGCCGTATTTGGTTTTCATCATCTCGGCTATATAGTTTATAGAGCGGTGGCACATCACTAAATTCAAATGGGCCAAATGCGCACTTTTAAGACCTTCGTAAGAAGCATCGCCAGTAAACAGGTTCAGCACTTCAATGCCGCAGCGTTTAAAAATGCGCTCCTCTTCCCAGCCATCGCCACCGATGTTATATTCGCCAAGGATATTGACGGAAAATTTTGTTTTTGGTTTTTTATCGCCAGTGCCTATAACATAGCGCATAAGCCCGTTGTTAGCTATATGGTGACCACCGGACTGCGAAACGCCCTTATAGCCTTCACACGAATAACCTATAGCGGCTATGCCGTATTTGGCTTCGGTTCGCCTTGCTACCGCTTGCACATCATCGCCTATAAGACCTATGGGGCAAGTGGAGCATATCATAATGCACTTTGGGCTGAACAGCTCCATTGCTTCTTCAATGGCTTGTTCCAGCTTTTTCTCGCCACCAAACACAATGTTGGATTCTTGCATATCTGTAGAAAAACAATATGGAATAAAGTTTTTATCTGTATTCTCATCGGGTTTTGCTTTGTTTCGCCTTGTGCCCCAGCTATAAAAGCCACAGCCTATAGGCCCGTGAGTGATAACTAACACATCTTTCAGCGGACCAACCACAACACCTTTACAACCGGCATAGCAACAACCACGCGCCGTCATCACGCCCGGAATGGCACGAGTATTGGCGGCAATCGCAACGTTTTTATCGCCTTCTGCAAGCTGCAAAACGTGTTCTTTGCGGTTTTTATAGATCTTAGCGGAATACTTTTCGAGCAACTTTTCTCTGCTGTTTGTCATGATGCGCCTCCTTCTGGTGTAATGTGTAAACCGCCTTCTCCAGTTCTAACGGAAGAAGTTTCAAGGATAGGCAAAACAAAAATTCTGCCGTCTCCGGGGTTACCGGTTTGGTTGGCAGTGATTATTGTTTTAACCGCTTTATCAACATCTTTATCGTCAATGATGAGCGTAAAAAAGCGTTTGGCAACTAGTCGAGTAGCCTCGGTAAGGTTTTCCCCAATTGGAGAAAGCGGCAATTCGCCTGCTGCAAGAACTGTTTTGAGCAGTTCCGGGTCAATGCTTTTTTTGCCACGCCCAAGGCATCTACAGCAGGTAAAAGCGGGGAAACCGTTTTCTGCCAATGCCCTTTTAGTTTCATTGACCTTGTTTGGCCTTATAAAACACATAATTTCCCGCATACTCTACCCCCTACAATCCCGGCTTGCCGGAGCTGATAGTGTAGGCAGATTCCACAGGGGAAACAAAAATACGCCCGTCTCCAAAGTTACCTTCACCTGTTCTAGCAACGCGAATGATGATTTTCACAAGGTCGTCTTTATCTTCATCGTTGCAAACTACAACGAGCATTTCTTTTGGAATTTCGTCGTAGTGAACATTGCCAACGGTAATGCCTTTTTGTTTGCCACGCCCAAATACATCAAGTTTGGTAATGGCAGGGAAGCCAGCAGCAGCTAACTCACTCATAACAGCCCCGGATTTTTCAGGGCGAATAATTGCTCTAACTAATAACATATCTATTCCCTCCTTAATCCATTATACCGTGTTCTTGAAGAATCGCCTCTAAGCGGTCAATGGACATCGGTTTTGGTACAACAAACATATCATTTGCATCTATCTTGCGTGCCAACTCGCGATATTCATTTGCCTGCGGCTCGTCTGGTGAAAAATCAATTACAGTTTTTTTGTTAATCTCTGCTCTGTGCACAGCGTTATCACGTGGCACAAAATGAATCATTTGCGTACCGAGTTCTTTAGCAACAGCAGAAACAAGAGCCGCTTCGCCATCCACCTTACGCGAATTGCAAATAAGCCCGCCCAAACGAACTCCGCCAGTGGTGGCATATTTTGATATACCTTTTGTTATGTTGTTCGCTGCATACAGTGCCATCATTTCGCCGGAGCAAACGATGTAGATTTCTTTTGCCTTGCCTTCACGGATAGGCATTGCAAAACCACCGCACACAACGTCGCCGAGAACGTCGTAAAATACATAATCTAAATCTTCGGTGTAAGCACCTAATTTTTCTAATAAACCGATTGAGGTAATAATGCCACGACCTGCACAGCCAACGCCAGGTTCAGGTCCGCCAGACTCAACGCCTTTAATTCCAGCATAACCTGCTTTCAAAACGGTATCCAGCTCAATATCATCGCCTTCTTCGCGCAGTGTGTCTAACACTGTTTTCTGCACCAGGCCACCCAATACCAAGCGTGTGGAATCAGCTTTGGGATCACAACCAACGATCATGATTTTTTTGCCCATTTCGCCGAGCCCTGCCGTCAAGTTTTGAGTGGTGGTGGACTTTCCTATTCCACCCTTTCCGTAGATAGCTACCTGTCTCATACCTTTTTCTCCTTAAAATGAAAAAAGCACGTGCTCTTCCTTTGCTTTGGGGAGACCCCGACTAAGAAAAAACACACGCTTTCTCGTGTACGCAACCTACATTCGTAGTTCACGAGCCTTAAACTTAGAAACATTTCCCAGCTTTGTCAAGGAAAAAGATATTTTTTTTACTTTTTTTTTGAAAAACCCCCGTTTTTGGCGGTTTTACCCCTCTACATTCCGCAATTGTTCGGCGGAAAGCTCAGGAGGGGTTGTGTTTATGTATATGCCAGTGCCAAGTTCAAAGCCGGCTGGCTTCATCAGGCGAGGGGTAATCGCTATGTGCCAATGGAAATAACGCACATCGCCGTCTGGAGTTGGAACGGTTCTAAAATAGTAATTATAATCGGGGTCTTTTAGCAAGATATATATTTTTTTCAAAATCACCTGAAGAATAGAGGCTAAATCTTCCATTTCCTCTGTGCTTATAGTGCCAAACAAAGCTGAATGTTTTAACGGGCAAATACGTACCTCGTAAGGATACCTAGCGGCAAAAGGGCAAAACGCTATAAAATGCTTACTAACCGTCACTACCCTATCCCCCGCTTCAAGTTCTCTTTTTATAAGGTCGCAAAAAATGCAGGTACCGTAGGTGTTAAAAGCGCGGCGGGCATAAGTTAGGCTGTCTGTTATGTGCGTGGACAAAACGTGGGTAGCTATTATTTGCGAATGCGGGTGTTCAAGAGAAGCGCCAGCCGTAGCTCCATAATTTTTGAATATATTTACCATTGCGATGTTAGGGTCATGCGACAAAGCGATGAATCTTTCCTTATATGATTTTATTATTTCATAAACCTCGGATTTTTCCATAAACACCAAATTTGCATTGTGTTTGGGGCTTTCAATTATAACTTCCGCAGCCCCATATCCTTGGGCTAGCAGATGTATTTTGGAAACTCGCTGCCTTTGCAGCAAAGTATCTGGAATTTGCTCTGGGCGGCTCACAGCGGCAAATATATTTGGCACTGAACGCAATATCCAAGAATTTCCGTTTTTAATTTCATAAGTGGACGTTTGGCATTTATGCTCATTGCCTGTGCAAAAAGGGCAATCCGGGTTATGCTCCGGCAGAGCAGTTTTATTCTTTGCTGTAGAGGCGTAATCCGCAGGGCGCTTAGCTCTCTCGGATGATATTATCACCCATTCTCCGTTCACTACGTTTTGGCGGTATTCAGACATAATACTTAGAAGGTAGAAAAAGTTTCTATATTACACATCGTTCTGGAGTTCTGGAGAACTAGGCTAATTGGTAAGTCAGCGGTCTTGAAAACCGCCGCCGTCAGGCTTGGGGGTTCGAGTCCCTCGTTCTCCGCTAAAATGCGAATTATAACCGGAGATTTGCGGGGGCGCGTACTGCCGCCCCTAAAAGAAAAGGGGGTTCGCCCAACATCTTCTAAAACAAGGGAAGCTCTTTTCAATATATTAGGCTCGGTTGAGGGCTTCAATGTCTTGGATTTGTACTCGGGAACCGGCTCCATAGGTTTTGAGGCAATATCAAGAGGCGCAAAACAAGCCTCTATGGTGGAGATTTCCAGCAAACTTATGCAGGCCATAAAAGAGACTGCGGAAAAATGGAAAATCTCGGAAAAGGTGGTTTGCTTCAGGAACGACGTTCTGCGCTTTGCCACGCAAACGTTGCAATCCCCGGAAAGATACGATTTGATTTTTGCAGACCCGCCATTTGCCAAAGAATACCCAGACCTACGAGTTTTTTTGCCGAGGTTAAGCGAAGGCGGCTTTGCCGTTTTTGAAATGCCTTCAAGAAATATGCCGGAATGGGCAGGCGAAGCTACTAAGGTCAGGAATTACGGGGAGTCCAGCTTAGCGGTATTTCAATCCTCTTTGTGCTCGCATTTATCGCCCTCGCTCTCGGTTTCCAGCGTGCAGTGATTTATGCCAAAATGCAAGGCTTCGTGGCGAATTTCATCTTTAACTTTTGGAATGTCGCCAAGCGATATTTCGTTTTTGAGAACTATATGCGCGGTCAAGGCGGTTTGCGTTGTGGAGAGTGCCCATATATGCAAATGGTGAACGCTTTTAACACCATTTACCTTTGTTATTTCCTCTGCAACCTCTGCGAAATTTATATTGTGCGGCACACCGTCCATGCTAATCCTAAGAGTCTGCTTTAGCAGCACCCAAGTGCTTATGAAAATCACAGCCGCAACCACAATGCTAACCACGCTGTCTATCCAGTAAAAACCCGACACCATTATTATAGCACCGGAAACCACCACGCCAACAGACACAAGGGCATCCGCCATCAAGTGCAGATACGCGCCCTTTACATTCAAATCCTTTTCTTTGCTGCTGAAAAAAAGCATCGCGGTAAAACCGTTTATAAAAAAAACTATACCCGCCGTGATCATCACAACTTTCCCATCTATCTCCACAGGCGAGGAAATTCTCTCAATAGCCTCATAAACTATAGCGGCTATCGCAAACATCAGGATAACCGCATTTGCAAGCGCGGCTAAAATAGTCGCTTTTTTGTAACCGTAGGTGTATTTTTGGGTGGGCTTTGCCAACGCAAGGCGGAACGCCAAAAGCGCTATTACAAGGCTTGCGGTATCCGCCAAATTGTGACCTGCATCTGCTAAAACCGCGAGCGAACCGCTTAGATAACCTACTGTGGCTTCTACCGCAGTAAAAGTTATATTTAGCGCAATGCCCCATATAAAGGCTCTCCGCACGTTTTGAATATCAAAATGCGAATGGCTGTGACCGTGGTGCTCGTGCCCATGCTCGTGACTGTGGCTGTGTTCACCTTCCATTTAAATAGTCCAGCACTTTTTGAGTTAAATCGTTTTCGTTCTTCCAAAAGAGTACAGCACCTGTAGCCCTATCCAAAACATAATCGTAGCCCTCGCTCAGAGCTATTTCCGTCACGGCCTTTTTTATCAAGGCTATTATTGGGGCACTGACTTTTTCGTTCTCTGTCAAAAGTTCGCCTTTCCTACCGTAGATTTTTTCGATGAATTTTTTCAACTCTGTATCTCTGCGAGCAAATTCCGCTTCCAATTCCCTTTTCTGCTCATCCGAGAGCATTAAACTCTGCTTTTCCAATCTCTCTTTTACATAGCCTAGTTCTTTTTGCAACAAGTTTGCCTGCTGTTCCCACTTTGCCACTTGGCGGTCGTATTCTTCCTGAGCTTTTTTTGTGCCTTTATAACCTTCAAATATCAGCTTGGAATCCACATGGGCAACGCGCATCCCATCTGCCGCCTGTGCTGCACAGGCGAGTAAGAGAATAACAAGGATTTTTTTTTGCAGAAGCATAGTGGGAAAATAGTTATTAGTGTACGGTCTTTGTCAAATTTTTTGTGTTATTGGCAATCGCAGCAAAAGCGGTTATGCCTTCTGCGCAAAATTTTGACACCAACATAGCTACGTAACCCAAAATTGCCATGAAAATTGGGGTGAACACAATAGTAACTCCCGCATTGATATTTGGGATGGCATTTTTCGCGATATCAAAGGCCACAATTCCAAACAATACAAAGCACGGTGCCAAACTTATGAAAACAATGCCTATATACTCGCCTGCTGTTTTGATATAGTCAGCAATTAGAGGTATTGCCACAAACTCGTTGCCTTCCTTAAGCAGAGTATCAATTTTTTCCATCCTGTTCAAAAAAACCTGAAACCCAAGGCAAAAAGAAAACGCAATGGAAAGCCACATGAGAACAAGACATATAGAAATGCCAATCGACTGATATTTAAAAACATCAATGGCAAGCGCAAATCCCAGCAGAAATAAAGGAATGAACAAACTAGCTACGGCGTGAAGCAAATAGAGCACCCAAAACCCTTTGCGGTAAATAACCCCGTTGTCAATCAAATTCAACACAGGTTTTATAAAACTTGCAAGTTTATTGCCTTGATTGGCTTGAATATTCTCAGGGTACATAGAAACATTCATAAAAACACTCCTTTTTTCTCCTATGGGAATATAGTAAATGCTGAGAGAGCCCCTTTTGCCTACCGCAGCCAATTTGTAATTTTAAGCCCGTTAATACCTAAAAAGTGCCGCTCATTGTTTGTAACCAAGGTATATCCATGCGCAATGCATGAGGCAGCAATTAAAATATCAGCATCCTCAATTTGCTGACCTTGTTGTTTTTTGTAAGCATAAATATTTGCAGCAATATCTAAAGTTTTCGTATCCATATCATCTATGCCAAGCATATTGCAAAGGCGTTCAAAAGTAGCTAACTTTACCAGTGCATTTTTATCTATCAGCCCTCGTTTAACTTCGTAATATACAATAGGTAAAATAACTACGCCATCTCCTTTTTTAACTTCATAATATATACGTTCTTTAAGTTCTTTATCGCCTCGCAATAAATAAGAAATTATGTTTGTATCCAAAGCATAACAACTCATAAATCAACTGGTCGTGAAAAATTAACTCGTTCAAAAGTTTCTGGAATTTCTTCATCACTAGCATTTATCGCATCAAAAAATTCCTGAAAGGCTATTAGTTGTTCATTTTTTGAGTATTCTTTTATAGGTTCGTCAAGTACAGTTAAAATAGCACGTTTACGCTCTGGTATCTTCATCGTATCAAGCGAGATAAATTGTCCGTTTTCAAAATAACCCTGATATGCTTGCATTGCAAGAAACTCCAATTTTTGCCAATATCTGTATAAATATAGATATTTCCCAACCCTCAGCTCTAGGCTCTCCGAGCGAAAAACTGGTCAGTATTTTCTACATTTACCCCCTTACATCTTAGTTTCTCAGGAGGGGGTTCAAATGAAAGGACTGGGCTTAAAAATTAAGTTCATGTTGATAATGATAGCTATCAGCTTATTTTGCGCCGGCGCAGTAGGCTTGGTAATATTGTTCAAGGCTTGGGATAGCATCGAAGACCTATCTAAGCATTACGCTAGAAATGCTTCCGAGGCGGCTGCCTCAAATATAGGGAAGTATTTAGAGCCTTATTGGTTCACCGTAGAAACCTTAGGGCAAATAATGGAACGCTACAAAGATTTGCCGCTAGACGAGCGGCGAAGTTTTTTCAACGCCACCCTTGAGGCTATGGTTCGGGAAAATCCGGATATCCTAGCTGCCTGGTGCAACTTTGAACCCAATACTTTGGAAGGCAATGATTCGCGATACATAGGTGCTTCCGGAACCTTGCCCAGCGGGCGTTTTACACCCTATTGGTTCAGAACACTATCTGGTATAAAAGTGGAAACGCTGGATGCCTACGACAAATCCGAAGATGATGCTTATTATACGTTGGTCAAAAAATCCGGAACCACAACGCTCTTTGACCCGTATTTCTATAACGTGAATGGAAAACAGGTTTTGATAACCTCGCTCGCCGTGCCAATACGCTCGGAAAAAGGCACTATTATAGGAATTGTTGGCCTTGATATTCAAATTGAAGAAATTCAGAAGATTTCCCAATCCAACAAACCATACGACGATGCTTTCATCGCGGTGTTCAGCAACAACGGCACAGTGACAGCCCATTTTGACCCCAGTCGCATAGGGAGAAAATTGCAGGAATCGGAAAGGGATATGCTGGGGCCATACTTAGAAGATTATATAAGAGCACTCAAAGCGGGGAGGCCATTTTCCTTTGTTAGATATACTCCGGCAATAAACTCGGACATGACCTTTTTCTTTTCCCCAATTCAGGTTGATAAATCCAATACCCCTTGGAGCCTTGCGGTGGCGGTTTCAACCAAAACCGTCATGGCACCGGTGTACGACATGATACGAGTTGCCGTTATGATAAGCATAGCCATACTTATAGTGGCAATAATAGTTGCAGTGCTAATGTCCGACTCCATCAGCAAACCCATTGTAAAAGTTACCAGCATCATCAAGGATATTTCCGAGGGAGAAGGCGATTTGACTCAGAACATAAAGGTACAATCCACGGATGAGGTAGGCGATTTGGCTCGCTATTTCAACAAGCTCATGGAAGTGCTGCGAAAGCCAATAGGAGAGACCAAAAAAGTTGTGGAGCATCTCGCTTCCTCGTCAAAAGAGCTTTCCTCTGTTTCTAGCGACCTTTCCGCATCATCGGAAGAGACGGTTAGCACGGCTTCCACCGTTGCCAGCACCGCCGAAGAGATGGCCGTGAACATCAACGCCATGGCAGGCGGGGCCGAACAGGCGAGCGTGAACGCAAACGAAGTTGCAGGCGCGGCGGAGCAGATGTCCACTAATATGAACACCATAGCCGCAGCCATCGAAGAGATGAGCGCAAGCATTAATGAGATATCCAGCAATGCCGTGGATGCGCGCAAGGTGGCTGGTTATGCAACAACTAAATCCAGCGAGGCAACTTCCACCATGAACAGGCTTGGCGTAGCCGCCAAAGAGATAGGGAAGGTCACCGATGTGATAAAAAAAATCGCGGATAAAACCAACCTTTTGGCATTGAACGCAACCATAGAAGCGGCAAGCGCGGGCGAAGCTGGCAAAGGCTTTGCGGTGGTAGCTGGAGAAATAAAGGAGCTTGCCAACCAGAGCGCAGTGAGCGCAGACGATATAGCCCGCAGGATAGACAGCATTCAGGATGAGACGAGCAATGCGGTAGAGGTTATACGGGATGTTTCCGAGATAATAGTCAAGATTAACCTATCTGTTGAAGCCATAGCTGGACACGTTGGGCAGCAGACAAAGGCGAGCAACGAGATTGCAAGCAATGTTTCCCAAGCGAACGCGGGTGCAAAACGCGTGGCGAGTGCCATAGGCGAGGTTGCCAAAGGCAGCCGTGATATTGCCCGCAACGCGAGCGAGGCAGCAGCCGGAGCTACCCACGTGAGCCAGAATGTATCCAGCATGAGGGAGGTAGCCCGCAAGTCCAGCGTGGGAGCTTCCCAACTGAACGGCTCCGCAGAAGATTTGTTTAAAATGGCGGAGCAGCTGCGGGTTGTAATGAGTAAGTTCAAGGTATAGCAGCACCCCCCGTTAGCCCTCCGGGCGGAAAAAACGGAGGGAGCCCTTCGAAAAACTGTCATTTTTTTCTATATTTATACCTGTTTAACACAATAGGAGTTTTACTATGAAAACTAAACGTTTTTCATTTTTGGCAAGCCTATTTCTTGCTGCAGCATTAACGCTTTCTTGCTCGGATGGCAATTCTTGGTGGGATGAATTTAAGAAAGAATTAGGCAACGGCATTAAAGAGAGCTTAAACTTAAAATTCGACAGGATAACTGGAAGCAACCTTTTGCAAAATGGTAAACTGGGATTTACGAGCAATAGCGATGGTTTTCCTGATGAAGGAGATGATGTTATAGAAAGTGTGCAAATCAATGGTGCTACTCTACCTGGCGGCCCCACTTTCTTCACCGTTACAAGCAGTGCAAAACTCAAAGTGATATATTTGCAGATTGAAGGTGAACGTGGTTTTTATCAGATAGATTTAGAAGATCCTTTGGTTCTTGCTGACGAGGAACTAGGTCTAACAGAAAATATAGAAGCGGGAAAATATGTTTATCGGTTCGTTATCATTTTCAACCAGAGCTTAGGAGATGGCGAAGGTGATGGGGAAAGAAGGGAACGCAAATTTATAGTGAGCGGCAAAACAACGAGCGGTCAGAATGTCGAGCCTGAAGAGAAGAAATTAAAAACCATTAACGTATTGTCTGGAAAGCTGCAAATAGCACTGTCTTGGGATAATTCAGACGATGTGGATTTGTATGTTTGGACCCCTAATGGAGATAGAATATATTACTCAAATAAGGGAGTTAGGAATGGCAAAGACTCTTTGGATATTGACTCCAATGCTAGTTGCGGTGGAGCCGGGGATAACGCTGAAAATGTAGCCATAGGCGTAGATGGGGGTGATATTCCAACCGGGCAATACAAAATTGCAGTTCACTTATTTTTAAAATGCTCCGATACTCCTAGAAGTGGAGCCTCTTTCAGAGTGACTGCCGCTTATGATGGCAGCTTTATCAGGGAATTTGGGGGGAAAAGCGTGAAATTCGGAGACACAGAAAGAGGTAGCGGTGTGAGCGGAATGCCAGATACTTATCCGGCAAGCGATAATTCCACTGTTAAAAAAATTGGTATCATAAACATAAAAGAAAATGGAAGTTACGAAGTTTTATAGCGTTATAAATCTTTAATTTTCTACCTTCCTCTCCATGCCTAAATATGTACCGCAAGATATAGAAGTTAAATGGCAGAATCACTGGGAGGAAGGTAAAACTTTCCGCACTGCAGAGCCAAAAGAAAAAGCAAAAAAATTCTACTGCTTGGATATGTTCCCATACCCAAGCGGAGCGGGTTTGCACGTTGGGCACCCGGAAGGTTACACCGCAACAGACATAATTTGCCGCTATAAAAGAGCGAATGGCTTTCAGGTTCTGCACCCAATGGGCTGGGATGCCTTTGGGCTTCCAGCTGAGCAATACGCAATACAAACCGGAACTCACCCAGCAGAAACAACGCAAAAAAACTGCGACACATTCCGCAAACAGATAAAAAGGCTTGGGCTTTCTTACGACTGGGAAAGGGAGATAAACACCACCGACCCAAAATACTACAAATGGACTCAGTGGATTTTCTCAAAACTCTACAACACATGGTTTGACAGCGAGCAGAACAAAGGCCGCCCAATTTCTGAATTGCCAATACCAAAAGAAATTTCAGGAAAAGGTGAAGAGGCTGTAAGGGAATATATATCCGAAAAACGACTTGCGTATTACGCAAATGCGCAGGTGTGGTGGTGCCGCAAATGCAAAACCGTGTGCGCAAACGAAGAGGTGTTAGCAGACGGCTCGCACGAAAAATGCGGAACCTTTGAGGTTGAGCATCGCAATTTAAAACAATGGTTGCTCCGCATACCTCTTTATGCAGAACGCCTTTTGAGCGGTTTGGAAAATTTGGATTGGCCTGCCGGCATAAAGGATATGCAACGGAATTGGATTGGCAAGAGCAAAGGAGCAGAGGTGGATTTTGCAGTACCAGCAGGGAAGCTGCGCGTTTACACCACCCGCCCCGATACGTTGTTTGGCGTAACCTATATGGTAATAGCGCCCGAACATCCGCAAACAGCTACTTTAACAACACCTGAGCAAAGAGAAAAAGTTGAAGCCTATATAAAAGCCGCCGCACTCAAAAGCGAACTCGATCGGACCGAGCTTGCCAAAGAAAAAACAGGCGTATTCACAGGTTCTTATGCCATTAACCCCGTGAACGGGAAAGAAATCCCTATATGGGTTGCAGATTATGTTTTAACCGGCTACGGAACAGGTGCGATTATGGCTGTTCCCGCACACGATACCCGCGATTTTGAGTTTGCGCAAAAATTTGATATTCCGGTGATTTGCATAATGGAACCCGACAATTCCTGCCCGCCGGAACTCAAGGAAAAAGTTTTGGCTGGCACTGCTTGCTGGACAAGCGATGGAAAATACATCCGCTCCTCAAATGATGAATTGAATTTAAACGGGCTTTCAAAAAAAGAAGGCATAGCAAAAATAACGGAGTGGCTGGAAAAAAAGCAAATTGGCAAAGCCACAACCAATTATAAAATTCGCGATTGGCTCTTTAGCCGCCAGCGTTACTGGGGAGAACCGTTCCCCATAATTCACTGGGAAGATGGCGAAATATCTTTGGTTGACGAATCCGAATACCCAGTGCTTTTGCCGGAGCTAACCGATTACAAACCCGGTGATGGCGGGGTTTCACCGCTTGCTGGAGCAACAAGCTGGCTAACGGTTACAGATAAAAATGGCCGCAAGGGAAAAAGGGAATTGAACACTATGCCGCAATGGGCTGGCAGTTGCTGGTATTACCTGCGCTATATAGACCCAAAAAACGACTCCGCATTTTTAGCCGCCGATTTGGAAAAGTTTTGGATGCCCGTTGATTTATATGTGGGCGGCGCGGAACACGCCGTTTTGCATTTGCTATACAGCCGTTTTTGGCACAAGGTTCTTTTTGACTTGGGTTTTGTTTCCACAGACGAGCCTTTTCAAAAACTCTTTAACCAAGGGATGATTTTAGCATTCGCTTACGAAACATCCTCAGGTGCGAAAGTTCCAAGCGACGAAGTGGACGAACGAGACGGCAAATTTTATAGAAAAGACACAAACGAAGAATTAAAGCAAATCATCGCAAAGATGAGCAAGAGCCTGAAAAACGTGGTGAACCCAGACGACGTGGTAAACCAGTACGGAGCAGATTCCCTAAGGCTTTACGAAATGTTCATGGGGCCTCTTGACGCGGTTAAGCCGTGGCAGCCGCAGGGCATTGAAGGTATGTTCCGCTTTTTGAGCCGAGCTATGCGTTCCGTGGCAGGCGATGAAGGCACGCCCGAATACACCAGCGACACTCCTCCCGAAGAATTAACCCGCCTTATGCACCAAAGCATTTTGAAGGTAAGCGATGATATTGAAAATATGCGTTTTAACACAGCGATTAGCCAACTGATGGTGTTCAACAACGAGCTGATAAAACAACCCGTGCGCTACCGCGAGCCTTGCGAAATTTTCGTGAAACTTCTGCACCCATTTGCTCCGCACCTGTGCGAGGAATTGTGGCAAATTCTTGGGCACAAGGAGAGTTTAACCGGTGTAGCATGGCCTGTAGGCAATGCGGAACTCGCCGCGGAAGATACCGCGGAAATAGTGTTCCAGGTGAACGGCAAAGTTCGCGCAAGGGCAAAGCTTTCCAAAAGCCTTGGCAAAGACGAGCTGGAAAAAATCGCTATGCAAAATGAGGCAGTTAAAACGAATATCGCTGGCAAAAAGATTGTAAAGGTTGTTGTTGTGCCCGCAAAATTGGTGAATATAGTTGTTGGTGGTTAGTAAGTAACCCCTTCCAATACCAAGCCGTGCGGCGGCGCCCAAGTCCGCTCGCCTTTGAATTCCCCTCTGAAAATTTTATCCACCGTTCCTAGCCCATAGCGTTCCCTTCCAACATCAAAGAGCAAACCTACCATTGACCGAACCTGTCTGTGCAAAAAACGGTTGCCACGAATATGCCAACGTAGCTGCATGGATATTTTTTCCAAACGAAACTCCGTCAATGAACATTCCGTGCTTTTGCCATCGTTTCTGGGAATTGAAAAGGGATTAAAATCGTGCAAGCCCAAAAAACTCTTTGCCTCTTGTTCCATAGATTCGGCATTTAATTCATAGCCGCACTGCCAAACCAATTCCTTCCCCAAAACCATAGGCTCTGTGCAAAGCGTGTATGTGTAATATCTCTCTTTTGCGCTGTAGCGGGCGTGGAAATCTTCAGCGCAAGGTTCTAAATCCCTTATGCAGACATTTTCATCGCTCAAGGCATTTACGGAATTTTCCAAAACACGGCAGTCAAGTGCCTCTTCAGACTCAATGTCAAAATGTGCAACCTGGCCTTTGGCGTGCACCCCGGTATCGGTTCTGCCGGAGCCAACGATACTAATTTTTTGCCTCAAAGCGGTAAAAAAAGCATTCTCCAGCTCAGTTTGCACGGTTTTTTCGCTAATTTCGCCGTTTTTTAGCTGTTTTTGCCAGCCCGAAAAAAACAACCCATTATATTCACAAATAAATTTGTAACGCATAGGGGAAAAATATATATATTAAAATAAATAATTTCTAGATTTTTCAGGAGGATAGTGTTATGAAGTACCCTTTGCAATTAGGACGTAAACCAAAAGGTAGCGGAGATGGGTTTTTGCCCGTGTCTGACCAAAGTGATGATATAGATGAGTTTGATGAACTTGGCGAGGAGGAAGAGGATGTTGTTGAAGAAGAAGAAGCTCTAGACGAAGAGTTAAATTTTGATAAACCGCATTTTCACCGCCTAGGGTTTGATTACGAAGAAGAGGAAGAGGAATGAGATCTTTTAGAATTTTTACAGTTTGCCTGCTGGCATCTCTGTTTTACGCGGTAGCCAGCACGCAACAGCCTGGAATACTTGAACTTAAGGGAGCTGTTGGCAAAGCTTCTTGGGCTGAATATAAGTCCGGTATGCAGGCTCTTGAAACAGACCCTTTAACCGCCATCCACTACTTTGACCTCGCTTTGGAGGAGCTTTATTCCGAGCAACAGATGGATTCTCTAGGATTACCGGAGGATTCGGTTTATTATTACGAAATGCCCAAGCACATAATACTTGTGTTGGAGAGCCTCTACCCTAAGCTCATAAGCCAAGGTATTGACCAACCGTTTTCAATGCGTAACGATTACGAAACCTATTATTACGACGAATTTGACGAATTTGACGAATTTTTCAACGATTTCAAAGATGTCCCTTTGGATAGCATGGAAAAGCTGGCCCTCTCAGTTTTTTTGGATACAATGGATTTATCCAAAATTTCGCTGCCCATTGTGATAAACGATAGGGTGAAACGGGAAATTCGTTTTTTATCCGTAAGCACAAGGAAATTCACCGAAGGTGCTCTTTCTCGCAAAACCGCCTTGGACAGCATGATTTATGCCAAGCTCCGTCAGCGAGGTTTGCCAGAAGATTTGATTTATTTGGCATTTGTGGAAAGCGGTTTTAAAGTAAACGCCTATAGCAGGGCAAAAGCAGCCGGTGTGTGGCAGTTTATACCAGCGACAGGCAGGCGCTACGACTTGCCCGTGGATTTTTGGCTGGATATGCGCCGCAATCCAGAAGCAGCAACCGATGCAGCTTTGGATTATTTAACCGATTTATACAATGAATTTGGTGACTGGTACCTGGCAATGGCGGCTTATAATTGCGGAGAAGGCAGAATCAGAAGATTTGTAAAAGAAGGGCAAGAAACAGACCCTAACAAAAAAATCTCTTACTGGGATTTGAAACTGCACCGCGAAACCATGCACTACGTTCCGCGAATTTTGGCAGCTGCCATCATAGGGCATTTCCCAGAACATTATTCATTTAAAGTTGAAAAACAGAGCCTTCTTCCTTATGATACGGTTACGGTTAATGACTGCATCTCATTGGATAAAGTTGGCACGGCTGTTGGTTCTAGCGCCAACACCATACGCGACTTGAACCCGGAGCTAGTTCGCTTCTGCACACCGCCAAATCTCAAATCTTACACGATGAAAGTTCCAGAAGGCACTAGGGAAAAATTTTTAGCGGCTTATGCCAAAATGGATAAAACACAGACCGTGCGCTGGCAGCAGTACAAGGTACAAAGAGGTGATAACCTCGGCACTATATCCAGATTCTTTGGCGTAAAAGCTGCGGATATTCAGTCGGCAAATAATTTAAGGAACTCAAGGCTTAGAGTTGGGCAAGTTTTGATTATTCCTGTGTCTGTAGTAGGCATAAAAGCATCTACGGCACAACCTGTGGCTGCAAAAAAACAAGATGCCGCTATCTCGCCGAGCATTGTTGAACCTGCGCAAGTGGTAGAAGCAAGCCCGCGTACTACTTACACCGTTCGCAATGGAGATAACTTGGCTTCTATTTCCAAACGCTTTGGCGTGTCTCAGCAAAATTTAATGACTTGGAACGATTTGCGGGGTAGCAAAATTATGACCGGTCAAAGGCTATATCTGCAAGATCCTTCCAAAAAAACTATAAAGAAAAATGAACCTTTGGTGAAAAGCACTTCGGAGGCTGCAAGCTATGAGATTAAGCAAGGTGATAACCTATGGGAGATAGCCCGTAATCACAATGTAACCGTTCAGCAGCTTTTGGAATGGAATCCGGGTTTGGACAAAAAAATATACCCCGGAATGAAAATAAAGGTAAGTGAGTAGCTCAAAGTAATCAGTGGCTACTAAACCAAGAGTTTATATCCTCCCCTTCTGGCAATAAACCAAAAGAGCGAGTCTCTAATCCAGCCTCTTTAAACAGAGCGGTGATGCGCTCTTCCGCTGCCCTGCCTGCTACATCGTTATCCAAGCACAATATAACTTTTTTGTTTTTAAACATTTTTACCCATTCAGGTTTAAAGGAATTTGCGCCCGGAATTCCAACCGCGCTAAAACCATGCCCCAATAGAGTTAAGGTATCTATTGCTCCTTCGCACAAATAAATGGTTCCTTCTTTTCCATCCAAGGATTCCTTGTTGTACGGGAATGGGATTGTTCCCTGAAAATTCAATTCCTTTGGTGTTACGTTTTTATCTATGGCTCTCGCTTGGAAAAAAAATGGGCGCCGTTGTTCATCTACATAAGGAATTATTAGCGGGTGCCTACCGTAGCGCAAATTACCTTGGCTGTTGAATAAGCCTGCAAACTGCAAATCTTCCAGCGAATGTATTGCGAGCAATTCCCTGCTCACTCGATGGTAGTCGTCTATGAGCCGCAAAAGAACTTTGTCCCAAACAGGCTTGTAAATATGCCTGCTAGCAAGCCACCAAGCTGCTGGTTTATTCAACGGTATGGGGGAAAGCAAATTCAAAAAATCAAAGAGTATTTTCTCTTTAAAAAATTTGGGATGTTCTTCTGCTTTTTCGTTTTGAATATCTTTTTTGATATTTATCTGTTGTGTATCTCTTTTTATAGACGGGGCATCACCTTTCAGCCATTTCACCGCTTCTAAAAAAGGCACTCCGAGCGCAATCTGCACAAGGGAAATCACATCTCCCTTAACATCGTTGCAAACAAAGCATTTGAAATAACCCTTTTCTTCATTGATGCTCACAGAGGGCGTTCTATCCCCATGCGCGTGTCGCTCTGGGAAAAAACAGCGGAAGCGTCCGCGCTCAATACTCAGCCCCAGCCTTTTAGCCACAACCGTTATTGAAAGCGTGGATTTTAATTCCTGGATTTCTTCACGGGTAGGCGACATTGGGAAAATCATCACCTTCATCGCCTATGAGCATAAGCGGACGCAAATCGGGGTCAAGTATCAAAGTTCTAGGCAACGGCATTTCGCCGTTATGTTTGAGCCCAAAATTTTCGGGCACGTTGTTAAACTTATCAAAGCCGAGCAGCCACTCGTTTTTTGCATATCCGCTGACCCATTTGCTCACTTTGCCGTAATCATCCTCGCCCACGTTCACCAAAACAACCAAAACCCCGTTCTTTTCCAGCTCTGCCGCTTTTTTATTCATTCTAGCAAGACCTTCCCTGCACGGTATGCACCAAGTGGCAAAAAAAGACAGAACAACCCTTTTGCTTTTTCTTTGCGCAGCAATAGCTTTTACTTTGTCCTTGGTCAATACACCGTTGTAAGTTCCCGCCTCATCTTTTGCAACCAAGGCAAACCACGGAAGCTCGTTTTGTAACTCCTTTGGTAAAGGAAGTTTTTCCGATGTTTTTTGAGCAAAAGAGAAATTGACCAAAAAAGATATACAAATAAAAAATATCAACCTGAACAAAATGGTACCCATTGTTTTATCTCCTTTTCCCATTCACTTAAAAAAGTTGCTTTTTGTAAATTTTCAGTCAGCATTTCCCGTGCCTTAGCCTCGTTGTACATATCGCCTCCTGTAATAGGCTTTGAGGCTTTAAGCATTGAATACTTTTCCCCACCGCAAGATTCTATAGAAAGAGATGGGTCATAAGAACACTCTATGCCAAAAGAAGCGGATTTGCATTTTTCAGAGCAATAAAAACTCAGGTTTAACCCGCCCGAGCATTTAGATTTTTCAAATTTTACTTTTTGAGAAAGTATTGCGAAAACCGCCTCGGAACAATTATTCTTTACATCTTGCCAAAAAACTTTTACGCTCTGGCAATAATTCTTGTAATTTTCCCTCGCTTTAGTATAAATTTCATCTGCAGAATATGGACTTTTAACGCCCCAGCCTCCAAGCAGGTTTTGAATTCTCATAAAATCGTTGTACAGCATTTGCGTTTTGCGCCAAGCCTCGTTTTTATGCTTGGGATGTTCCGTGTTTAACAATATGCTGGAAGCAAGCGAGAGAGAATCTGCCACTTGCCGTTGCTGCTCAATAAAACTCTTTGCCGCATCGGATTTTGTCATACAGGCTACAACGCCTATTTGCTCGCCTTGCCTTTTTGAGTAATGAAGTTTGGCATCACTTGGGTTTAAGAGTTTTGCATTTTGGCTTATGCTTGTGTAAGTATTTGTGCTTGCTACACCGTTTATATTTTGCCCGTCAATATCAATAATGGTTTTCAATTTCTCAACAAAATATTCCTGCGCTATATTTGAACGAGCTTGAGTAATGGCCTCATTTTCATTGCGACCTATGCCTATTCCGCGAAAATCATCTGCATTCGCGCAAGAAACACCATCCAATACCTGATTCAAATCTGTGCCAACCCCCTGCCCCGAATTGGAATCCGTAGTTTTCGATTTCGGTCCACTGGAACAAGAGGCTAAAAAACACAGAAAAAAGGTATAGATGATAAATCTCATTTTTTCAAACCACGGTATTCCGCTTTCATCTGTTCCAACCTATCCTGCATTTTTTCCGAAGCAATCCGTAGTTCCGCTGCTTCTTGACTCTTTATTGCCGCTTTCAGGGCTTCCGCAATTCTGTCTGGGTCTAGCAAAACAAGGGAGTAAACGCTGTATTTTTTGTCCGCTTCGTTGTATTCCATAATGGTTTCAAACACATAGCTACCTTCTATCTGGGTATCAACAAAGTTGTTAATTTTGTCTTGGGTAATTCTTTTGGATTCCCCGTCCACATTTTCTGCGAAAGCATCCAAAAGCCCTGTAACTAAGAGTTTGGAATTTCTGGCGGTAGCTGCCTGTGCTTGCGCAACGGATTCTGTTCTTGCCATTTGCCTGTCTGTGGAAACACCAACTCCAATACCCCAAGGAATAGACTCACGTTGCTTTTGAGTAAGCTTTTTTTCTAGTTCCATTTCGGGTGCATCGGAAAGCCGCTTATTCCCTGTAACAGCGGAGTCTGCAACCGCTGGTTTGCTGCCACCGCAACCAATTGTGAAGGCCAATACAAGTGAAACGCTTGCTGTGAGTGCAATTTTAGTGAGTTGTATCCTCATTGCTGTATCTCCTATTTGATTGAAAGAAATATAGTAAATACTCCCCCATTGAAAAATCTACTTTTTCTTAAATGAACTCCATCTTTTTTATAGGCGTTGCCGGCGTAGGAATGAGCGCGCTTGCGCAGTTTTTGGCAGGAAAAAACCTAGAGGTGGCAGGCTCAGACCGCAGGTTTGAAAATAGCGAAGGCGAAAAAATAAAGAAGCAGTTGCAAGAAGCAGGGGTAAAATGCTTTTTGCAGAACGGAAGTGGCATAAATAAAAATTTAGACGCGGTTGTGGTCAGCACAGCAATAGAGAGCGGAAACCCTGATACGGAAGCCGCCAAAGAACTGGGTATTCCCATAATTCACCGTAGCGAGCTTTTGGCAAAAATCACGCAAGAAAACCAAACCATAGCCGTCAGCGGCACAAGCGGCAAAAGCACTGTTACAGGTTTGATATGGCATATACTCAGCAGCTGCAAAAAAAATCCAAGCCTTTTAAGCGGTGCAGGATTAAGCGTTTTAGAGGCGCATGGTAAAATTGGGAACGCGGTTGCTGGCGATGGCTGGCTGGTTGCGGAGGCAGACGAGAGTGACGGAACGCTGGTGAGGTATAGCCCAAAAATAGGCATTGTTTTGAACATAGACAAAGACCACAAGGAACTCTCCGAGCTGGAAAATCTCTTTGCGGAATTTGCGGAGAATGTTCGCAAAGCAAATGGAATTTTAATCGTAAACGGCTCTCATCCCCTTGCGGAAAAATTAGCGGACTCAAAAAGCGTTCTGTTCGGTTGGGGCAATAATTGCACAGTCAGAGGTTCAGGTTATATGGCAGAGGGAATAACATCAAAATTTGAGATTTCTTTCAACGGAGAAACTGCGGATTTTTACCTGCCTATGCCCGGTAAGCACAATGCGGAAAATGCGCTTGCCGCCGTTACCGCTTGCGTAAGCACAGGAGTGTCTTTAAAAGATTGCGCAAACACCCTGAAAACTTGGAAAGGCATATACCGCAGAAGCCAAATTTACGAATGTAAAAACGGAGTTATTCTTGTGGACGACTATGCTCATAACCCAGCTAAAATAGCGTCTAGCATACGTTCCTGCCAAAATTTTGCAAAGGGGAAATTGTTCGCATGGTTCCAGCCGCACGGCTTTGGCCCCACAAAATTTTTAAAAGACGATTTGGTAAAGGAGATTGCGGCAACTCTCCGCCCAAACGATGGAATATGGTTCAGTTCAATATACTACGCAGGCGGCACAGCAGATAAGAGCTTTGACTCGGATATTCTCTCAGATGCTTTAAAAGAAAAAGGTTGCAATGCAAATTTTATCCCTAACAGAACCGAGTGCCTAAAAAAAATAATCAGCTCGGCAAAAAGCGGTGATGTAATTTTGTTAATGGGTGCTCGCGACCCAAGTTTAGCGGAGTTTGCAAAGGAAATTTTTGCAAGCCTCAATACTCTTCAATTCTGACATCGGTGTAATACGCTTTCAAGATTTCCTCGAACTTTTGCCCTTCTCTAGCCCTAGCTATTGCTCCAACTTGGCATAGTCCAATACCATGCCCAAAACCTGAACCGTTTATGGTAAAATTATCCTTCTCCCTGGAAATGCTGAACAAGGCGCTCGGTAAGGCTCTTCCGTCTCTTTGAAAAATCCACCTTGTGCGGTCTCCAAAAACTTCAAACGAACCTTTATCCGTAAAAACCACAAGCCTTTTCACCCGTCCGCTGGGAAATTTCTCAGTTATAAAAACCTGTTCAACTTTGCTGAAAGGGAAAACTTTTTCAACTTTTGCGGCTACCATATTTTTTGGGAACAATTTTCCGAGTTCTGCCTTGGTGAATTTCTCTTCCCAATTTACATACTTTGAAAGCTCGCAATAAATCCTGCCATTCACTGAATCAGAAACGGAAACCAAATACGGTTTGTTCCCCGAATCCCAAACCTCCGGCGAATCCGTTTTGCCGCTGCAAGTCGAGTGGTAATAAGCCTCTATCAAATTGCCGTTGTTCTTAATAACCAAGCCATTCGTAGCTGCAATAGCCTCGTTTGTAATGGAATCTTCATCGTTTTTGCCATTATACACTTGGTCTCTTGTGTCTGCGTAAACATCAAAACCCTGCGACCTGCGAGAACCCAAGTGGTGGTAGGCGTAGGTTCTTGCTGCAACTGCCTGAGCTTTTAACGCTTCAATTTCACCCTGCTTTAATCTGCCTATTTCATGAGGGACAACGCCTTTTAAATAATCCTCAACGGGCAGGCTGTTTATAACCGCAATTCCGCTATCTGTTGAAAGCACTGACCATTTGCCTCTGTAAGCTTTGCCTGCGTAAACGCAGTCCCCGTCCGATTGAATTTCGTGTTTGCCGAGTGTAGCTTTTGCTTTAAACTCCCATTTTTTATTTGGACATTCTATTGTTGCGGTTTTTTTTTCAAAAGCAATTCCCACGTCTATTATATACCTTCTCTCATAATCTCTGGGGGGCTGGATTCTCGGCTCTGTTTCTGCCTCCGCTTTGGGGCTAGGTTCAGGCTCAGCAGGCGGGGCAGGGAACTCGCCATGCGGCCCAACGGGGCGCAAAGGCGCACACGCAAAGAGGACTAATACCAAAAAACCAAATAAAAGTTTATATGACATATAAGAGTATGTAATGTAGTATTTTTCTATATTCCCTCTATGACAAAGCACTACAAGTTACAGGCAGGGCGGCTTGTTCTCTCCGATGCGAGTGATGCTCAGGTTATAGCGCTTGTATCCCCAGACCCTGAAGAAATTAGTGCTTTGATAAAAAATTACCAAATAGATGAGCATACTTTATCCTCTGTTTCTGATTCTGATGAGCTTGCTCGTTTGGAATACGAAGATGAGCATATAGCCATAATTTATAAACGCCCTAAAAATTACTCCGCTGCCGAGCATTTTCAATTCAGAGTAGCCTCTTCCGGTATTTTTATGTTTGAAAATTTGCTCATAGTAGTATCTGACATAGAGCTACCACTTGGGGATGAAAAGAAATTTTCAAAATTAACATCGCTAAAGATGCTTGCGCTGAAATTGCTCAGTTTTTCCACTTTGCATTTTTACGAACATCTACGCATAATAAACAGAATGAGCAATGAATTGGAAGAAAAGCATATTTACAAACTTAAAAAAGAAGAATACTTAATTGTTTTTGGTCTGAGCAAAAGTTTGGTTTATTATATGAACGCCATCTCTTCTAACGAAGCTTTGCTCAAAAGGATGCAGATAAGCAGAAACTTGAACTTTGACGAAAACGAGCAAGAAATTTTGGATGATATTATAATTGAAAATTCACAATGCAAACGGCTAACGGAAATCTATTCAAGCGTTTTGGAAAACATGATGTCTTCGCACGAAATTTCACATGAAAGTTCTACTTCTAGTGATGTAGGTTCTTTGAAAATATTGAATATGTTAAGCGTTGTAATTATGATACCAACTTCTATAACCAGTATATTTTCTATGAATTTAAAATATCCTTTTGATGCAGAAGACTATCGTGCTTTTTGGCTTGTACTCTTTACTATGCTAATTGGAGCCACTCTTTTTTGGGTATGGCAAATTAGGAAAAAGTGGTAGCTTACCCTACGAATTCCAACTTGGATGATTTAAGTCGCTAAAATACTCCGGTCTGTGAAAATCCGGCTCAACGGTTTCTATTGGGAAAGCGGAAAGCCAATGAGGCTCCTCTGCAAGGTCTGCGCATTTATATATGTTGCCTTCTATTTGGCAGGCTCGCAAGTCGTTGTTCCCTAGCCCAAGCAATTCCCGTGGAATCTGTACGGAAAGAGTCCAGCGCAAAAAGCCACCCTCGGTGGATACTTTGCTCGGATTTCTGGTTATGGTTGCGTATTCGTCTTTTGAAAGCTCGGTTCTGTTCTGCCTATCCTTGCCACGTGCAGCATAGCACACGCCCTTTGAGTTAAATTCAAAGTTCACATAGCGACCGCTTCTATCAAACATGTTTAAGAAAATCTCTACGCAGGAGTCTTCACATACGGCCTCGCCGTCCTGTTCCTTGGTTTGGCGAAAGCAACTAGGCGGCTCCCTTACGGCAAAATCCACAGCTATATAAGTTTCGCAGATTTCAACCGATGTGCCTACGGAAACAGAAACAATTTTATTCCACTTATGTTTCAGGGGAAAAACTTGCATAATGAAATAATATAGTAAAACGATAGTGATTTTTTCTATATTTCTCATTACTATGGGTAATAATGGAAATAATAGCGTCGGCAGAATAATCGTTTTTATCGTGCTGGGCTTGATTTTTGGCAGCATTTTGGGTGAGAGCCTAGGGTGGCTTTTTGGGCATATAGGTACACTTATGAACGCCGGCGGCGAAGATAATGTGGTACGCAACTTCTTTTTAAAAGCCTGGGAGTTTAAACTTGGCTATTCAGAAGATGGCAACCCCTTGCTCATAGACCTTTATATGGTGCAATTCAATTTTGGTTTTACATTCAGGCTGAACATAGTAGGTATTGTTGGGGTAATGGTTTCCCTATACATAATGAAATGGTCCAGGAAGTAAAAAATAAAATTGAAAGCAGTTCTGCGCTGGAAGTCACAGAAAAAACTTTTGAGAAAATAGAGGAAACAAAGGGGCTAAACGCTTATATATCCTTGTGCAAGGAGAAAGCTTTGGCGCAGGCTAAGGCGGCGGATGAGCGGCGCAAGAGCGGCAAAAGCCTTTCCGTTTTGGATGGCATTCCCATTGCGGTTAAAGATAACATCTACATAGAAGGCGTTAGAACAACCTGCGCATCGAAGGTTTTGGAAAATTTTATCTCGCCATACACAGCCACAGCCGTGGCAAAATTGGAAGCGGCGGGAGCCGTGGTGGTTGGCAAAACAAATATGGACGAGTTTGCGATGGGAGCTTCGGGTGAGAACTCTTTTTTTGGCAAGGTGGTTAACCCAGCCGCACCGGATAGGATATCTGGAGGCTCATCCAGCGGCAGCGCAGCAACAGTTGCAGCCGGAGTTGTTGCCTTGGCTCTAGGCTCGGACACAGGCGGCTCTATCCGCCAGCCAGCCGCCTGCACAGGCACGGTTGGCATAAAACCAACTCACGGCAGAGTCTCTAACCACGGCGTGGTAGCTTATGCCAAGAGCATGGATCAAGTTGGAGCAATTTCAAACAGCGTAAAAGATTTGGTTCCCGTCTTGGATTTGATGTGCGAACCTGCAACTAATTTTGGCGAGCATCTAGGCAAGGGTGTGAAAGGAAAAATTATCGGCTTGCCAAAGGAATATTTTATAGCAAAGGGTTTAGAACCTAGATACAAGGATGTTGTGGAAAATGCTTTGCACAAACTTGAAAGAGAAGGCGCGGTTCTCAAAGAGGTTTCTCTGCCACACATACAATACGCTATGCCGAGTTACTGCACATTAGTCAATGCCGAAGCAACGCAGAGTTTATCGGAAATTTGCGATATGTATAAGAACGAAGATTTTGGCATAGAGGTAAAACTCCGCCTTATGCTTGGAACTTATGCCCTGAGTTCCAGCTATTTCAAAGATTATTACGCCTTGGCTCAAAAAGCTCGTCACTTGATTACAGAGGATTTTAAAAAGGTTTTATCGGAGTGCGATGCGATTGCAAGCCCAGCAATGCCGGGGCTTCCGCAGCTACGTGGCAAATGCGAAGAAGACCATTTGAGCATGGTGCTTTCTGATATGTACACTTCGGGCGTTAATTTGGCGGGCTTGCCGGGCTTGGTTCAGCCATGCGGAAAAATAGACGGAGTTCCGGTTGGGATTCAATGGATTGGCAAATCTTTTGACGAGTCTTCTTTGCTCTGCATTGGCGATGCCGCAGAACGTATTTTTTGAAAAGTCTCTAAAACTTTTTTATCTTGAATGATAATTTTATTCAAAGCACTTTTGCTCAAACCCCATATCTTTGCCGTTTCCGATAAATCACCTTTGCAAAAATTTATGCGGTCTAAAATGTCCGCTATGAATTGCGGATAGAGAGCGTTGTCTTGGGAAATTTTGCCGCCTGTGCCGGGGAAAGGAAAAGGGATTTGCTGCGTAGGCTCTTCCCTTATCTGCAACGCAATTTTCAAACGCAATTTTTTTAAAGCGAGCAATTTGTTTATATGTGAACTGCGGTCATCGCATGAGTAAGATTCCAGAGACGCCGATTCGCCGCCGCGTATTTTCAATTTAACACCGGAGTTAGTTTTATTGCGATGCTGCCCACCTGGGCCTGAACCTTTGTATGCAGAAACCTCGCACTCTTTAAGAAATTCAGAGTCGGATAGTTTTAGCAGGGTACTGTGGAGCATAGTTAATGCGCTTCCAGCCAGTTATCGCCAACGCCTATGTTGGCGAGTATGGGAACGGAAATGGGCCAGGCGTTTTCCATTTCGTATTTGATTATTTGCGAAAATTCATCTACATTTTCCTTTGGGCATTCAAAAACCAGTTCGTCGTGAACCTGCAAAAGCATTTTAAGTGGCAAATTTTCGTTTTCAATTTTAGCGTGCAGGCGAAGCATCGCTTCCGTAATCAAATCTGCTGCACTACCCTGAATTGGGGTATTCATCGCCATACGCTCCGCCATCGCTCGCTCCTGATGGTCGCTCGCTTGCAGCTCCGGCAAATAACGCCTCCGCTTCGCTATGGTTTCTACATAGCCTTTTTCCTTTGCTTCTTTCACAACTTCTTCAAAATATGTTTTGACCTTGCTATATAAATTAAAATATCCATTTATGAATTCCATCGCTTTTGAACGGGTTATGCGTAAATCCCTAGCAAGCCTAAATGCGCTCATTCCGTAAATCACACCAAAGTTCACAACTTTCGCGGCTGCCCTCATCTCTTTGCTTACTTCGCTTGTTCCAAAAATTTTCGCAGCGGTTATGCTGTGAATATCAAGCCCCTGCAAAAACGCGTTGGAAAGCTCCGGGTCTCCGCTCAAATGGGCGAGCATCCGCAATTCTATTTGCGAGTAATCAACGGAAATTATTTTCCAATCCTTTTGACTCGGCACAAAAACAGTCCTTATCCGCCTGCCAGCCTCGCTCCTAACCGGAATATTCTGCAAATTCGGGTTCACGCTGGAAAGCCTACCGGTTACCGTTCCCCATGGCAAAAATGTGGTGTGAAGCCGATTTGTCTTTGGCGATAGCATTTTTGGCAACGCTTCCGTGTATGTATTTTTCAGTTTTTGAATCTCACGCCAATTCATTATAGGTTCCAGAATAGTGTGAGGTTCGTTCTGTTCCAAAAGCATTTCCAAAGTTTCTGCATCGGTGCTAGGCCCGCTTGCGTTCTTTTTCAGCATTGGCAGTTTTAATTTTTCATACAAAAGATGCGAAAGTTGCTTTGGAGAAGCCAAGTTAAAATTCTCTTCCGCTATTTCAAAAATATGAGCCTCAAGTTCTGTCACTTTTTTTTGGAACTGCGAATTTAGGGTTTCAAGGGCAACATTATCTATGGCAATTCCATTTTGCTCCATCTTGTAAAGAACTTTTATCAAAGGCATTTCCTTGTTTTCAAAAAGCTCAAATAAATTCTTTTTCTTCAATTCATCTTTTAAATTTTTCCACTTTGCAAAAAGAATAGCCGCATTTTCTGGCGAACTCCCGTGGTAAGCACTGGGTCTCAAAAGCCATTGCGCAAAAAGAGAATCCCAGAATTTTCCCCGTGCAATCCCCCATTCTTTGAACATCGCCTTTGCATTGTGAAAAATGAGTTCCAAATTTTCGTTTTTAAAAATTTCCCTAAGCCAATCTCCACAAAGCGCAGTATCAGAAAATTTGTAAAATTCACTCTCATTTTTGCTGACGGAAATCGTCCCACCTTCCAAAGTTGCAAAAGCCAGGATTTTTGCGGATTTTAAATCCTCTTCCATCTTTTGCAAATCTTCCACCGTGCTGACCTGAATATCTTTTTCCTCTACAGGCGGTTCGGGAAGCGTTGCAAAAAGTGAAGGCATCTCATTTGCCGGCAAAAGCGAGAGCAAGCTCGGAATTTCGTAATCCGTGAAAATCTTGAATAATTCCTTTCTATTCAACCCTTCGTATCTCAATTTTTCCAAAGTGTAGCCAAAATCATAATCGCTCCGCAAGGTGACGAGTTTTCTGCTCAAAAAAGCGTTCTCTTTGCCAGCTTCCAAAAGAGCCTGTTTTGATTTTGGCAATTCCGCGATGTTTTTGTAGATATTTTCCAAATCGCCATATTTTGAGAGGAGTTCCACCGCACTCTTAGGCCCTATTTTTGCTACGCCGGGAACATTGTCGGAATCATCGCCCACAAGAGCGAGGTAATCCCTCATCTGTTCTGGATTGACACCAAATTTTTCCCTAACCTGTGCCACGCCAACCTCTGTTCCTCTCGCTCCTTTTTCAATTTGATAGATGTTAATTTTATCGCTCACAACCTGTGCCATATCCTTGTCCTTTGTGACCAAGAATACGGAGCAGTTTTTTTCTGCAGCGAGCAACGCTACCGCTGCCATTATGTCGTCTGCTTCAAAGCCATTGCGCTCCAAAATGGGGAGACCGCTCTTTTCCAAACTCTCATTGAGATAAGGCATCTGTTGCGACATTTCAGGAGGCATTGGGCTTCTGGTCGCTTTGTATTCTGGGTATAACTCGTGCCTGAAATTTATTCTCGATACATCTTTTACTATGGCAAAATATTCGGGTTTGTGGCTTTTTAATATGCGCAGTATTGCTCCCCAATAGCCATGCAATAGCGAAACTAATTGCCCCTTGCTGTTCCTCAAAGGATTTTTTACATAGGCATAATACATACGGAACGCAAGTGCGGAGGAATCTATTAAAAAAAGACGTGGCATTAACTTTTGCATGCCTCATCGTCATCGTGCTCTTCGCACCACTTTTTCACTTCCCTATTCAAAATAGCAGAGTTTTTGCCGGTTTTTGAATATAGAACTAATGCCGTACCGCAAAGCGGATATATTTCTATCGGGAAACTTCTGTGTTCGCACCAAGTGATTAACTCCGAGTTGTTTAACATTTTCTTCAATTTATCAGATGGAATTTCATACCAAGGTGGATAAACATCAGAGCATTCTTCAGATGGCTCTGGGTCATTGCAAATATTATCCCAAATAATCTCATCCCAAATTTCCACGCATTGCCTGCGGAGTTTCCAAAATTTTACGCCAGTCCCGTCACCGCCGAACCTTCCTTCATCTGATCTGCCACAATAACTCCTCTGCGCCTCTTCATAAGAATATGTTTTTAAATCAGGCGATGTTCCAACATTCACTTCAAAAGTATCAACCAACATCCCGCTAAAAATTCCAGCTCCGCCTTGAATGTTGTAAATGGGTTTTGTACGGCTATCCCAGTCTCCATGAGTTTCATTATATTTCATAAATTCCGGCGTAGCTGCATAAAAGAGCAACCTAACACTTCCTATTGCCGGGAAATTCAGCCCTATTACAGGGATGCTATCTATGTCTTTGTTAGTATTTGCTATCTGCTTGTTCATTGCAATATATACTATCCTTCTATCTCCAAATTTGGCATAGAGAGCAGTGTCACTTGCATCAGCAAATTGACCGATTATTTCAGCAATGGAACTTTCTCCCCAATAAATATTTTCGCCATAAACCATAGAAACTAAAACTCCGCCAACATCATCACTGTATTCTGGAATAAAATAATTTGACTGCAAATCCATAGGAGGTGGTAAATATTGAACTGTATCTCCAAAATTATATGGTTCTCTGAATAAATCGTAAGCTCTTAAAACCTTGAACTTCTGTGGAATATATGTTTTTGCATAAAAATTGCTGGTAATTCTTTTACCTGCGCTATCCCAAACTATCGATGCATTCATTTCATATTTCCCCCCTATATCTGCAAGCAAATCTCTTGGGCCAACAAAGCAGTTAGGTTTATTTGTGAAGTTTTGAGTGTTTGGATTTAAGAAAAACGAGGTGTCTTTTCCATTAAAGGAACCGGTGATTTTAATACTCGCAGATTCGTAAAATGCAAAACCCTGCATTCTAGTTTCGGTAAGTGCGTGCATTTTGTCAAAGCACACCTCTTCCACAGGGCGCCCAGAGACTATATAGGCATAAGTCCATATCCCTTGATAGTTTTCCTGCTCTTCTGGATAATAACTCCAAGGCCCCTGGCAGGAGAGAGTCATGAGAAAAAGAAAAGCTATGTTTTTGGGGGTCATTGTTAATGAATTTAGAAATTTTGCAAGGTCAATTAAGTGTTTTTAAGGATTTTAGTAGCAGAGTACCACCCTTGTTGGTATAATGGTTAATATAGAAAATGCTTATTGACTTGTTAGAGAGTATTATATCTCCACAACCCCGTCAAACACTTTTTTGCATTTGCCAGTCATAAAGACGGTTTCGCCTGTGTAGTTGATTATAAGCTCGCCACCGAGGAGTTGAACTTTTACGTCCGTGCCTTTGTCGCAATGCCCGTTTAGAACAGCAGCTACCACCGAGGCACAGGCTCCCGTTCCGCAAGCGAGCGTTTCACCGCTACCACGCTCCCAAACCCGCATTTTCAAATGGTTTCTATCCATAACCTCTACGAATTCGGTATTCACTCTGTCTGGGAACAAAGGGTCTTTTTCAAACAAAGGGCCTATCTCGGAAACGCGGAAATTCTCAACGTCTTCGCAAAACACAACCGCGTGGGGATTGCCCATAGAAACGCAAGTGATGGTGTATGCCACATCGCCAATGATCACCTGTTTTGCCACTGCGTTTTCACCAGAAAACTTAACCGGTATTTTTTCTGGCTCCAGCACGGCATGCCCCATATCAACCTTAACGGACGAAACAAACCCATTTTGAGTGATTAAATAAAGTGTCTTTATGCCGCTTAACGTTTCTACGCTCATTTGCAATTTTCTGATAATGTTATTGTCGTAT
>JAITFO010000101.1 GCA_031281265.1 Candidatus Fibrimonadaceae bacterium
CCCCATAATTTAGCTAAAAACTGTATATTTTTAAAGGAAAAATGCCCTGAAAAGACCTTGCACTCCAAGCTCCAAACCTTAGGGTGCAAGGTCTCCGATTTTTAACAATTTTTCCTTTAAAAATATACAAAAAAATGACAATTCAATTTATGGAAAATTTGCAAAGGAGACAAAACAATGTGCAATCGGGAAAATAGGGTAAAACGGACTAATTATTGGGACTTAGTAGGTATAACAGACACTTGGTAAAGCATTTGTAGATGGGTGTTTTTATGTTCTTGCGGTAATTCTGCAAATTCTGGTTCAGACATTTTCTATATTACCCCTATGGCAAAGGTTAAACTAACAAAAAACGCATTAAAAGCAGAGCGGGACGCTCTGAAGAGGTTTCAACGCTATCTGCCCACTTTGCAACTGAAAAAGCAGCAGCTCCAGATGGAAATCAGGGGCTTGCAGGCAAGGGTTGAGGCAAAAAGAGCAGAGGAACAAGCCCTGCTAACCGATATGAGCAACTGGATAAAGCTGTTCGCCGAACCTATTGAATGGGGCAAATATCTAAAAGTCGCAAAGATATGCTTGGGCGAAGGAAACATCGCCGGAGTTGCGATTCCAGTTTTTGAAAAAGTGGTATTTGAGCGCAATATCCCCGATTTATTCGACACCCCGGTGTGGATAGATTCCGGCATACGCGCTTTAGAACGTCTTATTTCTCTGCGCTTGGAGCGCAGGGTTATAGAAGAGCAGTTTCGCCTTTTGAGCGAAGAGCTTCGCACCACAAGCCAAAGGGTAAATTTATTTGAAAAAGTAAAAATACCAGAGGCAAAAGAGAATATCCGCGTTGTTCGCATATTCCTAGGCGACCAGCAGACAGCTGGCGTTGCAAGGTCTAAGATAGCTAAGAACAAAACGGTCGCAAAAAACGCAGCTGAAGCCGCTTAGTTTTCTATATTTACTTATAACAAATTTTTTTTATTGGAGATAAATATGTCCAAACTTTTTATTGAGGACTTGAATTTACAGGGCAAGCGTGCTTTTATTCGCGTGGACTTCAATGTTCCGCAAGACAAAACCACTGGCGAAATTACCAACACAAAACGCATAGAAGCTGCGCTCCCAACAATACGCTACGCACTGGACAAAGGTGCTGCCGTTATACTAGCTTCGCACCTCGGCAGGCCAGACGGCAAAGCTGTGGCAAAATACAGCTTAAAACCCGTTGCAGAAAAATTGAAAGAACTGCTCGGTAAACCAGTTAAATTCCTGAGCGATTGCGTAGGCCCAGATGTTGAAAAGGAATGTACAGCCGCAAAACCCGGAGACGTTATTTTGCTCGAAAACTTACGCTTCCATCTGGAAGAAGAGGGTAAGGCAAAAGTCAAAAAAGAAGACGGCACAGAAGAAAAAATCAAAGCCGACCCAGCAAAGGTAAAGGAATTCAGAGCCTCTCTCTCAAAGCTCGCGGATGTATATATAAACGATGCCTTTGGCACCGCTCACCGCGCCCACTCATCAATGTTAGGCGAAGGCTACGCGCAGAGAGCCAGCGGCTACCTTATGAAAAAAGAACTGGACGCCTTCTCCGCTGTGCTGGATAACCCAAAACGCCCGCTCCTCGCCATTTTAGGCGGAGCTAAAGTCGCGGATAAAATTCAGCTCATCAACAACCTGCTGGATAAAGCCGATAAAATAATCATAGGCGGCGGTATGGCATTTACGTTTAAAAAAGTTATCAATAACTTAGCGATAGGCGCTTCTTTGTTCGATGAAGAGGGCGCAAAAATTGTACCGGATTTGATTGAAAAAGCCAAAAAGAACGGCAAAGAGATTATTCTGCCCGTGGACTATATTATAGCAGATAAATTCGCAGCAGATGCCGCGGTAAAAGAAGCAAGTGATTCCACAGGCATTCCAGACGGTTGGATGGGTTTGGATGTTGGCGCAAAATCTTCTGAGCTTTTTGTCAAAGCCATTTTGGATTCCAAAACCATAGTTTGGAATGGGCCTGCCGGAGTGTTTGAATTCGAAGCTTTTGAAAAAGCTACCAAAGCCATGGCAGACGCTATTGTCAAAGCCACGCAGAGCGGCGCAACCACCGTCATAGGCGGCGGAGACACTGCAACCGCAGCAAAAAAATATGGTGCTGACAAAAAAGTCACCCATACTTCCACAGGCGGAGGAGCCTCGCTGGAATTTTTGGAAGGCAAAGAACTCCCAGGTGTATCGGCTCTGTCAGACAAATAATGGCTGCCGCCATCGGAGTGAATATGCTTAAAAAAGAAGACCGTATTTTAATTCGAACCTCACTAGTAGAATACAGGAACCTTTTATTCAAGGCTTTTAAAGGCACTGAAGAAGAAAAATCCAAAATAGTGAGGATAAATAGATTGTTACAGAGTTGGAAAGCAACTTAAGGAAAATTTTATGCAGAAAAATAACGTCGCCAAGCGCGGCATTTTGGTCAGTAGCACACCTTATGATACTCGCATAGCTGTTTTGGATGGTGGAATTCTCACAGATTTATTGGTGGAAAATAGCACTTCTAACCGTACGCTGGGAAATATTTACAAAGGAGTTGTGCAACGAGTTGTACCTGCACTTCAAGCAGCATTCGTAAAAATAGGCATGGAAAAAGCGGGCTTTTTGCACATAAACGATGCCATAGACCGCGATGCACTACTACGCAAAGAATATGGGGAAGATGATTCCTCGCATACAATTGCCCCCAGCATCGAAAAAGTGCTGAAATCAGGCGATGAAATTATGGTGCAGGTGATTAAAGAACCCATAAACACCAAAGGTGCAAGGCTCACAACGCACCTAAGTTTTGCGGAGCGCTTTTTGGTTTGTATGCCAAATTCAAATTTTATAGGCATATCAAAAAAAGAAAGAGATTTTAATAAGCGCAAAATTTTTAAGCAGCTGATTCGCGCACACAAAGCCTCCGATGTTGGCTACATTGTGCGAACCCAGGCTCTGTTTGAGTCCGAGCATGAAATTGTTAGGCAAATGCGAAAACTGGAAGAAAAATGGGAAATAACAAAACACAACTTTAGAGAATTTGCGCCGGAGAGCTGCATTTATCAGGAATCAAATTCCGTGGAACAATCCATAAGGGAATACTTCAACGAGCAGATGGAATATGTATATGTGGACAACGAAAACGAATATCAAAACATTCGCGAGTACTTAGGCGGTGCAAATCCAGAAAATCTGCAAAAGATAAAACTGTGGAAAGGGCACGAAAGCCTTTTTGAAGCATTTGGAATAGAAGACGATTACGAAAAATCTCTTTCCACAAAAGTTTACCTGCCCCGTGGCGCATATCTTATCATTGAACAAACAGAAGCCCTGATGTCCATAGATGTAAACACAGGTTCAAGGGTACATGGTAGCGACCAGAGCAAAATATTTTTAGAGACAAATTTGGATGCAGCAAGGGAAATAGCAAAGCAGCTCCGCCTGCGTGATGTAGGTGGCTTGGTGATAATAGATTTTATAGACATGGAAACCGATGAAGACAAGAACGCCGTTGTTGATGAATTCAGAAAAGCAATTCGTTTTGACAGAACCCCGCTAAGTTTTTCCGCTATCTCGCAGTTCGGTTTGATGGAAGTTAGCCGCAAGCGAGTCCGCACAAATTTGGCGAGCGAAAAGCACAGCAGCTGCCCGCTGTGCGGAGGTTCCGGCATAGTATTCAGCATGGAAGCCACCCTTTCTTTGATAGACCGCTACCTCGCGCGCATTGCAAAAAAGAGCAAACTGAGAGGTGTGCAGCTGGTTGTAGCTCCGCCGCTCGCTACGCTTTTGAGCGATGATTATGGCAGGATGTTCCATTATTTGGAACATAAACATTCGCTGGACATAGACCTTTTGGAAGCCGAAGAATATGCCGTTCACCAATTCTCCTTCATAAATCCAGATAACGAAGAGGATATAACGGAAAAGTTTGCGTTTAATAGCTAAATGAACACAAGTGAAATGACATGGGTCAGCGGATGGGCAAGTGATATCTCCATTTGGGAAGACGAAATTTACGAGCGTTTTCCTCTTAGCCATAGATTTGTGGATTATTGGGACTTAATTTCCGATTGCCCCGATAATTTTTGGGACAAAAATCCGAGAATTGCGGAAAGCCAAACCGTAGTGGGGTGGAGCATGGCAACCCTTGCCCTTTTGCGCAATTTGCATAAAAAACCAGCGGAGCAGAAATGGATTTTGATTTGCCCCATAGCAGATTTTTGCAACAAAGGCTGTTGGAAACCCTCCGCCGTTAGAGCAACAACTCCAGCCAACTTTTCCGCTTTGATGGGCGATGTGCCAAAAGAGGAAAGCGAAAAATGGGTGGAAAACGCCATGCGCTATTCACCTCAGCAATTAGCCGCGGGGCTTGACTATTTAATCGAGAAAAAAGCCGACTTTACCAAAATTTCTGGCAACGGGCTGAATATAGAGCTAATTTTTGGCAAAGAAGACCGGGTTGTGCCTTTGGCGCAAAAGGAGCTGTTCGCTCCCCTACTCACTCAAACAGGCGTGCAACTCACTGTTTGCGAGAACTTGGGGCATTGGCTAAAAGGTTATTTTACTATATTGGGTTCAGATTAATGCGGATGTGGTGGAACTGGTAGACACGCTAGATTCAGGTTCTAGTGCTGGCAACAGCATGAAGGTTCAAGTCCTTTCATCCGCATTTTTCTAACTTGCAAGTTATGCAAGTAGTGGAACTATAAATTATGCAAGCAGCAGAGCTATACAACAAATTGCGTTCCGTGCAAAACGGAACTGTGCTTTGCCAATACTCAATGGAAAATTGCGAAAAACTGGCAGACTTAATAAACCAAATAAACGAATTGAAAAAAGAAAAAAAAGTTGCGATTTTAGCCCACAGCTACGTTGCACCGGAAATAACCTTTGGCGTGGCAGACTACAGCGGCGACTCCTACCAACTTAGCAAAAACGCTATGGAAACAAACGCGCAGACCATAATTTTTGCTGCGGTTGAATTTATGGGCGAAACTGCAAAAATTCTAAACCCAGATAAAAGAGTACTGATACCAGGGACAAATACGGGATGCAGCCTAGCAGACAGCATAACCGGAGAACAGGTGAAAAAATTAAAAGAGCAATACAAAGACCACACCTTTGTCTGCTATATAAACACAACAGCCGATGTGAAAGCTGCCTGTGATGTTTGCGTAACCAGCTCGAATGTGACAAAAATAGTGAGCAACATTCCAAACGACAAAATCGTGTTTTTGCCTGACAAGCTCATGGGCGAAAACTTGAAAAACGAGCTGGAAAAAATGGGCGTAAAAAAGGAGCTTGTGCTGCACACCGGTACCTGCTATGTGCACGAGCAATACGACCCTGACTTGGTTGAGTATTTCAGAATTCAAAACAAAGGTTTGCGAGTCGTGTGCCACCCGGAGTGCCACCCTGGGGTTGCCATGCTGAGCGACTATGTGGGCAGCACTGGGCAAATGTTGGATTATATCCGTAGCCTCCCAGAGGAATCTCCAATTTTGCTCTTAACCGAATGTGGGCTAAACGCTAGGCTTCAGAGTGAACTTCCAAACCGCCGCTTTATAGGCAGTTGCAATCTATGCAAATACATGAAGAGCAATTCGCTGGAAAACATCCTTCAAACTTTGAAGGAACCTGGTAAAGCAAAAGAGGTTAAATTGAATACAACCGTTTTGACAGCAGCAAAACGGTGCATCGAAAATATGTTCATTTACAATGAACGCTGAACAATTTGAAGATAACTTTATTTTTCGGCAGAAGCTGCTTCTTCTTTAAGTTTTTGTTGCAAAGCTACGATTTTGCTTTCAGCAGTCTGCAAGCCGCTTCTAACTTTTTCCAAAGTAGATTCGTTTATGTTATTTTCAAGCACTTGCAAACCGCTTTTAATTTTATCAAGCGCAATGTCAGCTTTTTCTGCAACTTTTTTCTTCAAAGATGAATTGCAACCGCAATCACAATCCTGTTCGCATTTACATTCATCACCGCAGCCACATGTGCATTCGCCATTTTTGCGGTTGTTATTATATTGTTTAAAAGCCTGAAAGCCTGCAGCTGCAGCTGCAGCTCCAAGTACAAAAGGAACGAAAAACGCCATAATAATACCTCCTTGGTTTAAAGTAATAATATAGTAAATGTATCAAATCCCCATTGCGTTTGCCAAGTCTGCAATATCGGAATTCTTTGGGAATTTTTGCTTCGCTTTAGAAACAATTTGCATAGCTTCCTGCATCTTGCCGCTCAAAGCCAATGATTGCCCGTAAAGGAATGCAAATTCCGGCTTATCTCCGAGTTCTCTTTTTAAAAATTCCAAATTGTCCAAAGCTTCGGCGGCTTTATCATTTGCAACATAGATTTCAGCGAGCGTAAGGGGATTGTGCGGAGCTCCAAGCATTAAATCTTTAAGCACTTTTAAAATACCTATTGCAAGCGTGGTTTGTCCAATTTTATTCCAATGCTCCGCTAAAAACTGCAAAGATTTTACATGAGCTTCTTTTGTATTAGATGGTAAAAAATTGATTCTCTGAACAAAAGATGCTAAGTAACCATACCACTTAATAGCCTCATCAGTTTGTCCTAACTTTAACAGGAGCCGTGCTTTTTGGCTTAAAGCTGGCTCAAAATAAGGTTCAACTTTCAAAGATTGATTCAACCAATCCATAGCTTCGTCCTTTTTGCCAAGATGTTCCAAAATTCTAGCTATGTTTTGCGGAATCAAAATCTCAAATTCATAGTAATGCTCTTTTTTCGATTTTTCCAAAGCGTTTTTCAACCATATAAGCGCATTTTCATAATCCTCTATAATTTCATGGCTCGTTCCAAAATGATACATCGCATTTGGATTCATCTTCATGGGGTCTGGGAATTCCTCTTTAAAAAGCTCCAAATTTCTGCGCTGTTTTTCCTTTAGCAGCGCAGGATCTTCGTAACCCGTGTGAAAAACTTCCAAAGGTAGCTGTACCTCTATAAATTTGAACTTCCTCACGCTTGCCAAAATTTGCTCATGTATGCGGCCTTCAAAACGTATTTTTGGAGTATTGGGCAAAACCCTTATCTGTGAAAACCTTACTCCTGTTTTGCCCTCATCAACAGAATTGCAAACCACAAGATAAAATACTTTCTCAGGAACTTCTCGTTTCAGCAACTCGCGAAGCTCTTTAACCGTTTTTTTAGGCAACCTGTCATCTGCATCCAACCAGATTATCCAACGACTGGTAGCTTTTGAAATTGAATAATTTCTCGCAGCGGCAAAATCCTTTATCCATGTGAAATGCTCTATTTTTGCACCATAGCTCTGCGCTATTTCAATAGTTTTATCCGTTGAGCCTGTATCTGTTACTATAATTTCATCAGCCAAGCCCTCAGCCGATTTCAAACACTCCCCTATGTTTTTTTCCTCGTTTTTAACAATCATGCAAAGCGAAAGCAAAGGGCGTTTATCGTTTTTGTTCAGCAATGCCGTATTTGCACGTTCAAACAGCCATTTTCCCTCTTCGTTATCTTTATCTTCCTTCAGCATTTGCTCAGCATAATTTTTTGACAGTTTATAATTTCCCTGTTCAAATTCCCACAAGCTCAAATTTTTTAGAGAATCTTGCTTTATGATAAAAAAATTCGTTCCACCTATAGTGATATTCGCTCTCATGGAAACTATTTTTCTAAAAATAACCATGCTCTCCGCTTTTTTATCTTGCGATAGCAGAACCCTAGCAAGCCCGTAATAAGCTTCTTCGTTTTTTGGAAACTGCTTTATGCATTTTTCAAACATTTCGTTTGCTTCTTCTATTTTATTCAAAGCTACCAACTGTCTGGCGTATTTGTTCATGGCATTCATCTTTAAGTCAAACATTTCCGGTGCACAGTTAAATTCCGCTGCGCGTCTATAATAATCCGCAGCTTTTTCTACCTCGTTAATTACCGAATAAGAGTCACCTAGCTCAAGCAAGCCTTCTATTTTTTTTTCCTGTTCCGGGTCTGCTAGTTGGAGCTCTAAATTCCTTCTAGCTTTCTTTTGCCGAATTTCCAAAGTTTCATAACCCATGTGCCAAATTAAAACATTGGTATTTACAGGATTTAAACCCAATTTCTCAGCAGCTTTCATGATGTTTTCGTGTACGCGCCCCTCAAAGCGAATTTCTGGATGGTTGGGAAACATCCTAGCTTGCATAAACCTCACTCCTATAGGCTTGCCACCTTCCGTGTTGCAAACCGTAAAAGAAACCATGCGGTCTAGTGGAGCGAGTTTTAATTTGTTAAATGCCTCTACCTGGTCTGGTGGAACATAGTCGTCTGCATCCATCCACAAAATCCAAGAACAACTCGCCTTTTCAAGGCTGAGATTGCGGGAATAGGCAAAATCCCCAATCCATTCGGAGGTCATCAAAACCGTTTTTGGAAAAGACTTGACAATCTCGACGGTTTTATCCGTGGAACCGGTGTCGTTTACGATAATTTCGTCTGCAAAGGGCAAAAAACTCTGAATTGCGCGCCCTATATTCGCCTCTTCGTTTTTAACTATCATGCAGATAGAAAGCGTATTTCTTTTACCTACACAAGGCAGGGCTTGTTTTATGGTTCCAAATGGCATAGCTAGAAAGCAATATAGAAATTTACTACATTACTGCTATATGACGCGCATAGTATCTAAATTTGGTGGAAGCTCCGTAGCAGATGCAACGCAGTTTCGCAAAATAAAAAACATTCTGCAGGGCAAACCAGAAAGAAAAATTGTCGTGGTTTCTGCACCGGGCAAAAGAAATCCCAAAGAGGCCAAATTAACCGACTTGCTCTACTCCGTTTACGACCTTGCCAAAAAAAAACTGGATTTAGCAGAGCCTTGGACACTCATAAAAGAACGTTATCTAGAGATAGTGCGGGAACTTTCCCTGCAATCCACCATACGCGAAGAATTAGAAGCATTGGAAAAAGCCTTGCTGATAAAACCAAACGAACTTTCAGCTGATTTTGTGGTGAGCCGCGGCGAATACCTATGCGCAAAAATAATGGCGGAATTTTTAGGAGCAAAATTCATAGATGCCTACCCCCTTATACAATTCGACAGCCAATACCAAATTACAGCGCAAAGCTATGAAAACATCGCACTTGCTCTTTCAGATACAGATTCCCTTTACGTTGTACCTGGTTTTTATGGAAGCGACATAAGAGGAGAATTAAAAACATTCACACGCGGTGGCTCAGACATCACCGGCGGAATTTTAGCGAATGCCTGCGACTGCCTGCTTTACGAAAACTGGACAGATGTGTCTGGATTATTAATGGCAGACCCACGCATTATTCAGAACGCACTTTCCATAAACTATGTAAGCTACCGCGAAATAAGGGAGCTGGCATACAGCGGTGCAAGCGTGCTGCACGATGAATCCATATACCCTTGCAGGGCAAAAAACATTCCCATAAACATAAGGAATACCAACAAACCTGGCGACCAAGGCACAACCATCGGTCCAACCCCGGAGCACACTGCAAACATAATAACCGGTATAGCCGGGCGCAAGGATTTTTCAATGCTCTATATAGAAAAAAGCATGATGAACAAAGAAAAAGGGTTTGGGCGCAAGATTTTGACAATTCTGGAAGAACACGGAGTATCTTATGAGCTTTCCCCTTGCGGCATAGATTCCATGAACGTTGTGGTGGATTCCAAAACGCTCCATGATGTAGAAACAAAAGTTTGCGCAGAGATTGAGCATAAAATGCAGCCGAACAAAATAAAGATTTTCAACAACGTTGCTCTGATCGCCACCGTCGGGCACGGGATGGTAAATCAGATTGGAACTGCGGCAAGGCTTTTTAATGCACTCGCAAAAGAAAAAATAAACGTGCGCATAATAGACCAAGGCTCATCGGAAATAAACATCATAGTTGGTGTTAACGAAAGAGATTTTGAAAAAGCGATAACCGCTATTTACAACGAGTTCGTGGGATAATTAACTCATTACAGCTCTATTTCTTCCTGATGCCTTTGCTGAATATAATGCTTTATCAGCTTCATCTAATAATTGTACATGAGAACTGTCGCTATTTGGCACGGCACTTGCCATACCCACGCTGATTGTTAAATATTTTGAACATAAATTCATGGGATGAGGTATCTTCATATCTTCAACGCTTTGTACCATTGTTTTTGTAAATTCAAACGCTTCAACCTTTTCAATAAATGGCAAAACGCAAACAAATTCTTCACCGCCAAATCTTGCAACAAAATCGGTTTCTCTTTTTACACTATCTTTTAAACATTTGGCTATAGCGATAAGAGCCTTGTCACCTTCTAAATGCCCTAAAGAATCGTTGTATTTTTTAAAATAATCAATGTCTATCATCAATATTGTTACAGGAAGATTTAAACGACGATTTTGTTTCCATATCAAATTTACATACTCTAAAAATGAACGCCTGTTATTCAGTTTTGTCAATTCATCTGTTGTTGATAATGCTTCCAATTTTTCATTTGTAATGGTAAGTTTTTTAACCATACCTATAAATGACACCGCTAGTATTACTCCCAGCGATATGACAGCGAGTCTCATTATTCTCATTTCTCTAAAATAGGCAGCTTCCGATATCATAACAGCAATGTACCAGCCGTTTTCAAGCTGACGGAAAAATAAGACGGACGGTTCACCTCTGTAATTTTTTACTCTGTGCTCTAAAACTGGTATTCCCAGTTCCAAATCTTCTACTATAGGCAATAAACTGATGTTAATGTCCACCATTCTTTTGCCATACATTTTTTTGTCGGGGTGAGCAAGTATTTCTAATTGACTGTTTAACAGTATCCCGTAGCCGTTATGCGCAAAACGCGTATTAACGGTAAGTTCCCTAACCATGTCCAGTATTATATCAAGGCAAATTATGCCAAGTGGCTTGCCATCTTTGCTAAATATACGGCGCGTGAATGTCAGGGTATACACGTCCATTGCTACTCCCATATACGGTTCGGTTACTGCGGTTTTTCCGTTTGCTTCTATCGCCGCTCTGTACCACGGGCGAGTGACTGGTGTATAATCGTTTGGCGGTACCCAGCCTGTGCCATCGTGAAACTTGCCACCAAATACGTCAAAAAAGCCATATATCCCGGTGGAGTACATTTTCAATTTCTCATTGGCAAATATATAATCGTTCATACCAGTTATATATTTTGATACCGTTTCGTAATCTGCATCACGCAATATCATCAAGCGGATTGTTTCTGACAAGTACACGAGCATATTTTCCAATTCTTGAAGGTTAGAAGCAATGTTGAGTTCTGTGGTATCAAGCGCGGATTTAGCATCGTTCATTATATGCCTACCTTCTATGTTACTCATAAACCATGCACTCAAAAAAACCAATAGCGCAAACGCAAGTATTATAAACAGCGTATATACAGATCTTTTCTTCATTTATTTCTCACTCTCCATTGTCTCATAATCTCTTTCAAAAAACAGTACTATATTTTCCATCAGCTCATCCGTTGCAGAATGGGTAAAAAACCATCCTTTCCTGTGCATATCCTCCGCCACGCTCTCAATACGCATAGCCAAAGTCTCAGGATAATCAAAATTATCCAAAGATAAAACTCGCTCAGAAATTTCTCTCAATTACTTATTCTCCATTCTAGCTAGCTCCTTTTCCACTCAGCATCACTTCAAGGGTTTTCAATTTCAAATTCAAATCCACCAAGGTACTACGATTGCGTATGTATTTATTGTCAAGCCGCATCCAGTCATAAAAATCAATGTCATTACGGCCGCTGGTTTGCCAAAAACATGTAAGCCCGGGTTTAACAGAAAGCCTTATGTAGTGCCACGCATCATATTCCCTAACCTCATCAGGGGTTGGCGGCCTAGGCCCAACAAGGCTCATATCACCTTTTAGCACATTGAAAAATTGCGGCAATTCATCCAAACTGTGACGCCGCAAAAACGCACCGCCATATTTCAATATCCTAGGGTCATCATTCATTTTAAATGTAGGACCTCTGTTTATTCCGCTATTCTCGGCATCTTGCAGTTTTTTAAGTTTTTCTTTTTCCTTATCTGCACCTGGGTACATAGTCCTGAATTTATAGCACTTAAATGGTTTGCCATCTCGTCCAATCCTGACCTGCTTGAATATAATCGAATAACTTTTTACAGAATTGCCAAGTTTCTTTTGTTCAGAAGCCCATTTCAACAGAGCAAGTTTTACCAAAATAGCACACAAAAACATAGTCAAAGAAAATATCACTATGCAGAATAAACAGCCTACAATATCTATGGTTCTTTTCAAAAATCTTCTATAAAGACCATGAAAAATTCTTTCGTTCACATCTTCAATGGAAAAACGCTTTATATCAAAAAAATGAGCCTCACTATTCCATTTCTTTATAAATTTGTCCTCTTCCTGAACAAAAGACTGTGATTTACCGCTATAAAAATATGTATTAAAACTTAAATGCCTAAGATACTCAGAAAGCCCGGCTTCCCTTATGCGTTCTTCCACAAGCTCTTTTAAGCCTTCCAAAAACGATAAATCCTTATTGACATACAAACTCCAAAGACAATCCTTGCCTTGCCCTATAATGCTAACATTTTCTTCTAAAAGTATAGTTTGTATGGATATTTTCCACATTTCTAATATTTTGCTGTTTTTTTTCTTTTTTTGCCCAAATGGGATATGCAATCTGAACCTATCATCAGTAAAATTCTTATATGGAATCTCAAACCACAAAAAGCATTGGTTTTTGCGATTGCTGCGATATATCTCTTCCTTTATGATTTGCAGAAAATATTTTCTAGGATATACAAATTCATCATTTGCCAAGACCCGTCCATCTATCATTTCAATACGTTCAGTATCGCTCATCTGGCATATATCTTACGGATGAAAGGGGGTTAACCATCCTCATTTATAATTTTTATAAGCTCTTCCAAAACCTTGTTCGCTTGTTCATTTGAAATTTGGCAAGTTCCTGCTGCTGCATGTCCACCGCCGCCATATCTCAGCATAAGCGTACCGATATCTGTTTGGGAAGAACGGTCAAAAATAGACTTTCCCGTTGCAAAAACAGTATTTTGCATTCTAAGCCCCCACAGAACATGGATGCTTATATTAATTTCTGGAAACAAGGCATAAATCATAAAACGGTTGCCCGCCCAAATGGTTTCCTCATTCCTTAAATCTAAAACTCCGAGGTTTTTATGTACCTTGGTGCAACGCAAAACCTGTTCCCTGAACTGCTTTTCGTGAGCATTGTAAATTTGTACCCTTTCAGCGACGTCCGGGTGCTTTAAAATTTCATCTACAGAATGTGTTTTGCAATAAGATATAAGCTCCATCATAAGTTGGTAATTGCTTATGCGGAAATCTCTAAAACGCCCAAGACCTGTGCGGCTATCCATCAAGAAATTCAAAAGTTCCCAACCCTTGGGGCTTAAAATATCTTCACGCGTAAACCGCGCACTATCCGCCTTGTCAACAGCTTTCATCATCTCAACATCTATTCGTGTGAATGTATCCAAGCCACCGAGCCAATCATAAACAACCCTTGAAGCAGAAGGCGCGTTGGGGTCCACTATATAATTGTCCACGTCAACCGAGATATTCCTCAAAATTTCGCTTTCGTGATGGTCAAAAACAAAAGCGCAAGAAGGCTGGTAAGGCAAGTTGGTGCTTATGTCCCGTTCGGTAAGCTCAATCAAGCCATCTTGCATGTCCTTTGGATGAACAAACTTTATATCATCCACAAGGTCTAGTTCCGTTAAAAGCATTCCGCACACAAGCCCGTCAAAATCGGACCTGGTCACCAAACGGTATTTTTTACCGTTACTTTTAAGTCTAGCTAAATTTTCATTCATATTTTATTCTCCGTTGTAAAAAAATATAGAAATTTTAACATTAAGGCCTCATTTTTTTATCCATTCCCTATTTATGTCTGGAATATCCTCCAGCAGGCGAACCGTGTGTTGGCTTTTGGGATGTTGAGTCACTTCCTCTGGCTTCCCAGCTTCCACAATTTTGGATTCATGCATAATAAAAATACGGTCGCTCACATAATAGGCAAGCCCTATATCGTGGGTTATGAACACAATGGTCATTCCCAAATCAACTTTGAGTTTCATCAGATAATCCAATATATTTGCCCTAACGCAAGCATCAACCATCGAAGTAGGTTCATCTGCAATTAGCACCTTGGGTTTTAAAGCAAATATGCGAGCTAAAAGCATCCTCTGCATCTGGCCACCGCTCAGCTCAAAAGGATATTTTCCCTCAATATCCGCCGGCTTTACATTCACCGCAAGAAGAGCATCGTCAACCCTTTGCTCAATTTCCTGCTTTGACGGCTTATCCTTTAATATGCCAAAAGCATCCTTAAGCTGGGAACGAATTGAAAAAAATTGGTTAAAACAGCCAAAAGGATCCTGAAAAACGCTCTGCACATCATTCCAATGATCCCTAGTATTTGTAATCTCTTTGTTTCTGTATAAAAAAGACCCTGAGTCCGGTTTGTAAAGCCCGAGCATTATCTTTGCCAGAACGCTCTTTCCGCAACCAGAACCGCCAACTATAGAAACTATTTCTTCATCTGCAATATCAAAAGAAACATCATTTACTGCACAAACCGTTTTTTTGCCCTGTCCAAAAAACTTGTTGATATTTTTTGCGGAAAATACTATATCATTCGGCATAATCACACCTCACTAAACGTTCTCCTACCATACGCATATCTTGAGTTTTCTGTTTGCATTCAGACCTTGCGCTTGGGCAACGTTCTGCAAAACGGCAGCCAACTATTTTTTTTGTAAGGCTAGGAGGTGCCCCTTCTATTGTGGTAGGTTTCCTGCTTTTCTGCTCCGAATCCGCACTCAGCATGGCACCCATCAAAGCCTTTGTATAGGGATGCCTAGGGTCGTGCACAACTTGAATGGCAGTGCCGTACTCCACAAATTCGCCTGCATACATAATGGCTATGTTGTGAGAAACATGGCGTAGCAAAGGAAGCTCGTGCGTGATGAATATCATCGTTGAAAAAATATTCTTTTCGAGCAAATCAAATATCATTTTAATAACCACTTTCTGCGTGGTTACATCAAGAGCAGAAGTAGGTTCGTCTGCAATAACAACTTTTGGGTTTAGCAAGGTTGAAATTCCTATAACCGAGCGTTGCCTCTCACCCGCTGTAAGCTGAATAGGGTAAGCATTTAAAATACGTTCGGTTTCCATTCCAAATAAATCAAAACGCTCGCGCAAACGTGCATAAACTTCATGCCTATTGATGGATTTTGCCGAGCTATGCGCTGCTATAACATCTGCTGCAATGTCTTTTATTTTACGAGTAGGGTTAAGGGCGTTAAAAGCACCTTGCGGAATCATCGAGACTTTTTGTGAAAGGATATTTTCGCGAACATTTTCCGGCGTTCTGTTCATAAGCGATTCGCCTTCTACCGAAACATCACCGCTGGTAGGGTAAAGAGGCGGAATAAATAAACCCATTAAACCATTGACCAAAGTGGATTTTCCACAGCCGGACTCACCGGCTATGCCTAAAATCTCGCCCTGCTTCATTGTAAAAGATACATCAGTAACCGCATTTATCTTTTGCCCAAAGCGGGTTAAATAATGTAAGCTTAAATCCTTAACTTCCAATATATTAGCCATCACCGCCTACTTCCTCAAACGAGGATTAAATACGCCTTCCATAGAATTATTCAACAAATAAAGGGCAAATACTATAACCGTAATAACAATAGCCGCCGGGAAAATACCCCACCAATAACCGTAAGTTATAGCGGAGTTATTTTTGGCAGTATTGAGTATAACGCCAAGCGAGGTAGAGCCTTCACCTATAGGTCCAAGGCCTATCATGCTGATAGCGCTCTCCGATAATATGCCGCTTGCCACTTGCATAATGAATACCATAAATACATACGAAGCTAAGTAAGGCAAAATGTGCTTGAATATAATCTGCAAATTGGAAGCACCGTTTATGCGGGCAAGGGATATATGGTCACGCCCTCTTATGCTGGCAGCTTGAGCACGCACGGAACGAGCTGTCCAAGGCCAAGTTGTGAGTCCTATTAGCACGGCAATCAGAACTAAAGAACGACCTTGAGGCCAAGACGCGCTGACTAAAACCAAAACCACAAATGAAGGTATAACTATGAACAAATTAGTTATCATATTTAAGATATCGTCCACAAGGCCACCTTTAAAGCCAGCGAAAAGACCTATGAGAGTTCCGATTGTAGTGGCGATTATGCCCGCCATAAAACCCACGAAAAGGCTATTTTGCAAACCTCTTAGGAGCAAAGCCACATAATCTTGCCCTAAATTATCCGTTCCAAGCCAATAATCCCCAGACGGCGCATCGTAAGACATTCCATCTGGCGAAGCCGTGTATAGAGAAGAACCGAACAATCCAGCAAATATAGTCACTAAAAACAAAAAACTACCTATAACAAACATAGGCTCTTTTATCAAATTTCTTAGAAGTTTAATCACTTTGCATTCTCCTTATTTAGAGTCCATGGATAAACTTTGCTTTACACGAGGATCTAATAATGCTATCAAAATATCAACAGTAAAATTCGCAATCAAGACGCTGGTAGTGATGAGCAAGGTCACACCTTGTATAACAGGATAATCATTAGTCTGTATAGCGGTTAGCATAGCCATACCAAGCCCCGGATAAGAGAATATCATTTCCGTTATAAGCGCACCGCCCACCATTTGACCTATGGATAGAGCGAGTCCTGTCAACTGCGGAAGCATAGCATTGCGGAACAGGTACGCAAGCACTCTGGTCTCTTTTAAACCGAGCCACTTTGCGTATTTAATGTAATCTGTTCCCAGCTCATAAATTCCCATGGAGCGCATACCTATAGCCTGGCCACCCGCCAAAATCAAGAATATCGAGAAGAATGGCAAAACATAGTGATACGCTGCGGAAAACAAAAAGTCCAAAGAGAAACCCGGCGTAAGCTCAAGGGCATAAGCGCCAACGGCGGGGAAAATTTCCCAAACAATACCAAAGAAATAAACAAGCACCATTCCAAATACAAAGAAGGGAATGGAACTCATCAAAAGAGCAAGAGGAAATATCACTTTATCAAACACCCCGCGCCTATAAGCTGCAAGAGCACCTAAACCGTTGCCGAATATCCAACCGAATAAAATCGCAGGTAGTTGCAATGCTATTGTCCAAGGCAGTGCCTGCGCAATTATTTCAGAAACCTTTTTTTGATTTTTAAAAGATGTTCCCAAATCGCCTTTGAAAACCTGCCCTATATAATTTGTGAGCTGTGAAAATTTAGATGCCTTAATTGCATTCCCATTCTCATCACGCTTTATACTACCCTGCTCGTCCACAACGATTAAACCAAAGCTCTTGCGAAGGCTTTCTTCCGTTTGCTTGCGAATTTCAGGGCTACTAACTGATGACTGCGCCAGCATTATGTCACCTGGATCCGAACCCACGCGCGGCAAAAAGAAATTAAGCGCTATGGCAACCAAAAAAGTCAGGAAGTACCATATCGCTCTCAGCAAAACGTAACGGACGGTGGGGTATTTTTTCAACATGCTACTTAACCGACTTTAACCGCCAAAGAGTGTTTATGCCGCTTCCAACCCAAGGCAACTGAGGAGGGGCATATTGATTTTTCTCTGTAGGCCAGCCATCCCAAACCTTTGTGCTGAACTGATAGTATTCCTCTGGCAAATGGCAGACCGGTATAACTGGCTGGTCATCGAGGAATATGTTGTTAAGCTCCGCGTAAGCTACTTTTAGAGAATCTTCATCCGAGAGCAGAGGTATAATATCTAAAAGATCATCTACCCTTTTATTATAATTTGCAGCGCTGGGATTGTTATAGCGACCTTCGTTTTCGTTCATGGAATTGCCATCCCCAACAGGGCGCCAATTACGTGAAGACATTACGGCGTTAAAGCGATTCCAAGGAAGAGAGGCCGTAACTGCAACAGGTGGTTTTCTCATAATCATATCAAAGTCGCCGCTGGGCAAAGCTGGCCAGTATTGGCTACCATCCACAAAACCTTCACGAACATCTATGCCAACGGAGCGAAGCTGTTTAACCACCAGATTAACAATAGCTTCCCAATCCGACCAACCAGCAGGGGCTTTTATCAATAAAGATGGCAAGGTATCGCCATTTGGCCCAATGGAATGTTTCAAAACGCTATCTTTGTCAAAAATCGCTTTATAGCCAGCCTCTGCAAGCAGTTTTTTTGCATATTCCTTGTCGCCAAGCGAAACGCTATGCTTGGTCACCTCTTCTTCACTATAATACTTTTTCTCCAAACCAGAAGACATTATCAAACCTGGTTTCATAGGAGGCGTATAGTTAGAAAGAGCAAGGCGGCTAATTGCAGAATAGTCTATAGCAGCAGCCATTGCACGGCGGAACTTTTTATCGCTCAGCGGTGCTTTGGTGTGGTTCAAATACAAAAAGTGCATGGAACCCGGAACAAAATAAGGCGGAGCATCATACCAAGTGCTTACACCATCTTTCTTTTTTTCGCTTATGCGAGGGATGTAATTCATTGAAGCATCCAACGCGCCTTTTTGCAGGTTTATGGCAAAATGGTCATTGTTTTTATATATGGGATGAATTATATATTTAGGAACTGGAAGTGCACCTTCGTGCAAAACCTTGTTTCCCCAATAATCATCACGGCGTACCAAAACTATGCGTTCGTTATTGTACTGGTCAAGAGTATATGGACCTGAGACAACAGGGTCTTTATCGCATTTAAGTTTTTTTACAGCATCAAAATCGTTGTTGTTATCCGCTAAATATTTCTCAAACACATGCGCTGGAACTATGCGAACCGCTTGCAACTGGTCTAAAATAGCAAGCGGATTGTTGCGCGCTTTTTTATTGACCATAAAAGACAGCCTTTCAACATTATTGACGGTATCCACTTTTATTTCGGAAACAAATTCGTTTATGTAAGATACCGAAGCTTGCGGAAATCTTTTGCCAAGCTCATATATAAACTTGACATCAGTGGAAGTTACAGGTTTCCCATCGCTCCACTTGGCCTCTGGCTGAATATCCACAACAATTTTCTCGGTATTTGACAATTCCTTTTGATAGATGCCCAGTATAGGCTCGGTCACGCCGGTTATAGTGTTGTAAGCGGTCAAAGGTTCATACATTATGTTGAATCTATCATTTGCAGGCCAAGCTACCAGCCAAGGCTCTACCAAAGGATTGAAAGTGTTTGGGTCACCCCACTGAGAACCCGATAGGTAAAGGGTTTGGTCACGTGAATAACCAGTTTTTTCGGAATCCTTCGCTTCTTTCTCTTCACAAGAGACTAAAAGAGCAAAAGATGCTGCAAATAAGCCACATATAACCCGTTTTGAAAAAATCATTTAAAACCTCTCTGTGTTGTCCTAGCTGAAATATACAAATTTTTTTTAAAAAAGGGATAAAAAATTGAGAATCGGGCTGCTTTGGGCTATTAAATCAAGTAATCTTTGCAATTATCAAAGGCTTTCAATACAGTTGGGTCAAATTGAGTGCCACTGCCACCAAAAATGATTTCAAAGGCTTTTTCTTTAGGTATCCCCTTGCGATAAACCCTGTCGGAAACAAGAGCGTCATAAACATCCACAACAGACATAAGCCTTGCACAGAAGGGGATATCCTTCCCCTTTTTGCCATTTGGGTAGCCTTTACCGTCAAATCGCTCGTGATGATTCAGGGCTATATCGTAGGCATATTGCAGATAAATATGGCTTGCGAACCTTTTTTGGATTTTTCTTATCAAGTTTGCCCCTTTTTCGGTGTGCTGCATCATCTCAATCCGCTCGCTCTCGGTGAGTTGACCTGGTTTTAGCAAAATTGAATCTCTAATCCCTATTTTCCCAATGTCATGCAAAGGCGCAGCACGAACAATCAGGTTTAGCTGCTCTTTTGTGAGTACCTCTTTCTCTACAAATTCCTCTCCCAGCAAGCCTATGAACGTGGCTGTTCTGATTACATGCCCACCCGTGTATTCATCTCTGCTTTCCACCGTTTGCGCAATTACTTCCGCCATACCCTCTTGAAAATTAACCATCTCGCGCTTTACCGTGTGCATCCAGCGCAAATTATCCGTTTTGAATTTTGACAAATCGGACATTTTGGATATATGCTTAAAACGAAGCATAAGCAGTTCTTTATCGAAAGGGGTGTAAAAAAAATCAACAGCGCCTAATTTTCTGACTTTAATCTCCGTTGAGAAATCGTCCGAATTACCAAAAAATACAATTGGCAACCGTTTTTTCTCAGCATCTGGAATTTTACCTATGTTTTCAATTTCATCTACAGCTATAATCGCTATTTCGGAAAAGTCGACCGCTTCCCCAGGTTTAGAGTTTATAAATTCATAAGAAACGGATAAGTTTTTTTTAAAATACTCCCATTTTTCGGGTTTCGTAGATATTAGCTGAATATTTTCCATATATTAACCAAGTTTTATAAAAATACATTATTTATAGGAAAAAAGGAAAAAGAAATAGCTAAAAATACAGACGGCAGGACTCGAACCTGCAATCTTCTGGTTCGTAGCCAGATGCCTTAATCCAATTTGGCCACGCCTGCATTATAGCAAATGCTAAAAATGTCAGAAATAAGCCCCGGCAGCTACCTTCTCTCCCGCGCCATTTCGGCGCGGTACCCTCGGCGGCACGCGTCTTAGCTTCCGTGTTCGGTATGGTAACGGGCGTTT